>JAITLM010000188.1 GCA_031277885.1 Microbacterium sp.
GTGCCCGGATCCGTGCCGATCCAGGATCTCGCGTGCCGGGTGTACCGCACGCCGGACGGCCCGGCGGGTCACCCCACCGCGGAGATGCTCGTCCCGGTGCTGCGCGCCGCGCTCCGCCCTGACCCCGCGCCCGCCCCACCTCGACCTCCCCCTCCGGTTCGGGGCGCGATCACGCGTTTCGGGGCGCGTCACGCCGGCGATGCCGGGGATGGTGCGCCCCAAAACGACCGGATCCGCCCCAAACGCAGCCGGCTGGAACCGAACCTGCCGCCCGAACCTGCCGCGAGAACCTGCCGCGAGAGGTCAGCGCCGCATGATGCGGCGGGCGAGCCAGGTGCCGAAGGTCTGCACGAGGTGCACGAACACCACGATGAGGATGATCGCGGCCCACATCACGACGGGCTCGAATTGGCGGAAGCCGTAGACCTGGGCGAACGCACCGAGGCCGCCGCCGCCGACGAGTCCCGCCATCGCGGTCATGTCGATGAGCGCCACGACCACGAACGTGTACCCGAGGATCAGCGGCCCGAGCGCCTCGGGCATCGCGACCGTGAGGAGGATCCGCCAGGGGCCGGCGCCCATCGACCGCGCGGCCTCGATCACCCCGGGCGACACCGAGATGAGGTGCTGCTCGACGATGCGGCCGATCGCGAACGACGCGGCGACGCCGATCGCGAAGGCGCCTGCGTTGATGCCGATGCCCGTGCCGATCACGATCCGGGTGAACGGCTGCAGCACGGCGATGAAGATCACGAACGGGATCGGCCGGAAGAAGTTCACCAGGAACGAGATGAGGATGCTCACCGGACGGTTCGGCAGCAGACCACCGGGACGCGTGACGTACAGGCCGATGCCGATGATCGTGCCGATCACGCCCGCCATCGCGAGTGCGAACGTGGTCATGTACAGCGTCTCGAGCGCCGCCTGCCAGAAATCAGGGAGCAGTTCGATCAGGCGATCCATCAGCGCACCCCGCCTTCCGCGCCGGTCGTCCCCGCGGGGGCGTCGGATCCGATCTCGGTCACGGTCGCGTGCTCCCGGATCTTCCCGAGGGCGGCGTCGATCGCCGCGTCCGCACCGCGGATCGCGAGCGTGAGATGGCCGAACGCGCGACCGCGGATGTCGTTGATCCCGCCGTAGACGAGCTCGAACGCGAGACCGGCCTCGGCGAGATCCAGGAACACCTGGGCCTGCGAGGAATCGCCGTCGCGGAACGAGAACGTGACGAGCCTGCCGTCGTGGCGCGCTCCCAGCGACGCCTGCTCCGCGGGAGTGGGGATGCCCTTGATGACGGTGCCGACGAAGCGCTGCGACGCCGGGTTCCGGGGGTTCGAGAAGACCTCGAACACTTCGCCCTGCTCGACGACGCGCCCGTTCTCCATCACCGCGACCCTGGTGGCGAGGGTCTGGATCACATCCATCTCGTGCGTGATCACGACGATCGTCACGCCCTGCTCCCGGTTCACCCGGGCGAGCAGTTCGAGGACCTCGTGCGTGGTCTGCGGGTCGAGGGCGCTCGTCGCCTCGTCCGCGAGCAGGATGGCGGGCCGGGTGGCCAGGGCGCGCGCGATGCCGACGCGCTGCTTCTGACCGCCGGACAACTGCTCGGGGTACGCCTTGGCCTTGTCGGAGAGCCCGACGAACGCGAGCAGCTCCGTCACCCGCGCCTCGATGTCGGCCTTCGCCCAGCCCGCGAGCGCAAGCGGGTAGGCGATGTTCGCCCTGACCGTCTTCGCGGAGAACAGGTTGAACTGCTGGAAGATCATCCCGATGCCGCTGCGCACCCGTCGCAGCTCGCGCTCGGTCAGCGTCGTGAGGTCGACCCCGTCCACGATCAGGCGCCCGCTCGTGGTCGGCTCCAGCGCGTTGATCAGCCGCACCAGGGTCGATTTCCCGGCGCCGGAGTATCCGATGATCCCGAAGACGTCGCCCTGGGCGATGTCGAGGGACACGTCGTCGACCGCGATCACGGGCGCGCCGTCCCGCACGGTCGGCGGATAGGTCTTGGTCACGCCCTGCAGGCTCACGATCGGCATGGGTTCTCCGGTTCGGTTCTGCGTCACGGGGTTGTCGCGACGCGGCGCCGGGCGACGCTGTTCCCCATCGCCCGGCTCTGTCATGCGCGGCGGGAGTCGATCCCCCGTCGCAGGCCCGAGGGCCTCAGTTCTTGTGCGCCTTGACGTCGGACTCGACGGTGGCCTGCACCTTCTGCAGGTCGGCGGCGGAGAGGACCGTGGGGATCCCGATGTCGCCCGAGGCCTTCTTGAGGCCCGCCTGCACGGCCGGGTCCTTCTGGAAGATCTCGACGAGCTTCAGGTACGTGGGGTTGTCCTTGTCCTTCGCCCGCGCGGCGAAGATGTTCACGTAGGGCTGCGCGCTCGCGTCCTTCGCGTCGTCCTGCGTGAGGGCGTCGGCGAAGGTGAGTCCCGCGTCCTTGACGAAGTCGTTGTTGATGATCGCCGCGTCGACGTCCGGGAGTGAGGTCGGGATCAGCGCGGCCTCGAGCGGGGTGACCTTGACCTTGGAGGCCGCGGTGTCGACGTCGGCGACGTCGGAGAGGGCGGTGCCGCCCGACTTCAGCTTCACGAGGCCCGCCGACTGCAGCACCAGCAGGGCGCGCGCCTGGTTCGAGGCGTCGTCCGGGACCGCGACCGTGCCGCCGGACGGGATCTCCTTCACGCTCTTGTGCTTCTTCGAGTACAGGCCGAGGGGGTAGATCGCGGTGGATCCGATCGCCTGCAGGTCCTTGCCGGACTTCACGTTGTACTGCGCGAGGTAGACGATGTGCTGGAACTCGTTGAGGTCCAGCTCACCCTCGGCGAGCGCGGGGTTCGGCTGCTCGTAGGAGCCGAAGTCCACCAGCTCGACCGTGATGCCCTCCTTCTTGGCGGCCGCGACGAAGGCGGGCCACTGCGGGTCGCTCTTGCCGACGACGCCGACCTTGACGGTCTTGCCCGACTCGGAGGTCGGGTCGGATCCGGCGCCCGAGGCGGACGAGCAGCCGACGAGGGAGACGATGAGCGCGGCGGCCGCGGTGGCGGCGGCGAGCGCGGTGGTGAGCTTGCGGGACATGGCTGTGAGTTCCTCTCTTGGGGGACTCGACCACGCTACGAGGGGCTCGGAGCGCCCTCCGAATCGACCCGTCACACGGCGTCACAGCTCCGCGCGGGCTCCCGTCGTCACGAGCTCCTGCTCGATCCCTGAGCCGGGAGCGGACAGCGCGGCGCGCCTCGCGCGACCGCGGCGGATCAGCCGGGATCCGAGATCGATCAGCACCCCGATCACGATCGACAGCACGACGCCGACCAGGGCGGCGAGCAGAGGCGAGTGCCCCAGCCAGGCCGAGGCGACCGACGCGATCACGGCGCTCAGCGCGACCCAGCCGACGGCCGCGACGAGCGAGAGCGGCAGGAAGCGGCGGTACGGCAGCCGGGTCGCGCCCGCGGTCATGTTGACCGCGACCCGCCCGACCGGGATGTACCGCGCGACGAGCAGGTACACGGCAGGGCGGGCGGCGAGGCGCTCCCCCGCCCAGGCGAATGCGGAGCCCACGCGAGGGCGGCGCATCCAGGCCCACCGCTCCGTGCCCACGCGTCGGCCGATCGCGTACGCCGCGCTGTCGCCGGCCGCCGCGCCCACGCCGGCGGCGAGGAGGACCAGGATCGCGGTCGGTGTCGCCGCGGGCCCCGTCGCGAAGGCCAGTGCGAGAGCGCCGACGACCACCGTCTCGCTCGGCACCGGCGGGAAGAGTCCGTCCAGGAAGCAGAACAGCAGGATCAGCAGCGGCGCCCACGGGGTGAGGAGGAAGGAGCTCAGGAGGTCGGCCATGTCCTCACGGTAGGTGGCGGCCGGATCCGGTCGCGTCCCTCCGCAGAGTGATCCTCGCCGCCCGTCGTACTACGGGAGTAGGACAGGCGGCGAGCGGCGCGGCCCCGTCAGTCGAACTCCTCGAGCCCCTGCAGGCGGAGCTGCTCGAGGTCGAGCCGCGCAGAGATCCGCCGCACGACGAGGTCGTCGACCGTCCCCGAGCGACGCAGCCCGAGCAGCACCTCCCGCTTGCGGTCCAGCAGCCCGAGCTTGAGGCGCGTGAACTCCTCGTGGCGCACGAGCGGGGAGCGCTGCAGGAGATCGACGTCCTCCGAGGTCGCGATCATCTGCAGGGTCGCTCCCTCGATGAGCGTGCGGCGCGGGGCGGATCCGGCCGCCGCATCCTGTCCGCCGACGTCGATCGGCTCGCCGCCGATGCCGTCGGATCCGATGCCCGCGGAAGAGATGCCCTCGGATCCGGACACGTCCTCCTCCGGCTGGGTGCCCGCCGCGAGCGGGTCGGGCTGACCGAGCATCTCATCGAGCGCCTTGACCTCGGCGTCCACGAGGGCCTGCTCGCGGGCGAGGGTGCGCGCGTTGGTGTACTCGAGCATCTGGTAGCCCTCGAACCGCACCCGGTCGCGCACGTCGTCGCTGACCTCGAACCGCACCGCGAGATCGTCGAGCGCGGAGAGCGCCGCCCCCGAGATCGTGCGCTCGGCGAGTTCGTACTCCTCGACCTCGCCCTGGTCGGCGGGGATCCGCGCCCAGCGCACGATCGCCGGGAGGAGCGTGCCCTGCACGAGCAGGCTCAGCAGGATGACGCCCGCCGTCACGAACACGATCTCGTCGCGGCCGTCCAGCGCTCCCCCGGCGACGGCGCCCGCGGGCACCGACAGCGCGATCGCGAGCGAGACGGCTCCGCGCATGCCCGCGAACGTGCTCAGCACCCGCGAGCGCGCTCGGACGCCGCGGGGCGGGCGGGGCCCCGTGCGCTGGTAGAACGGCACGCTGAGCAGCTGGAACAGGTAGCGCACCACCAGGAGCGCGACCCAGACGGCGAGCGTGACGAGCACGAGACGCCCGATCGCACCGGCCGAGATCTGGTGCACGACGTACTGCACCTCGAGTCCGATCAGCACGAACAGCGCGCCGTTGAGCAGGAACACCCCGAACGGCCAGGCGGACTCGGCCTGCCGTCGGGACTGCGCCGTGGTCACGGTGGGCGACACGTACGCGATGATCACGCCGGCGACCACGACCGCGAGGACGCCCGAGGCGGTGATGAGCTCGGCGAGCAGGAACGCCACGAACGGGACCAGGAGCAGGGTCGTGTTGATCACGATGGTCGAGGAGACCGCGCGCAGCAGCAGGAACGCGAGGGCCGCGACGGCGACACCCGCCGCGATGCCGCCCAGGTACGAGACGATCACCATCGAGGTGACGCTCAGCGGGTTGATGTGCCCGCCGATCGCGAGCGAGATCCCGATCGCGTAGAGCACGAGCGCCGTGCCGTCGTTGGTGAGGCTCTCGGCCTTGAGCTTCATGAACATGCGCCGCGGGAGCAGTCGCCCGAGGGCGGCGACCGCGGTCGCATCGGGCGGCGCGACGGCGGCGCCGAGGATCAGGGCGGTCTCCCACGGCAGCCCGAAGAGCAGCCCGATGCCGGCGACGGCGAAGGCGGAGACCACGACGAGCAGCGTGCTCATCGGCAGGATGTAGCGGAAGTCGCGGCGGATCGCCCGCAGCGAGGTGGTCAGGCTCTCCCAGAACAGCATGACTGGCAGGAACAGCAGCAGCACCGTCTCCGGCGGCAGCTGGATCTCGCGCAGTGCCGGCACGAATCCCAGCGCGAGGCCGATGATCACGAGCACGAGCGGGAGCGCGAGCCGGACCCGCGGTGCGAGCAGGGCGCCCGTGAGGATCGTGAGCCCCAGCAGGACGGTGACTTCGAGACCTTCCATGCGCGGTCTCCTCTCGTCTCGCATACGGACCGCGAGTGCCGTCCGCCCAGAGCACAGCATCGCGTAGGACCACGGTATTCCCGTGTGACGGTCCGCCGCCATCGATGTCCCCGGATCCACGGCGACGCGGGAGCGTCTTCCGGGACCCCGTGCAATAATCCCAGCCACGATGGGGACGGCATGATCAGGGAACCGCGCAGCGCGTTCGTGGGGCGAGGACGAGAGCTCGACGCTCTGTCCGCGCTGCTGCGCGACGCCCGCCTCGTCACGCTCACCGGCGTCGGCGGCGCCGGCAAGACGCGCCTGGCGATCCGGGCGGCGAACGCCTACGCGGACGCGACGGGAGACGCCGTCTGGTTCGTCCCGCTCGACGGCCTCCAGGATCCGCGACGGCTTCCGGAGGCGGTGGCCCGTGCGCTCCCGCTGGGCGAGCAGTCCGCGCGCGATCCCCGCGAGTTCGTCGTCGACGTGCTCGGCGAGACCCCTGGCCTGCTCGTACTGGACAACTGCGAGCACCTCGTCGACGCCGTGGCCGCGATGGTCGACGAGCTGCTCGATGCGGTGCCAGGGCTGAGGATCGCGGCCACGAGCAGGCGGCGCCTGGAGCTGGACGGGGAGCAGGTCTTCGCGGTGCCGCCGCTTCAGGTCCAGGCCCCGCCGGGCGATGTCTCGGAGGCCGTCGCGCTGCTGACCGCGCGCGCCCGCGCGGCGGACTCCTCGTTCGCGCTGCGGCCCGAGGACGCCCCGATCGCCGAGGAGATCTGCCGCGCCCTCGACGGCCTCCCTCTCGCGATCGAGCTCGCGGCGAGCCGGCTGCGCACGCTCTCCCCCGCAGAGCTCGCCGCCCGCCTGTCGGCGCGCTTCACGCTGCTTCGCGGATCCTCGCGGTCCTCGGTCGCCCGTCAGCGCACGCTCCGCGCCGTCGTCGACTGGAGCCATGACCTCTGCTCTCCGCCGCAGCGCGCGCTGTGGGCCGCGGTGAGCACGTTCTCCGGCCCCTTCGACCTCGCCGCCGCCGCGGCGGTGGCGGGCGAACCGGAGGAGGCGACCCTCGATCTGCTCGACGAGCTCGTGGCGCAGTCCCTCGTGGAGGCGGATCGCGACGCCGGCAGGTTCCGCCTGCTGGAGACGATCCGCGGCTACGGACGCGAGCGCGCCGAGGAGTCCGGCGCGAGGCCGGTGCTCGTCCGGCGCCATCTCGCGCATTACGCCCGCGTGGCTGCGGAGGCGGAACGGCACTGGTACGGACCGCGGCAGGCCGAGATCGTCGCAGGGCTGCGCGCGGATCGTGCAGAGCTGCAGGCCTCGCTGCGTGCGGCGGCGGCGCTCGACACCGCCGCCGCGCTCCGGCTGTTCGCCGACCTGCGCTACCACTGGGGCGTCGGGGGCTACCTGCGGGAAGGCCGCGCCTGGGCGGCCCGGCTGCTCCCGGCGCCCGAAGCACCACCCGCCCTGCGGGTGCCGGCTCTGCTCACGGCGACCTGGCTGTGCCTGCTCCAGGGCGATCTGGCGGAGGCCCGGATCCGACTCGATGAGGCGGCCGCCCTGTCCGAGGCCCTGCCCGCCGAGGTCCTGTCGCGGACCGAGATCGAGCGCCATCGCTGGAACGGCACGCTCGCCCTGTTCTCCGGGGATCCGGCGCACGCGCGCGACGAGTTCGCGCGCTCGATCCGTCTCGCGGTCAAGGCCGGACGTCCCGAGGAGTCGATGTTCGCCCGGTTCCAGCTGACGACCGCGATGAGCCACCTCGGCCTGCCGGACGCCGCGCTTCCCGCCGCGTCCGCGGAGCGCCAGGCGGCCGAGATCGGAGAGCGCTGGATGCGCTCGCTCGCCCTCTGGGCGCGAGCGCTGGCCTCGTTCACCGACGGAGCGCTCGACGACGCCGAGCGCATCGCGAAGGAGGCGCTGGCCGTCGACACCGGGATCGACGATCCGGCCGGCGACTGCCTGGTGCTGGAGCTGCTCGCCTGGATCGACGCCGCGCGCTCGCGCCCCGAGCGCGCGGCCCTGCTGCTGGGCGCCGCACGGAGCCGGTGGCGGCGGATCGGATCCGGCATCGAGGTGCACGGCCCGCAGATGACGGCCCATCACGACCGCTGCGTCGAGATCCTGCGCGCACGACTCGGGCGTCGCGCCGCCGAGCGCCTCACCGCCCGCGGAGAGCATCTCTCGCCCGCGGAGGCGGTCTCCTTCGACGAGCACGACGCGGCTCGGACGCCGGCCCTGAGCGACCGCGAGCGCGAGGTGGCCGCGGGCATCCACGCCGGGCTGAGCAACCGCGGGATCGCCGCGCATCTGGTGCTCTCGGTGCGCACCATCGACACGCACGTGCAGCGCATCTTCGCGAAGCTCGGGGTCTCCTCCCGCGCGCAGATCGCGGCGTGGTACGAGGCGGACTCCGCCGGCTCGAATCGGTAATCCTACGGATACCGCCGTGCAGGACGCTCCCGCAGACTGACCCGGACGACGCCGCGGCCCTGCGCGCCGCCGCTCCGCGGCCGAGCCGGCGTCCCGTCGTCGACCCGGATCTCGACGAGGAGAGGACTGATCATGACGATCGCAGAAGAGGCGCCCGCCGCCGCGCGCACGGCCTTCGCACCAGGACGGCTGTTCATCGGAGGGTCGTGGCGCGAGGCATCCGACGGCGGCCGGACGGACATCCTCGCCCCCGCGACCGGACGGAAGCTCACGGATGTCGCACGGGCCACGACGCAGGACGTGGACGACGCGGTCGCGGCGGCCCGCGCCGCGTTCGACTCGGGCGTGTGGTCGGGACTCTCCAGCCGCGAGCGCGCCCGCATCCTGCGGCGCGCGCACGACCTGCTGCGGGAACGCACGGAGGAGCTCGCGCAGGCGGAGAGCGCGAACGCCGGCAAGCCGATCACGTTCGCGCGGATCGTCGACGTCAACAACGCCGCGGAGCTGTACGAGTACTACGCGGCGCTGGGGCATCACCTCGACGGCGAGGTCAGGGAGATCCCCGCCCGCGCGCACGCCTACGTGACGAAGGAGCCCTTCGGCGTCGTCGCCGCGATCACGCCCTTCAACTTCCCGCTGATCCTGTCCAGCTCCAAGATCGCGCCCGCCCTGCTCGCGGGCAACACGATCGTGCACAAGCCCGCGAGCGACACCCCGCTGAGCGCGCTGATCGTGGCCGAGGTGCTGCAGCAGGCGGGCGTGCCGGACGGGGTGTTCAACGTCGTCACCGGTCCCGGCTCGACGCTCGGCGACCATCTGGTCGGACACCCCGGGGTCGACAAGGTCGCCTTCACCGGCTCGACCGAGGTCGGCGCCCATGCCGCCGCGCTCGCCGGGAGGTCTCTCACGCCGTTCACCGCCGAACTGGGCGGGAACGCCGCGAACATCCTGTTCGCGGATGCCGACCTGGACGCCGCGATCGGGACGGTCATCTCGGCCTTCGTCTTCAACAGCGGCCAGTTCTGCATGGCGGGACCACGCCTCCTGGTGGAGCGGCCGATCTACGAGGTCGTGCTCGGGATCCTGGCAGAGACGGTGCCGCAGGTCCCGTTCGGGGACATCTCCGATCCGGCCACGGTGATCGGCCCCCTCGCGAGCCGCGGCCAGCTGGAGAAGGTCTCCGGCATCGTCGACCGCGCACGGGCCGCGGGCGCCCGCGTGGTCACCGGCGGCGAGCCCGTCGACCTCGGTGGCGGCTTCTACTACGCGCCCACCGTGCTCGCCGATCTCGACCCATCGGCAGAGGCCGTCGTCGAGGAGATCTTCGGCCCGGTGCTCACGGTGCAGCCCTTCGACACCGAGGACGAGGCCATCGCGCTCGCCAACGGCACGAGGTACGGGCTGGCCAGCGGCATCCAGACCTCGGATCTCGCACGAGCGCACCGGGTGGCCACCCGCCTGCAGGCGGGCATCACCTGGGTCAACGGCTGGGCCGTCCTCGACCCCGCGATCCCCTTCGGCGGCGTCAAGGCCTCGGGGTGGGGCCGCGAAGGCGGTCCGGAGGCGATGGCCTCGTATCAGCGGGCGCACTCGATCGTGATCGGCCTCGGCACGGAGGACGCGCGGTGACCGCCGGGCGCGCCGCTGTCCTGTACGCGGGGGCGTTCACGGTGTCCGACGTCGACTACGGCGACCCCGGCCGGGACGAGGTGCTCGTGCGGCTCGTCGCGAGCGGTCTGTGCCACACGGATCTCGCGGTCGTGGCCGGAGGGATCCCGTTCTCGGCCCCCGGCGTCATCGGACACGAGGGCGCCGGCGTCGTCGAACGCGTCGGGCACGGGGTGACCGAGGTCGCACCGGGCGACAAGGTCCTCCTCAGCTTCACCTCCTGCGGCGGCTGCGCCGCCTGCGCCGCGGATCACCCGGCGTACTGCGAGACCTGGCTCCCGCGGAACCTGCTCGGGGACCTGCGCCAGGACGACGCCGGCACGATCACCCGCGACGGACGCCGGATCGCGGGGCACTTCTTCGGCCAGTCCTCGTTCGGCACCTTTGCCATCGCCGACCGGCGCTCGCTCGTGAAGGTCGCACCGGAGGCGGATCTCACCGCGCTCGCCCCGCTGGGCTGCGGGGTGCTCACCGGCTTCGGCTCGATGTGGAACGTGCTCGACCCCGGCCCGGCCGACGTGGTGGCCGTGTACGGGGCCGGCGCGGTGGGGCTATCCGGGGTGATCGCCGCGTCTCTGCGCGCACCCGCCCGGCTGATCGCGATCGACCTCGTCGCGGCGCGGCTGGAGCTCGCCCGGGAGCTCGGTGCGACCGACGTGATCGACGCGGGGACCGAGGACGTCGCCGCGCGCCTCGCGGAGATCACGGCGGGGCACGGCGTCGACCTGAGCTTCGACACGACGGGGAACCCCGGTGTGGCCAGGGGCGCGCTCGATGCCGCCGCGATCCGCGGTACGGTGCTCGTGTGCGGCGCGCCGCCGCCGGGCACCGAGATCGCGGTGGACATCCAGGGGATCCTCACCGGCAAGGTGCTGCGCGGCGTCACGATGGGCGATGCCCGGCCGCAGCAGCTGATCCCGCAGCTCGTCGCGCTGCACGCCGAGGGCCGGCTTCCGCTCGAGCGGCTGGAGCGGGCCTACGAGCTCGAGGAGATCGCGCAGGCCGCCGAGGACATGCATCTCGGCCGCACGGTCAAACCCGTGATCGTGTTCTGAGGCGAGGGCCGCCGGGCAGCGGCCGCGGGATCAGCGCGCCACGTCGGCGAGGACAGGACCCGCGCCGCCCGGCGCCATGTCGGGGGCGCTGTCGCTCGTCGACTGGAGGACCAGGTGCGCGCGCTCATGCCCGCTCCGCAGGCACTCCTCCACGCTCCATCCGCGCAGGAGGCCGGCGAGGTAGCCGCCCGCGAAGGCATCGCCCGCGCCCACGGGCTCGACCACCTCGGTCGGGATCGCGGGCACGAAGCTCCGGCCGCGCGCGGAGAACTCGGTGGCGCCGACGTCGCCGTCCTTGACGATCAGCCGGGCAGGTTCCGGGAGGTGCGCGCGCACGTCCTCCGCGGTCTCGCACCCCCAGAGCGTCTCCGCCTCGTCGCGTCCCACGAACACGATGTCCGCCCGGTTCGCCAGTTCGCGCAGGACAGGGGCGGCCTCGGCGACCGGCCAGAGCGCCCGACGGTGGTTGACGTCGAAGCTGAGGAGCGCGCTGCTCGCGGCGACGCGCTCGAACACCGCGTCGATCATCGCGGCGCAGTCGTCCGAGAGCGCGGGGGTGATCCCCGAGACGTGCACGATGGCCGCCTCCTCGAGCGGGATCGACTCGATCGACGCGGGCGTCATCCTCGAGGCGGCGGATCCGGCGCGGTAGTAGCTGATGCCGCGACCCGGATCCTTGAAGAAGACTCCGGTCGGCGCGGTCTCATCGAACGAGACCCAGCGGGTGTCGATGCCCTGCGCCGCGATCTCGCGGTGCACCCGACGCCCGAGCACATCGTCGCCGAGCGCGCTCACCCAGGCGGCCGCGCCGCCGAGCGCCGCCACGTGGCCCGCGACGTTGGATTCGGCGCCGCCGACGCGGAGCCGGATGCTCTCCGCGTCGAGAAGGGACTCCGCCCTGCTCGGCGTCACCATCGCCATGGTCTCGCCGATCGCGATGAGCGCGGGAACGTCTGCAGATGCCATTCCGGCATTCTCCCTCATGGATCCCCACTGGCGCAACAAGCGTTGCGCTACACGCAACGATGTCGGTCGCGCGACGAGACAGCCCCTGTCGGGGTCGCGCGGCGGATCCCCCCGCGCTCAGCCCAACTGCTCGGTGAGCTCGAACCAGCGCAGCTCGAGCTCCTCGACCTCGGCCTCCCTGGCGGAGATCTCCTTCATCTTCTCGCCGAGGCCCGCGTAGTCGGATTGATCGTGGTCGGCGAGGGCGTGCTTGGCGCGGTCGATCTGCTCGGCGAGCTTCTGCATGCGGCGCTCGAGGGCGGTCAGCTCCTTCTCCGCGGTGCGACGATCCGCGCCGCTCAGGGCGGGCTCGGCCGCCTGTGCCGGAGCGGATCCGGAGACGGATGCGTTTCCAGCCGCCGCCCCCTTCTGGTTGCTCTGCTCCAGCGCCCGCAGGCGCAGGTACTCGTCCACTCCGCCCGGCAGGTGGCGAAGACGCCGGTCCAGGATCGCGTACTGCTGGTCGGTCACCCGCTCCAGGAAGTAGCGGTCGTGGCTCACGACGAGGAGGGTGCCGGGCCAGGAGTCGAGGAGATCCTCGATCGCGGCGAGCATGTCGGTGTCCATGTCGTTCGTGGGCTCGTCGAGGATCATCACGTTGGGCTGATCCAGCAGCACGAGCAGCAGCTGCAGCCGGCGCTGCTGGCCGCCCGAGAGGTCCTTCACGGGCGTGGAGAGCTGTGCCGAGGAGAACCCGAGCCGCTCCAGCAGCTGCCCCGGCGTCAGCTCGGCGGCCTTGGATCCGGTCCCGAACGTGTAGGTCGTGCGCAGCCGGCCGATCACGATGCGGACGGGCTCGTCCCACACGTCCTGCAGCTCGTCCAGGCGCTGGGTGAGCGTGCGCACCTGCACGGTCTTGCCGTGCTTGACCCGGCCGCTCGTGGGCTCCAGGGTGCCGGCGACGAGCCCGAGCAGGGTCGACTTCCCGGCGCCGTTGACGCCGAGGATGCCGGTGCGCTCCCCCGGCGCGATCCGCCACTCCACGTCGCGCAGCACCTCGCGTTCGGGCGCGGATCCGGTCGCGGGGAAGGTCACGCCCGCGTCGATGAGGTCGACCACGTCCTTGCCGAGCCGGGAGACGGCGAGCGACTGCAGGGCGATGCGGTCGCGGATCTCCGGCACATCGGAGATGAGCTCATTCGCCGCTTCGATGCGGAACTTCGGCTTCGAGGTGCGGGCGGGCGCGCCGCGGCGCAGCCAGGCGAGCTCCTTGCGTGCGAGGTTCTGCCGCTTCGCCTCGCTCGCCGCGGCCATCCGGTCGCGTTCGACGCGCTGCAGGATGTAGGCCGCGTAGCCGCCCTCGAAGGGTTCCACGATCCGGTCGTGCACCTCCCAGGTCTCGGTGCACACCTCGTCCAGGAACCAGCGGTCGTGCGTCACGACCATGAGCGCGCCCTGGCTCGCCGGCCAGCGCCTCTTCAGGTGCTCCGCGAGCCAGCCGATCGCCTCCACGTCCAGGTGGTTGGTGGGCTCGTCGAGCGCCACGATGTCCCAGTCCCCCACGAGCAGCTTCGCGAGCGAGACGCGGCGGCGCTGACCGCCGGAGAGGTCGCTGACGGAGGCGTTCCAGTCCAGGTCGCTCACGAGGCCGTCGATCACGTCGCGGACCTTCGGATCCCCCGCCCACTCGTGCTCCGGGGTGTCGCCGACGATCGCCCCGCCGACCGTGAGCGCGTCGTCGAGCACGTCGGCCTGGTCGAGCACCCCGATCGTGGTCCCGCCGCGCACGGTCACGCGCCCGGCATCGGGTTCGAGCCGGCCGGCGAGCATCGCGAGCAGGCTGGACTTGCCGTCGCCGTTGCGGCCGACGATCCCGATCCGGTCCCCCTCTTCGATGCCGAGGGTGACGGAGTCGAAGACGATCCGGGTGGGGAACTCGAGATGGAGGCCTTCGGCCCCGAGGAGATGTGCCATGTCGGATCCAGGGTAGTCCGGCGCGCCCGGGGAACCTGCCGCCTCGAAGGACGCCGGCCCGGTCAGGCCAGGCGCAGGTGCACGATGTCGCCGGCGGCGATGCGGTGCTCGGATCCCTCCGCGGACACGATCAGGCAGCCGTCCGCGCCGAGGCCCGTCGCCTCGCCGATCAGATCCGCGCCGCCGGGGAGCATCACCCGCACCGTCCGGCCGAGCGTGACGCAGCGCGCCGCGACGGCGTCGCGCAGACCGCTCGCGACGGCGGAGCCGTGCTCCGAGAGCCCCTCGATCCACGCGTCCAGCCGCGCCAGGTAGCCGGCGACGAGCAGATCGAGATCGGCCTCCACGCCCTCGACCGCGAACGAGGTCGCGGTCTCGACCGGGAGCTGCCCTGCCGTCATCGCGGTGTTCACACCGGAGCCGACGATCACGACGTCGGATCCGGTGGCCTCCGCGAGGATGCCGCAGATCTTGCGGTCGCCCACCAGCACGTCATTCGGCCACTTCACGCCCACGGCGCGCTCGGGCAGCTGAGCGGCGATCGCATCGGCCATCGCGAGGCCCGCCGCGAGCGGGATCCAGCCGCGCTCGGCGACGGGGACCCGCGGAACGCGCAGCAGCACCGACAGGGCCAGCGCGGATCCGGCCGGCGTCGTCCACACGCGGTCGAGACGGCCCCGGCCCGCGACCTGGTCCTCCGTGAGGATCGCGGACAGGTGCGGCCAGCCGGCCTCGTCCCCGGCGTGGGCGCTCAGATCGGCGTTCGTGGATCCGGTGGAGGCGACGATCTCGAGGCGCGCGGCGGCCGCGGTGCTGTGCGGGAAGCTCATCCGGTCACCCTATCCGCGGAGCCGGCCCGCGACCGCGCCGACGGCGACCACGATCGGAGGGTCCGCACAGAGGATCCCGCTCCGGTGTTGTGCCTCTCATCCAACGGACCCTCGGGCCCCGGCGCTAATGTGGAAACTGTGACGGACACGCCTGACCTCTACACGACCGCCGGCAAGATCGCCGACCTCCGCGCCCGCTACGACGAGGCCGTCGTCGCGGCCGAGGCGAAGGCCAAGGAGAAGCAGCACGCCAAGGGCAAGATGACCGCCCGCGAGCGCATCGAGCTGCTGGTGGATCCCGGCAGCTTCGTCGAGTTCGACGAGTACGTGCGGCACCGCACGACCGCGTTCGGCATGGACAAGAACCGGCCCTACGGCGACTCCGTCGTCACCGGCGTCGGCACGATCAACGGTCGCACCATCGCGGTCTACTCGCAGGACTTCACGACCTTCGGCGGCTCGCTCGGAGAGGTCTCCGGCGACAAGATCATCAAGATCATGGAGTTCGCACTGCGCAGCGGCGTCCCCATCATCGGCATCCTCGACTCGGGCGGCGCCCGCATCCAGGAGGGCGTGCTCGCGCTCAGCAAGTACGGCGAGATCTTCCGCGCCAACACCCGCTCCTCCGGCGTGATCCCGCAGATCTCGATCATCATGGGCCCGGCCGCGGGCGGCGCCGTGTACGGCCCCGCACTGACCGACTTCGTGATCATGGTCGACAAGACCAGCCAGATGTTCGTCACCGGCCCCGATGTCATCAAGACCGTCACCGGCGAGGACGTCGGCATGGAGGAGCTCGGAGGCGCGTACACCCACAACACGCGCTCGGGCGTCGCGCACTACCTCGCCGAGGACGAGGACGACGCGATCGACTACGCGCGGACGCTCCTGGGCTTCCTGCCGGACAACAACATGGCGGAGCTGCCGTCGTACTCCAACGACTTCGAGTTCGAGACGACCGACGCGGATCGCACCCTCAACACGCTGATCCCGGACTCCGCGAACCAGCCTTACGACATCCACACCGTGATCGAGCGCGTCGTCGACGACGGCGAGTTCCTCGAGGTGCAGCCGCTGTTCGCCCCGAACATCGTGATCGGCTTCGGACGCGTCGAGGGCCGCTCGGTCGGCATCATCGCCAACCAGCCCTCGCAGATGGCGGGCACGCTCAACATCGAGGCGGGCGAGAAGGCCAGCCGCTTCGTGCGCTTCTGCGACGCCTTCTCCATCCCGATCGTCACCCTTGTCGACGTGCCCGGCTACCTGCCCGGCACCGACCAGGAGTGGACGGGTGTGATCCGCCGCGGCGCAAAGCTCATCTACGCCTACGCCGAGGCCACGGTGCCGCTGGTCACCGTGATCCTGCGCAAGGCCTACGGCGGCGCCTACATCGTCATGGGTTCCAAGCAGCTGGGCGCCGACGTGAACCTCGCCTGGCCGACCGCCGAGATCGCCGTCATGGGCGGCCAGGGCGCGGTCAACATCCTCTACCGCGGCGAGATCAAGCGTGCGGAGGAGGCCGGCGAGGATGTCGCCGCCGTCCGCACCCGCCTCGCCAACGAGTACACCTACAACGTGACCAGCCCGTTCCTGGCCGCAGAGCGCGGCGAGATCGACGGCGTCATCGAGCCGGCCAACACGCGCGTCTCGATCGCGAAGGCGCTGCGGGCTCTGCGCGGCAAGCGCGCCGAGCTGCCCCCGAAGAAGCACGGGAACATCCCGCTGTGAGCGCGGAGGACGAGGGAGCGGTCGAGATCCAGGTGCTGCGCGGCTCGGCCACCGAAGAAGAGCTCGCGGCGCTCATCGCCGTGCTCTCCGAGGCCTTCGTGGCCGAGGAGGCCGGTGCCGTGGCGGCCGAGAAGCCGGTCTCGGCCTGGGGCCGCACCCAGCGCGCCCTCCGGGCTCCGCTGCGACGGGACATCCCCTGGGGCCGCTACTCCGGCTGACCGCGCCGCTGCGCAGGGCGCGGGGCTTCTGGGCCCTGCGACGGGATTTTCACCTCCGTCTGAATTTGTCCCCCAAAATACCTACAGACATCCCCCTTGCAACCCGGAAGACTCTTTCTTGCAACGCTTCGCGTTCGACCGGATCTCTGCCACAGGGTAGGTAGACGATCTCCGGTCTCTGCGGGCAGTTTTCGGGTAACTGTTCCGCACCTGGCGAGGGGCGGGCGGCTTCGCCGCCCCTCGCCCTTTCTTTTGCCCGCACGACGATCCGGACGGCCTCGGGCAGGCCGATCATCGGTTGCGAAGACGCGCGCTGGTCATTCCGGGGGCGTGCGCGGGATCACTCCTCGCGCGAGCGCGGGATCTCGTGCCACAGCTCGACGGAGTCCTCGTCGGAGGACTCCCCCGCCGCGGAGCGTCCGACGACCGTGACCGCGATCCTGGCGTCCCGGGGCGAGCGGATGATCAGCCGCGCGGAGGACGAGTCCGCGAGCACGTCCGCCAGCTCCTCGCGGATCCTGCCCTTGGTCTTCTCGTCGAGACCTTCCAGCCCGCCGTCGTCGAACACCGTCACGGCGGCGCCCCTCGCACGCGCCGTCTCGATCGCCGCACGGGCGCGCTCGTTCAGCAGCTCTCCGCCGCGGATCTCGTCGCGGAGCCGCCCCTCGGACAGATGCGCCTCCTGCCGCTCCTCCGCGGACAGGTCGCCCCGGGTCGCGATCACCCTGGCGAGGATCGGACCCGCGACCGCGAGCGCGTACTGGACGCGTTCGCGGCGCTCGCGCTGACGGACGATCTGGGTCGCCTGCCAGGCCGACGCCGCCTGCTGGATGCCGGCCAGGCGATCGGTGTCCCGCACCGCGCGTCGCCAGAAGGCGACCAGGAGCTGGGCGATCACCATCCACACCGTGGATCCGACGAGCCCGAGACCGAGCGCGTCGAGGAATCCGATCCACAGGGTCGACGCGATCGTGAGCAGGAGCAGAACCAGCCATCCGGCGAGAGGTCGGCGGCGCACGATGCAGACCACCCCGATCAGGCCCACGGAGCCGATGTACCAGGTGGCGTAGGGAGCGCGCAGTGCGCTCGGATCCAGGCCCAGATTGCTCAGCTGCGGGATCGCGACCGTGGACGCGAGCGCGACGCCGGCGGCCCAGCGGGGCATCTTCACCACGCGGGCGGCGCCGACGATGGCGATCACGGCGAAGGACACGAGGTAGATCACGACCGCGAGGAGCACCAGCAGGGGGCGCGGCGGCGGCGAGGCCCACCACCACAGCGCCCGCGCGGAGAAGTAGCAGGCGAAGACGAGCGCGAGCCCGGTCGCGACGATGCGGACGGTGAGCCTCATGTCCGGGACCACCCGAGCGTGACGACCGTGCCGCGACGGTCGGAGTCGATCGTCGCGGTGCCCCCGACCGCCGCCATCCTGGCGAGGATGGAGGCGCGGATCCCGAGCCGGTCCGCACCCACCTGCGACGGGTCGAACCCGCCGCCGGTGTCGCTGACCTTGACGGTGAGTCCTGTGTCGCCGTGCCCTTCCACGACCACGGCGAGACCGCGCGCGGAGGCGTGCGCGACCGCGTTGCCGATCGCCTGCCGCGCGGCGAGGGCCATCGCGCGTGCGACGCGGTCGGGGACGGCGCCGTGGCCGAACTGCTCGACCTCGATCGTGAGCCCCATCTGCGTCACGGCGCGACGCAGATCCTCGGCGAGCAGCTCGACCTCGACCGGTTCGTCGCTGCCCTCCTGAGCCGGGGCCTCGGCGTTCGCCAGGCGGGTCAGGGCCTCCCGTGCCATGTCCATCGCAAGGGCGCGCTCCCGGTCGGTCCTCGCACGCTCGGCCGCGATCAGCGCGGCGAGCACGCTGTCGTGCATGAGGGCCGCCACGGCGACGCGCTCGTGCTCGACCGCCTCGGCGGAGGCGGCCTCGGTGTAGAGCGCGACCGCGCGCCCGCGAGCGTCGTCGACGCCGTTCGCGACCGAGCGGAACATCCAGCCGAGGGCGACCAGCACGAGCCCGAGGATCAGCGTGAAGGACACGTCGAAGGCCGTGACGATCCAGAAGTCCGGTCCGAAGTCGCCCTGGACGAGCCGGACGATGCCGTAGATGAAGGGACCGACGAGCGCCCAGGCGACCTGCACGCCGAGCGGGAAGGCGACGACCGCCGCGACGCCCGCCACGTTGACGAGGAAGAAGATCCACGGCTGCTCAGTCGGCACGACGTCCTTGTGGGTCGCCACGAACGGCCACAGCAGGAGGTCCACGAG
>JAITLM010000031.1 GCA_031277885.1 Microbacterium sp.
TCGACTGCGTCGCCCCATCGACCGAGGTCTTCTGGATGAAGCCGAACAGCGGCAGGGCGATGGCCACGAGAATGCCGATGATCACCACGACGATGATCAACTCGATCAGTGAGAACCCGGCTTCATCGCCGTTCTCACGTGCTTCCTTCTTCGCCTCGAGGGCGCGACGAATAACGAGCATTGCATGTCCCCATTCCAGAGAGTCGTTTCGGGTGAAAACGCACTCTGCGAACCGGCGCGTCCCCTGCGCCCATTGATGCAATGCCGGGTTGTCCCGGTCCCCAGATTCGGACTCGAGTTGTCCCAAAACTCTTATCCAGGGATCAGGATGGACCTGTCGTCGCGCTTGCGCAAGAGGTATCGCGAAACCGCTATTTCGGGATACCAAGCACGATCGGCCGAGACCCCCGGGGACTGCGAGCAGGCACCGTCGCATTCCCTGCCGACCGCCTCAGGATCCCGGCGTCACCGGCAGCAACACCTTGAGACAGAAGCCGTCGTCGGTGTGCTCGGCGAAGACGTCTCCGCCGTGCGCGCGGGCCAGCCCGCGGGCGATCGCGAGGCCCAGACCGGCCCCCGACGCCACCGCATCCGGCGCGGTGCCCCCGGTGCGGGACGGATCCGAGCGCCAGCCGACCTCGAACATGCGATCCAGGTCTTCGACGGCCACGCCGCTGCCGTGGTCGAGCACGGCGAGCACGAGCCGGTGCGGGGACGGCGACTCCGCGAACACGAGGATCTCGGATCCCTCCGGCGCGTGCCGCACGGCGTTCGTGAGCAGGTTGACGATCACGCGCGTGAGCTGATGCGGGTCGGCCCACAGCACCTGCCCGTCGATGCCCTGCTGCACGATGCGCACCCGGTGCGCCCCGGCCGCGGCGCGCACGTCGGCCACGGCGTCCGACACCACGTCGAGCAGTTCGACCTGCTCGGCGCGCAGCCGCAGCGAGCCCGAAGTGATGCGGGAGAGCTCGAACAGGTCGTCGACCATCCGGCCCATCGTCTCGACCTGGGCGCGCACCTGACCGGGGAACGCCTCCGGATCCGCGAGCCCTGCCTCGGCCGACTCCGCGAGCGCGCGGATCGCGGTGAGCGGAGTGCGCAGATCGTGCGAGATCCAGGCCAGGAAGCGGCGGCGGTCGGAGTCCAGCCGCTCCAGGTCGGCCCTGGCCTCGCTGAGCTTCGCGGACACCTCCGCGAGCTCGGCGGACAGCTCGTCGAACTCGCGCCAGCCGCTGGATCCGCGGGCGACGACGACGCCCTCGCCGACCCGGCGCACGGCGGCCGTGAGCCCGCGCACCGAGCTCCGCGCCGCCCTCGCGGTGATCCACGCGGTCGCGAGCGCACACAGCAGCGCCGCCCCGAGCACCCACACGAGCACCGTGAAGTCGTGCGCGGACAGGTACATCTCGGCCGAGATCGCGAGCACGCCCGTTGCCAGCGCGAGCACCGACGCGACCCCGACGATCACCAGGCGCAACGTCAGCCCTGCCCGCCGCGCACGGCGCAGCACGAGCACCGCCGCGCCCGTGACGACCGCCGCACAGGCGAGCGCGGTGAGCAGGATGAGCAGGACGTCCGCGACGCCGAGGGGCATCATGAGCCGGATCGGTCCGCCGAGAACCGGTAGCCGGCGCCCCACTCCGTGAGCAGGTGCAGGGGACGACGCGGATCCTGCTCGATCTTCTCCCGCAGCCGGCGCACGTGCACGGTCACCGTGCTGGCCTCGCCGAAGGACCAGCCCCAGACCTCGCGCAGGATGTCATCGCGGGACAGCACCTCCCCGTCGTGCTGCACGAGGTGGGCCAGCAACTCGTACTCGCGCGCGGCGAGCGGCACCTCCTCCCCTCGCACGTGCACCCTGCGACGGGCGGGATCCAGCCGGAAGTCGCCGCGCACGATCTCGCGCGTCGGCGCCGCCGCGGCGCGGGAGCGGCGCAGCAGCGCCCCGACCCGCAGCAGCAGCTCGCGTAGCGCGAAGGGCTTCACCAGGTAGTCGTCGGCGCCGGTCTCCAGGCCTTCGATGCGCTGCTCGACCTCGCCGAGCGCGGTGAGCATGATGATCGGCACAGCGGAGCGCTGCCGGGCATCGCGCGCGAGCTCGTCGCCGCTGATGCCCGGCAGCATGCGATCCAGGATGAGCACGTCGGGCGGATCCGCCCGCACCGCGCGCTGCGCCGAGATCCCGTCCCCGAACGCCTCGACGAGATAGCCGTTCGCGCCGAGGTAGCGCTCGACCGCGGCGCGCACGGTGGGGTCGTCCTCGACGACCACCACGCGGGGCGGCGCGATCGCTGACGTCTCCATGCTCCGAGGCTAATCCCGCCGCACCTGCCGGATCCCGGTTCCTTACGGCCCTGAAAGAACTCCCCCGCGCCGCTTCCGCGCTGCCTAGCGTCGGATCCGTTCTCGACAGCCGGCACGTCCGTCGGCGCATCCACGGAATGGAGCACTCATGCGCAAGATCGCTTTCGCCCCCGCCTCGCTCGGCGTGGCCGTCCTGGCCCTGGGCCTGTCGCTCGCGGGCTGCAGCTCGACGCCGGGCGGAGCCTCCCCGTCGTCCGACACGATGTCGACCTCGTCGTCCGCGCCGAGTTCGTCTCCGATGCCGTCGATGGACGCCATGCACAAGACCGGCACGTTCATGGGGCTGAACGGCAAGAACGTGCAGGGCTCCGTGACCCTGTCCGGATCCGAGCTCATGCTCAGCGGCTTCTCCTCCGACGAGGGCCCGGACCTGCACGTGTATCTGACGAACGGCACCGACGAGGCCGCGGTCTCCGCCGGCATGCAGATCGACGCGGTCGCCTTCGACAAGGCCTCGCAGACGTTCATGCTGAGCGGGGTCGACCTCTCGAAGTACACCGACGTCGTGATCCACTGCGACAAGGCCAAGGCGGTGTTCGGGGCCGCTTCGCTCTCATGACCGCGACCGCGGTGCGGGTCGGCCGTGGGGAGCCGGCCCGCACCGCACCCTGGCTGCTCGCCTCCGCGCTCTTGGGCACAGCGGCCCGGATCGCGGCGGGCGTGCTGTGGCTGAACGAGGGGACCCTGAAGTACCGGGCGGGATTCGGATCCGCCGACATCCTGCTCGTCGCGCAGAGCGCCGCGGGCAACAGCCGTGTGCCGTTCTTCTTCCGCCCTCTGGGCGCGCTCATGCAGGCCGCGCCCGGTCTGTTCGGCGTCGCGATCCCCGCGCTCGAGGCGGCGCTGGGGGTGCTGCTGGTGCTCGGCCTGGGTCGTGTGCTGACCGCGATCGCGGCCTTCGGATCCATCGCCACCCTGATGCTCTACTGGTCGTCGGATCAGCTCATCGCGCAGTACCCGGCGATGGTGCTGCTGTCCGCCGCCGTGCTGGCGCTGCCGTGGTCGGGCCGTGTCGGCGTCGCCTGGTGGTGGGGACGACGACGGACGCGGACACCGCGCCCGCGGTGACGGGTGCGGGCGGCGGCGTCAGCCCCGACGGAACCAGCGCCTCCTCGGTTCGGGCGGCGAGGGCTCCGCGGCGCGGGCCGCTGCCCGGCGCTCGTGCCACGCCTCGATCTCGGCGTCGATGTCGCGGGGCTTGGTCACCACGGGCGGCCCGCCGAGCAGCTGGCGCCGCGCCTCGATCACGCGCCGGTTGAAGTCCTCCAGCACCGCGCGCACGTCGCTCTCCCGGCGCAGGGCATCGAGCTGGGCGCCGAGCTCGCGATCCTCCATGCGGAGCATCAGCGCCGGCGGGCCGAGACCGGTGAGCTTCTCGCGCTCGATCTTGCGACGGATCCACCAGTCCGGATCGTGATGGTCCCCGAGACCGGGGATCGGCTTGCCCGCCCCCGGCAGATCGTCGAACTGACCCTGCCGCATCGCGACCTGGATCGCCGTCTCGACGATGGCCGGCATCGTCTCGGCGTTCAGGGCTGCGGGCGGTGCGGACGGGTGCCCCAGATGCTGCCGTGTGCCATCGCGGTCCTGGGCGCTCTGCGCGGCATCGCGGTCTCTGACGCTCTGCGCGGCATCGTGCGCGCGGCGCACGCTTCAGGATCCTTCATCCCGCCTCCTCCGGCTCGCTCACCTCGGGTGGTGCCAGCCTATGCGGCCGCTCAAGGGTCGGGCGAGCGGATCCGGATCGAACGAGCGGATCCGGATCGCGCATCGGCCAGTTCGAGAGCGGTCCTGGTGCCGGTGACGACAGGGAGCAGGGGCATCATCGTCCTCCACAGGGGCTGGTCCGGGGAAGTTCTTCACAGATCGGAAATGACCTCTGATCTGGAGGTTCGAATGTCGGTGGCCCTCTGTTGAATAGGGGTATGGCATCCACCGCACGCGAGGCTCTGGAGCAGGTCGAGCACCTGCTCCGGGAGGTGTGCGCGTCGCGCGAGCTGACCGGACAGTTCGAGGGCACCTCGGACGACGAAGCGCTCCGGATCCTGCAGACGCTGGGCCGGACGCAGCGGCTGCTCGACGGCGCGATCACGACCGCGACCGTGCACGCCGTGCATCGCGACGCGGGAGCCGCGTCGACGACGATCAGCACCGCGGCGGGGTGTGCGGACGTGACCGAACTGCTGCGGCGGTCGCTGCGCGTGGATGCGGGCGCCGCCCGCCGGTATGTGCGCGCCGCCGACGCGGTCGGCCGCGACCTCCTGCTTTCCTCCGGCGAGCACGGGGCTGCGCGGTATGGGGCTCTCGGGCAGGTGCTGCGCGACGGGGAGATCTCGACGACCGGTCTGCTCGCCGCGATCGGACCGATCGAGCGATCCGGGAACAGGATCAGCGCGGACGCCCGAGGCGCCGTCGACGAGATCCTCGCGACCATGGCGCGCGGCCTCGACCTGCCCGACGAGCACGGCAGGCCCGGCCCCGCGCCGTCGACGGACGAGCTCGCGAACCATGCGCAGGCCCTCATGCTCGCGCTGGACCCCGACGGAGCCGAACCCGACGACCGGAAGGCGGAGCGGAACCGAGGGCTCACGATCGGACGGCTCCGCGACGGGGTGCGTCCGGTGCGCGGCGGGCTGCTGCCCGAAGTCGCGGGGGCATTGGAGCGTCTCTTCGACGCGTTCAACAACCCCGCCGCGACGGATGCTCCGAACCTCACCGGGCGCCTCGACGAGACGGGTGATGACGTCCTCGACGGCCTGGGATCCGAAGGAGCGGCGACGCTCGACGCGCAGAGCGCGGTCCGATTCGTCGAGGACGAGGAGGATCCTCTCGAGCCGGCGTTCGCCGGCGGCCCGAGCGCGCCGATCGACACTCGCACGCGCGCGCAGCGCAATCACGACAATCTCGCGGCGATCCTGAACGTCGCAGCCGGGCATTCCGCCATGCCCGACCTCGGCGGCGCGGCCCCGACGCTCGTGGTGTCGGTGGCCGCCGAAGACTACGCGAACGGCACCGGACGCGCGGTCATCGAAGGCTCTGGCACCGATGTGCCCCTCAGCGTCGCTCGGCACACGGCCTGCGCGGGTGGGGTGCAACGCGTACTGTTCGATGAGCGCGGGCAGATCGTCTCGATCGGCACCACGGCGCGCATCTTCACCGCGACGCAGCGTCGTGCCATCCTGCTCCGCGACCGGGAATGCGTGATCCCCGGCTGCCATGTGCCCGCGACCTGGTGCGAGATCCACCACGTCCACGAGCACGCCCGCGGTGGGCCTACGCATACGAGTAACGGTGTGGCGCTGTGCTGGCACCACCACCGCACCCTCGATGTGTCCGGCTGGCAGATCCGCATGCGCCACGGCGTGCCCGAGATCCGCGGCCCCGCGTGGTGGGATCGCACCCGCACCTGGCACCGCCCTCGCACCCGTGGCGGCACCCCCGGTGCAGTCCGAAGACTCCTCGCCACCGCCCTCGCCCCGCCGGGATGAGCGCTGAGGGATGTGTACCGACGGATGAGTGCCGACGGCGCTCAAGAGCGCGTCAGTTCGACTTCGTAAGTCGGCGAACAGATCTGCGCGACTTCCAGATCCGAAGGGCTCGCCACGTCGCCGCGACCACGCCAGTCAGCAAGAACGCTGCCCCCATGACGGCGAGGGTCGCTCCCCCTATCGCCACCAACTGGACGAGCATCGCCGCGAATGCGCCACCCACTGCGGAGAGCATCAAGGCGCCCATAGTGAAGAGTGCCAAACCAAGGAACATCAACCGATCAAGCTCCGAGAAGAGTTCGACCCCTGACTCGCCATATTTCTTGGCGAGCGTCTCTCGCCGTTCAACAAGTGCGCGGTGCCCTGCGCCCGGCGGCATATCTTTGAGGATCTCACCGAGAACACGCAGTTCTCTGGCTCTTCGCGGTTCACCGCGTGAGGAGATGAACGAGAGCAAGGCCGAGAACAAGACGAATGCTCCGGTAACTGCCGCTGCGACCACTGCAATCCAGCTGTTTCCCATATCGGCAGAGCATATGCAGTTGCAAGGCTATTGAGAACGCCGTCACCGAGGCGCACGGTGTCCCCGGCCGCCTCTAGGCTCGTACAGTGCCCTCCCCGACGCCGAACCCGAGTCCGGGTGACAGACCGCGCCCGAGCGGGGCATCGACTCTGAACCGCGAGATCGTCCGCCTCGCCGTGCCCGCCCTCGGCGCGCTCGTGGCGGAGCCCGCGTTCCTCATGGTCGACGCGGCGCTCGTCGGACACCTCGGCACCACACCGCTCGCGGGGCTCGGCATCGCGTCGGCGATCCTGCAGACCATCGTCGGACTGATGATCTTCCTGGCCTACTCGACCACGCCCGCGGTGGCACGCCGGTTCGGTGCGGGCGACCACGGCGACGCCGTGTCGGTCGGCATCGACGGCATGTGGCTCGCACTCGGCCTGGGCGCGGTGCTCGCGGTGATCGGCTCTCTGCTCACCCCCGCGGTGATCCCGCTGTTCGGCGCCACCCCGGAGGTCGCGGCGCAGGCCGCCGCCTATCTCGCACCCTCCATGTGGGGTCTGCCCGCGATGCTCGTCGTGTACGCCGCGACGGGGCTGCTGCGCGGCATGCAGGACACCATCACCCCGCTGTGGATCGCGGGGATCGGCTTCGCCGCGAATGCGCTGCTGAACTGGCTCTTCATCTACGGGTTCGGTTGGGGCATCGCCGGATCCGCCTTCGGCACGGTCGTCGCGCAATGGGGCATGGTCGGCGCCTACGTACTCGTGATCGGGCGCCTCGCGCGCCGGCACGAGGCCTCGGTCGCACCGGAGTTGAGCGGAATCCGCGGATCCGCACGCTCTGGGGGATGGCTGTTCCTGCGCACCGTGAGCCTGCGGGTGGCGCTGCTCGCGACCGTGGGCATCGCCACCGGCATCGGCACGCGCGAGCTCGCCGGCTGGCAGGTCGTGTTCACGATCTTCTCCGCCGCGGCCTTCGCGCTGGACGCGCTCGCGATCGCCGCACAGGCCCTCATTGGGAAGAGCCTGGGCGCCGAGGATCCGAACGGGGCACGGCACGTGCTCGCCCGCACCGTCGCCTGGGGCGCCTGGTTCGGGGTGATCGTCGGAGTTCTCATCGCCGCGCTGTCGTCGGTCATCGGGCTCGCCTTCACGGGCGATCCGGCGCTCGCCGCACTGATCCAGCCCGCCCTCATCGTGCTCGCGATCGCGCAGCCGATCGCCGGCATCGTGTTCGTGCTCGACGGAGTGCTCATGGGCGCCGGCGACGCGCGCTACCTCGCCCTCGCCGGCGGCCTGAACCTCGTGCCCTTCCTGCCGGCGCTCGCGATCATCGCCGCGACGGGGGTGAACGGCGTCGCAGGCGTGATCTGGCTTTCAGTCGCGTTCTTCGGCGTCTACCTGTGCGCGCGGCTCGCCACATTGGGCCTGCGCGTGCGGACCGGACGCTGGCTGACCGTCCCGGTGTGACGAGATCCACCTCACCCCCCGCCCCTGAGGAGGGGCCTCGATCCGGGCATTCGGTCCGCGCAGCAGGGATCCCCGCGGGGTTGTGCACCGATTCCGTCGTGTGCCGGTCAGAGGCTCTCGTTCCCTGGCACTCTGGGCGGATCCGCGCGACACTGAAGGGGTGCTGACCATGAACGAACCGCAGGTGTGGACCCTCATCGGAGTGTTCGCGGCCGGGATGTTCGGCATGATCACGATCATCACGACGATGTTCACGCGCGTCGTCCGTTCGGAGATCCAGTCCTTGCGTGTAGAGCTCAAGGGCGACATCGCGGAACTGCGCACGGAGGTCCGCAACATCGACCGCGACGTCAGCGCCCTCATGAAGCACACCTTCGGCATCGACCGCGACTGAGGAGCCGTCATCGCGCGCTGCGATGCAGCTCGCGCTCCTCGATCGCGTCGAGCTCCGCTGTCGCCCGCGCCCGGAGGGTGTCCGACAGCCCGCGATCGCCGATCGCCCTCGGCGCCGCGGGACGTCCCTCGGGCCGTCCACGGTGCATCGCGTAGCCCCAGGTGGCGAAGCCGAGCAGCGGCCCCCATAGCCAGAACGGCAGCACGAGCAGCAGCTCCAGCACACCCACCGCCAGCGCACCGCCATTCGTCGCAGCGACGCGGACCAGATCCACACCCCCCACGGTGAACATCACCGCCACGAAGGAAGCCGCGACCACCGCGAGTCCGGCGGGCACCGGACGACCACCGACCCCGGCCATCCACTGCGGGAAGCGGTCCGCCCATGGCAGGCACAGTGCGAGCGTGAGCAGTCCCGCCGCGAGCATCGCCCCGCCGAGCAGCAGGCCCACCATGCGGATGTCCGGCGCCAGCGCACCCGCCGGAGCGAGCAGCGGCCAGGGCGTCAGCCACGTGAGCCGGCAGAACACGTAGGGCAGGGCGCACAGCGCCGCCGCGATGGTGATGGCCCGCCGATGCCTCAGCACACCGGCGGCGAACCGGCCTCGCACGGCGGGCTCGCCGATCGCCCAGGCGGCGAGCACTCCCGCAGCGACCAGGTGCGCGAACGAGACCGCCAGTTCGCCGAGCCGCGGAGCCAGCGCCTCCAGCACGCGAGGCGCGAAGGTCGCCAGGGGCAGCCGGAGCGCTGCGAGCACGACGACGCCGGCGACGACCGCGATCCCGATGACTCCGATCACGGGCCGCCGCACGGTCAGCAGGACGAGTCCCACGACGACCAGCCCCGCCACCATCAGCACGAACGAGTACCCGGCCACCGGGATGATCCCTCCGGGGATCAGCGCCGCCACCAGCAGCGCGACGATCACCGCGGCAACGCGCAACCCTCCCGGCGCCGCGCCGACGACGACTCCGCCGCCGCCCCCTCGTTGTCCGCGCAGTCCGAGCACCCCGACGGCCACCGCGGCGAGCCCCGCCGCGATCGACACCGCCGCGGCCATGGGCGCTCCGACGACGGTGGCGACGAGGCTGGGCGCCGCCCCCGTGGGGACGACGCCCGGGACGAGGAGTCCGATCGCGCCGAGAAGGGCGACGACCGCTCCGAGTGCAAGGGCGACGATCAGCAGCACGACACGCGTTCTGTTCCTCATGCCCCGAACGCTACGGATCCGGGGCCGCCCTCCGCGTCGCCCCCGAGGACGGTTCCGGGTCACCCGCGGGGATGACCTCCGGCACGCGCGCCTACCGGCCGGGGCGGCGGACTCCGTTCTCGTACGCCCAGATCACGACGTGCAGACGGTCGGCGAGCCCGAGCTTCGCGAGGATCGCCTTCACGTGCGTCTTCACGGTGTTCTCGCTGAGGAACAGGGCGCGGGCGATGTCGTCGTTCGACGCACCGGACGCGAGCGCCTGCGCGACTTCGCGCTCGCGACCGCTGAGCGGCGCGAGCGCCGCATCGGGATCGGCCGAGGGGCCGGCCTCCCGCACGAAGCCCAGCAGTGCCGCCGTCGCTCGCGGCGACATCGCGGCATCCCCGGCGGCGGCCGCGACGACCGCGTCGGCGAGATCCTGCGGCGCGGCGTCCTTCGTGAGGAACCCGCTCGCCCCCTCGCGGATCGCCTCGACGACGTACTGATCCAGATCGAAGGTCGTGAGCATGAGGATCCGGATCCCCGGCTTCAGCCGCAGGATCTCCCGGGTCGCGGCGATGCCGTCCATGCCCGGCATGCGGATGTCCATCAGCACGACGTCGACGGCGTGGCCGCGGACGTGCGCGATGCCCCCGTGCGCATCGCCCGCCGTCGCGACCTCGGCGATGCGCGGATCCCGGCCGAGCATGATCGCGACCGCCTCGCGGAACAGCTCCTGGTCGTCCACGAGCAGCACCCGGATCGTCATGCGCCCTCTTCCTCATCCGCCGAGCGCCCCGCGAAGGAGCGTGCGGTTCCCTCCGCCTGCTCCGGCAGCACCGGCAGTTCGGCGCGCAGCAGCCATCCCGGTGATCCCGATCCCGCGGACGAGCTCGATCCAGGCCCCGCGGCGGCGACCGCTCCCGACGTGAGCGAGCCGCCCGCCAGCCGGATCCGCTCGCCGAGACTCACCAGCCCGGTCCCGGTGCCGAGATCGGATCCGCTGCGCCCGGATCCGCCGTCGTCCTCGACCTCGGCGACGACCTGTTCCTCCGACCAGAAGAGGCGCACCTCGACATGCACAGGAGGAAGCGCGTGCCGCATGGCGTTCGTGAGCCCCTCGCGCACCGCGCGGTGCAGGGCGAGCGCCGATGCCGGCGCCAGCGCGCGGCGCCCTCCGGTCTCCACGAGGCGGGCCGCGCACGCGGGACTGCGCACCGCGTCGACCAGCTCGGCCAGCGAGTCCGCCGTCGGCAGAGGCCGCTTCGGGGCGTCGCCCTCGGCCGAGACGATCGCGCGCATGCCCCGCAGCGCATCGCGGCCCGTGTCGACGACCACGCCGAGCGCGCGCTCGCTGACCTCGGGTCGCTCGCGCACGAGTGCCCGTGCGACCTCGGACTGCGCGATCATGACCGTCATCGCGTGCGCGACGACGTCGTGCAGCTCGCCGCTGATGCGCATCCGCTCGTCCGCGATCGCCTGCCGCACGCGCACCGCGGTCCGCTCCTCGGCGCGGCTGGTCGCGGATCGCACCAGCAGACCGCAGGCCCACGCGGCGGTCGCGCTGGCCGCGAGTCCGAGGAAGGCGCCGAGTCGCAGCAGTGCGACGTCGATGCCGGCCGCGGAACCGAATGTGGGCTCGGCGAGCGCGATGATCCCGGCGCCGGCGAGTCCGACGCCCAGGGCGACGACGGAGAGCCGCGCCCTCTCGCGTGCTGCGACCTGGGCGAGGCACAGCAGATACGCGACCGCGGACGGGTGCATGACGGCGGAGGCTTCGCGCGCCGCGGGGATCAGCACGAGCAGCAGCATCACGGTGCTCGCGATGAGGAACCCGGCGACCGGACGCCGCACCGACAGCAGCGAGGCGCCGTGCAGCGCCGCGAAGCCCAGCGCGAGGCCGATGAGCACCGGAAGGACGGGGTGCGGGGCCGACCAGGCGAGCGAGGCGAGGCTGATCGGCAGCAGCACGACGAGGGCGGCCAGCGTCACGATCAGCGAGGCGCCGCTGCCGCGCACGCCGATCCGCGCCTTCTCCGTCCGCACGTCCCCATGCTGGCACGCCGTCGCGCGGGCGTCCTCACCCGCGCGAGCGACCCCCATCGGCGGGCGGACCCGGGCTCCGCCGGGCCGAGGTGCAGGATCAGCCGGCGTGCCTCCGGCACCACTCGTACATGATCACGGCCGCCGCAGCGCCGGCGTTGATCGAGCGGGTGGATCCGTACTGCGTGATCTCGACGTGCCCCGACGCCGCGGCGAGCGCCTCCTCGGAGAGGCCAGGGCCCTCCGCGCCGAAGAGCAGCACGCAGCGCTCCGGAAGGTCCGCCCGGTCCACGGGGACCGCGCCGTCGAGGTTGTCGACGGCGATGATCGGAATGCGCTCGGCCTCCGCCCACGCGGTGAACGCCTGCACCGTCTCGTGGTGCAGGACGTGCTGATAGCGGTCGGTGACCATGGCGCCCCGGCGGTTCCAGCGCCGCCGCCCGATGATGTGCACGGTGTCGGCGAGGAACGCGTTCGCGCTGCGCACGATCGATCCGATGTTCATGTCGTGCTGCCAGTTCTCGATCGCCACGTGGAACGCGTGCCGTCGGGAATCGAGGTCGGCGACGATCGCGTCCATGCGCCAGTAGCGGTACGCATCGACGACGTTGCGGCGGTCGCCGTGGGCGAGCAGGTCGGGATCGAAGTGCTCCCCCGCGGGCCAGGCGTCAGCACCGCCCGGCCAGGGGCCGACACCGTGCTCGACGGGCTCGGCCGACTCCTCCGCCGTCGTCGCTGACTCACTCTCGGGCGCCGGATCCTGCATCCCGCCAGCGTAGCCGCGGCGGGGGGGGGAGGGAGTGTGCTCCGATGCGGTACGCCCGGGCGGTGCGCTCCGGAGCGGTGTGCTGCGGCGCCGTCAGCATCTCGGATCCGGATATTTCGGTGTGCCTAAAAATGAGATAGGTTTTCGGTGTGCCTAAAACTACGGTGATCATCGCACCCCCGCGATCCGACATCCCCCCGTCCGCTCGGGGCGCGACGCTGCTCGGCCCTGCTCTGGTCGCCGGAGTGGCCTATGTGGATCCGGGCAACGTCGCGAGCAACATGACCGCCGGCGCCCAGTACGGCTACCTGCTGGTGTGGGTCGTCGTCGTGGCCAACGTCATCGCCTGGCTCGTGCAGTACCTCTCGGCCAAGCTCGGGGTCGTCACCGGACGCAGCCTGCCCGAGATCCTCGGCGATCGGCTGAAGCACAAGGCGGCGCGCCGCGCCTACTGGGTGCAGGCCGAACTCGTCGCGATGGCGACCGACATCGCGGAGGTGATCGGCGGGGCCGTCGCCCTGCAGCTGCTGTTCGGGATCCCGCTCCTGCTGGGCGGGGTCATCACGGGGGTCGTCTCGATGGCGCTCCTCATGCTGCAGGGGCGCCGCGGTGCGCGGCCGTTCGAGTTCGTCGTGATCGGGCTGCTCGCGATCGTCACGATCGGCTTCCTCGCGGGGCTCTTCGTCGCACCGCCCGATCCCGCCGCGACCCTCGGGGGCCTCGTCCCGCGCTTCGCCGACACCGGCTCGGTGCTGCTGGCGACCTCGATCCTCGGGGCCACGATCATGCCGCACGCGATCTACGCCCACTCCGCCCTCACCCGCGACCGCTTCGGCACGGTGCCGCTGCACCCGGGCGGGGATCCGGAGACGCCTCGTCGCACGCCGATCGCACGCCTGCTCACCGCGACCCGCTGGGACGTCACGCTCGCGATGGTCGTGGCCGGGGCGGTCAACGTCGGGATGCTACTGCTCGCCGCGGCGACCCTCCCCGGGGTGAGCGGCACGGACTCCCTCGAGGGCGCGCACGCCGCGATCAGCGCCCAGCTCGGTCCGGTGATCGGCGTCCTGTTCGCGGTCGCCCTGCTCGCTTCGGGCCTGGCGTCGACCGCCGTCGGCGCCTACGCCGGCGCCGAGATCATGCACGGGCTGCTCCGCATGCGGATCCCGATGGTCACGCGTCGGCTCGTCACGCTCGTCCCGGCGCTGGCGATCCTCGCGCTGGGCGTCGACCCGACCTTCGCCCTCGTGCTCAGCCAGGTCGCGCTCTCGTTCGGGATCCCGTTCGCGCTCGTCCCGCTCGTCGTCCTCACCGCGCAGCGCCGGACGCTGGGCCGCCACGCGAACCGTCTGTGGACCACGGTCGCCGGATCCGTCGCCGCGGTCCTGCTCATCGCCCTCAACGCACTCCTGCTCTGGCTGCTCTTCACCGGCTCCTGACCCCGGCTCCGCCCCTGGACTCTTCCTTGACCGCGAGACTCCATCTGGGCGACGAGACTGCGGTCCTGGAGCGCAGTCTCGTCGCGGAGTTGGAGTCTGGCGGTCAAGAGGGGGCGGGCGACGGAGGGGGCGGGGCGGTCCGGGCGCGCGGTCCGGGCGCACAGCGGGCGCGGGTAGGCTCGAGGGATGGCCAGATCCCGCCGCCCGTCCGCCGCGCAGCGCGCCGCCGAGAAGGCCGAAGCGCAGGCTGCCGCGCGCCGGGCCGTGCGGATCTGCACCTGGGCGTCGCTCGTCACCGCCGCCCTGGGGATCCTGCTCCTCGCCCTGCCGAGACTGCTGCCCGTGGGCAGCCCCTGGGTGCAGCTCGTGCTCGGCGCGCTGACCCTGATCCTGTCGTTCCGCGCCCGCGCGATCGGCATGCGCGGCGTCGAGGGCTTCGACGGCCGCATGTCCCTGATCGGCGCTCTCGCCGGATTCGCGATCATGTTCTTCGCCGGCCAGGCCGCCTTCGCGGTCCTCTCCGCCGTCGCCCACTGACCCTCATCTTCCGCGTCGTCCCCGTGAACGGACCCCCTGGGGTGCGCTCACGGGGACGACGCGGAAGTGGGAAGCGCGACGGCGGCGGTTAGGGTGGAGGGGTGGCATCCCCCGCGGCCGACGACTACCTGAAGACGGTGTTCGCGCACACCGAATGGCAGCTGACCCCGATCACGCCGTCGCAGCTCGCGGCGAAGCTCGGGATCGCCCCGTCCAGCGTCACCGAGATGGTGAAGAAGCTCGCGGCCTCGGGCCTCGTCTCGCACGTGCCCTACGGAGCGGTGCGCCTCACCGACGACGGCGAGCAGCGCGCGCTCGCGATCATCCGCCGGCACCGCCTCATCGAGACCTGGCTCGTGCGCGAGTTCGACTACGCCTGGGACGAGGTGCACGACGAGGCCGAGGTGCTCGAGCACACCATCAGCGACCGCCTGCTCGAGGGCATCGACGCCCGTCTGGGCCGGCCCCGCTTCGACCCGCACGGCGACGCGATCCCCGATGCCGCAGGCCGCATCGAGCGCGAGCCCTTCGTGCTGCTCGCCGACGCGTCGCCAGGACACGCGGGCCGCGTCCTGCGGGTGGACGACCGGGATCCCGAGCTGCTGCGCACCCTGGAGTCCGCGGGGCTGGCGATCGGCGGCGAGGTCGTCGTGATCCCCGGCGGCCTGCGGATCGACGGTGCGGACGTCCCCCTCCCCGACGCCGCATCCGAGGTGGTCTGGCTCTCGACCTGACGCCCGTCGTCATCCGCCCGTAACCCGGCGGTCCTAGGCTGTGTGCATGGTCGAACGTGCGGATATCGAATGCTGGCTCACCGACATGGACGGCGTGCTCGTGCATGAGAACGACGCCCTGCCCGGCGCCGCCGACCTGCTCGCCGGATGGGAGCGCGACGGGATCCCCTACCTGGTCCTCACGAACAACTCGATCTTCACCGCGCGCGACCTCTCCGCCCGCCTGCGCTCGAGCGGCCTGCACGTGCCGGAGGAGCGGATCTGGACCTCGGCGCTCGCGACCGCCGATTTCCTCAAGCAGCAGCTGCCCGGCGGTTCCGCCTTCGTGATCGGCGAGGCCGGGATCCTCACCGCCCTGCACGAGGCCGGCTTCATCATGACGGAGACGGATCCCGACTTCGTCGTGGTCGGCGAGACCCGCAACTACTCGTTCGAGGCGATCACGAAGGCGATCCGGCTGATCGAGGGCGGTGCCCGCTTCATCGTCACGAACCCCGACGCGACGGGCCCCAGCGCCGACGGCCCGATGCCGGCGACCGGCGCGATCGCGGCCCTCATCACGAAGGCGACGGGCAAGGACCCGTACGTGGTCGGCAAGCCGAACCCGATGATGTTCCGGTCGGCGCTCAACAAGATCGGCGCGCACTCGAAGAAGACCGGCATGATCGGCGACCGCATGGACACCGACATCGTCGCCGGCATCGAGGCCGGTCTGCACACCGTGCTCGTGCTCACCGGCATCAGCGATCGCGCCGAGATCGAGAAGTACCCGTTCCGCCCGGACGAGATCGTCGGCGGCGTGATCGACCTGGTGCGGGAACTGCCGGAGTCCGGCCCCTCGGCAGGCGCTGCGAACCCCGAGATCGAGGACTGAGCGTTCCGATGGGCGCACTCGACCAGGGCGTGAGGGTCACCGCGGCCGATGCGGCGACCTGGCGCGCGTGGCTGGCCGAGAACCACGCGACGGCGACCGGCGCCTGGCTGGTGCGGCCGCGTCCGGGCAACGACGATGTCCACGTCGGCTACGAGGAGGCGATCCTGCAGGCGCTGTGCTTCGGCTGGATCGACGGGCCGGTGCGCAGCTTCGACGAGCGGATCGGCGGCCTGTGGTTCGCGCCGCGGCGCGCGTCCAGCGGCTGGGCCGCGACGAACAAGGCCCGCGTGGCGCTGCTCGAGGAAGCCGGGCTGCTCGAGGCCGCGGGCATCCGCGCGATCGAGGTCGCCAAGGCGAACGGCGCCTGGACCGTGCTCGACGGCCCCGAGGCGGGCATCGAGCCCGACGACCTCATCGCCGCCCTCGACCTGTCTCCGGCCGGCCGTGCGGGCTGGGACGCCTTCCCGCCCTCGGCGAAGAAGGTCGGCCTGACGCAGATCGCGATGGCGAAGCGGGCCGAGACCAGGGCCGCCCGGATCGCGAAGATCGTCGCCGATGCGGCGGAGGGGAAGCGGCCATGACCTCCAATCCGATCATCTGGGTCGCGGCCGTCATCGCCCTCGGCACGCTGGCCGCGTGGATCGTGCAGATCGTGCTCAGCCGGCGCCGCCGCGACGACGGCCGCGGTCCGTGGTGGGAAGGCCCCTGGGACGAGGACGAGCGGGACCGCTGACCGCCCGCCCCCTGGAGCGCCAGCAGCGCCAGGACCGCCGGCGGGCGACCGCCGATCGACGGGCGCGCGCTTCAGCCGAGCGCCCGCGGATCCGCCGAGTGAGCGCTTCCGTCCAGCGTGAGCGATGCGATCCCGGCGACCGGCTCCGGCAGCCGGAGCGGACCGGATCCGGGCGTGATCGTGCCGAGGATCCGCGGCGCCGTCGCGCCGGTCGCGCCGGGCAGCACGGCGGGGACGCCGTGCAGCGTGCACCAGCCGATCAGCGCGAACAGGATCGCCTCCTTGGCGTCGGCGGGTGCGCCCAGCGCGTCGGCGGAGACGACCTCGATGCCGTCGAGCGCGGCGCGCAGACCATCCATGACGACCCGGTTGTGCGCCCCACCGCCGGAGACGGCGAGGAGGGCCGCGCCGCGCGCCGCGATGTCGCGGGCGACCGTTCGCACCGTGAGCTCGGTGAGCGTCCGCACGAGATCGGCATCGGCGATGCCACGCCCCTGCGCGGCGACGTGCTCGCGCACGTACGCGAGGTGGAAGTGCTCCTTGCCCGTGCTCTTGGGGGCGGGCAGCGCGTAGTAGGGGTCGTCCAGGAGCGCGGCGAGGAGCCCCTCGTCCACTCGGCCGGCCGCGGCGATCCGGCCGTCGGCGTCGTAACCGCGCTCGTCGAGGCCGCGGTCCTGGATCACCGCGTCGATGAGCGCGTTCGCCGGGCCGATGTCGTAGCCGAGCACCGGACCGGATCCGACCACGGTGACGTTGGCGATGCCGCCCAGGTTGAGCGCCGCGGCGACGCCGCCCTCGGCGACGGCGTTCCGCAGCAGCAGGTCGTCGAGGAGCGAGACGAGCGGCGCACCCTGCCCGCCGGCGGCGATGTCGCGGATGCGCACATCGGAGACGACCGGGGCACCCGTGCGCTCCGCGATCCACGCGGGCTGTCCGATCTGCAGCGTGCCGCGCGCGCGACCCTCCTCGATCCAGTGGAAGACGGTCTGCCCGTGCGAGCACACGGCGTCCACCCCGCCCACCGCATCCGCCGCCGCGGCCGCCGCCTCCGCGAACGCCTGGCCGATCAGCGTGTCGAGCTCGCACACCTCGGCGAGGGTCGTGCCGACCGGGGGCAGCGCGGCGACGAGGCGGGCGCGCAGCTCCGGCGCATACGGGGTCTCGGCCGTGTGCAGCACGGTCCCCCGCAGCACGGCGCCGTGCGGCCCGACACCGTCGACGCGGAACTCCACGACAGCGGCGTCGATCCCGTCGTGGGACGTGCCGGACTGCAGCCCGAGGACGCGCATGATCAGGACAGCACGAGCGCCGCGGCGCCGATGAGCGGCCCCTCGTCGCCGAGCCCCGAGCGCACGACGCGCGTGCGGCGGGAGTAGTCGTGCTGCGCGCTCTCGAGGAGAGCCGCCTGCACGAGGTCGATGTAGTCGTCGGCGACGCGGGAGAAGCCGCCGCCGATCGCGACGACCTCCAGGTCCACGAGCGTCGACGCGTCCGCGAGCGCCGCACCCACCGTGCCGGCGGAGCGCTCGATCGCGGCGCGCGCGATCGCGTCGCCGGCCCTCGCGTCGCGGGCCAGGTCCTCGCCCTGCTGCCCGGTCCATCCCTGCGTGCGGGCCCAGGCCACACTCGCGGGACCGGAGGCGACCTGCTCGACCGTGAGCTCCGCCGTCGCGTGCACCTGGCCGAGATGGCCGGCGTTGCCGGAGGATCCGGGCAGGTAGCGGCCGTCCACGACGAACCCTCCGCCGACGCCGGTCGACACCACGATCGAGAGCGATGCCGCCGCTCCGCGCGTGGCGCCGTACCGCGCTTCGGCGAGAGCGAGGCAGCCGCCGTCGTGTGCGAGCACGGTCTCGACCGGAGCACCGTGCACCGCCTCGGCAGCCGCCCGCACGGCGTCGCGCAGCCCGAAGCCGTGTGCGGCGGGCATGTTCACGGGCACGATCGTGCCCTGCTCGCGGTCCACCGGACCGGCGCTGCCGATGCCGGCGCCGACCAGCTCGTCCTCGGATCCGCGGCCTGCGAGCGCGTGGGCGACGACCTCGCCGATCGCCGTGCGCAGGGAGTCGAAGGTCGCGTCGGGCCCGGTCGGACGGCGACTGCGGGTGCCGTCCACGACGGTCCCGTCGGCGCGCACCAGGGCGGCCTCGAGCTTGGTCCCGCCCACGTCGACGGCGAGCGCGACCCGGCGGTCCTCGGCTGCGGTCCGTTCGCCGGCCGCCGCACCGGTCTTCGCGCCGGTCACTGCGGGTCGAGTCCGAGGTCGTCGAGATCGATCGCGGCGAGCCACTGCAGGCCCGCGGCCTCGATCGCGGCCTGCGCGCCGGTCTTGCGGTCGACGATCGAGATCACGGCGACCGGCTCGGCGCCGGCGGCCCGCAGCACCTCGACGGCCTTGAGCGGGGATCCGCCCGTGGTCGAGGTGTCCTCGACGACCACGACGCGCTTTCCTGCGACATCGGCGCCCTCGATCTGACGTCCGCGGCCGTGGTCCTTGGGCTCCTTGCGCACCACGAAGGCGTCGACCGGGGATCCGGCGCGCACCGACTCGTGCAGCACGGCGTTCGCGATCGGGTCCGCCCCCAGGGTCAGGCCGCCGACGGCGGCGATGCCGTCGAGACCCTGCATGAGGTCGAGCACGATGCGGCCGATCGCGGGGGCGGCCCGGTGGTCGAGCGTGAGCCTGCGCATGTCGACGTAGTAGGTCGCCTGCTTCCCGCTGGCCAGCGTGAAGTCTCCGTGGAACACCGCCTCGTCCTTGATCAGGGCGATGAGGGCCTGGCGGTCGGCTTCGAGTTCGGGGGTGCTGAGCGTCACGGCACAAGTCTAGGGCGCGCCCTCCCGGCCCGAGCAGAGGAGAACCGGCGGCAGGCAGGCGACAGCCGGGGATGTGCGGCCTAGAGTGGCCGTATCCGCGCTCAGAGGAGGATCGCATGCTCGATGTCGACACCTACGCCGCCCTCGCCCGGCTGAAGCCGGTGCCCCCGCTGGAGCTCTCCAGCCCCGACTTCGATGCGGACGGGCCGCTGCCGGTCTGGGCGTGGTCGGAGTCCCGCGGCGGGGACGATCGCTCCCCCGCGCTGGTGTGGGGCGAGCCGCCGGCCGGTACGAAGAGCTTCGCCCTCTCGGTCTACGACCCGGATGCGCCGACCGGATCCGGGTTCTGGCACTGGGCGGTCGCGAACATCCCCGCTGACGTGCGCTCGCTGCCGGCGGGTGCGGGCGACGGGGAGCCCGGATCCCTCCCGGCCCAGGCGATCACCCTGCCGAACGAGGCCCGGCTGCAGCGCTACATCGGCGCCGCCCCGCCCGCCGGCACGGGCGTGCACCGCTACGTCATCACGGTCGATGCGCTCGACATCGAGGAGATCGACCTCGACGGCGACGAGACGCCCGCCTACCTGGGCTTCAACAGGCATTTCCACGTGCTGGCGCGCGGGATCCTGGTCGGGACGGCGGATCCCTCCGACCGCTGAGCGGGTCGGATGGGATACCAATTCTCGGGTATTTCTTTCGACATGTGGAACTTAAGCTTCGCATTGTGGTAACCTCCTCGCGAAGGTCATCTCGATATCGAGATAAATCACGCCGAGGGAGACGCCGATGTCCACGCACCGACAGACCGTCACGATCACGTACGAGACGGCCGCCCGCGCCGTGGCCCTCGCCCTCGAGATCGGCGCCGAGCGCGGCCTGCCCACCGTGGCCGCCGTCGCGGATCCGTCGATGACGCTCATCGCCTACGGCATGGCCGACGGCTCGACCCCGCACAGCGCCGACACGTCCCAGCGCAAGGCGAAGAGCAGCGCCTCGATCCGCCGCCGCACCGGGCAGATCGCCGAGGCGCTCTCGGCGACGCTGCCGCTCGGCACGGGCGGCACCATGACCACGATCGACGGGGGCGTGCCGATCTTCTTCGGCGAGCACCACGTCGGTGGCCTCGGCATCGCCGGTGGTCCTCCGGCGCTCGACGCGGAGATCGCCCTGGAAACCCTCAAGCGCCTCGGCGCCCGCACAGAAGGAATGGAACTATGACCTCGTACCTCTCCCGCGCAGACCTGTCGGTCGCCGCGCCGATCGTCGAGTTCGCTGAAGCGTCGCTTGCCGATTCCGGTCGCGACGCCACGGCGTTCTGGGCGGGCGTGAGCGAGATCGTGCACGACCTGGTGCCGCGCAACGCCGCGCTGCTCGCCCGGCGCGATGAGCTGCAGCAGCAGATCGACGAGTTCCACCGCCGGAACCCCGGGCAGCCGGATCCGGCCGCCTACCGCGCCTTCCTCACCGAGATCGGCTACCTCGTCCCGGTTCCGGAGCAGGTCGCCGTGACCACCGCGGACGTCGACCCGGAGATCGCCACGATGGCGGGACCGCAGCTCGTCGTCCCGCTGCTGAACGCCCGCTTCGCCCTGAACGCGGCGAACGCCCGCTGGGGGTCCCTGTACGACGCCCTCTACGGCACCGACGCGATCGAGCGCACGGGCGAGCTCGCCCCCGGCGCCGCGTTCAACCCGGCCCGCGCCGCGGCCGTGGTCTCCTTCGGGCGCGAGCTGCTCGACGAGATCGCCCCTCTGGCCGAGGGCTCGCACCGCGACGCCACCGGCTACCGCGTGGACGCCGGCGGGCTCGTGGTGACGACCGTTGCAGGCGACCGCCGCCTCGCGGATCCGGCGCGCTTCGTCGGCTTCACGGGCGACGCGGAGGCCCCCGCGACCGTGCTGCTCGTGCACAACGGCCTGCACGCGGAGATCCTCGTCGACCGCACCGGCCCCATCGGCCGCACCGATGCCGCCGGAGTGCAGGACATCATCCTCGAGTCGGCGCTCACCGCGATCCTCGACCTGGAGGACTCCGTCGCGGCGGTCGACGGCGACGACAAGGCGCTCGGCTACCGCAACTGGCGCGGGTTCATGGACGGCACCCTCACCGAGACCGTGACCAAGGGCGGCACGACGTTCACCCGCTCGCTCGCCGCGGACCGCGTGTACCGCACCGCCGACGGCGGCGAGGTCGTGCTCCCCGGCCGCGCTGTGCTCTTCGTCCGCAACGTCGGCCACCTGATGCGCACCCCGGCCGTGCTCGACCGCCACGGCGAAGAGGTCTTCGAGGGCATCCTCGACGCGATCATGACGGCGCTCGGATCCCTGCCCGAGCTCGAGGGCGCGAACAAGGGCACCAACTCGCGCACCGGATCCATGTACATCGTGAAGCCGAAGATGCACGGGCCGGAGGAGGTCACCTTCGCCGCCGAGCTGTTCGGCCGCGTCGAGGGGCTGCTGGGCCTGCCGGCCGGAACCATGAAGGTCGGCATCATGGACGAGGAGCGCCGCACCTCGGCGAACCTCGCCGCGTCGATCGCCGCCGCGAGCGACCGCGTGGTCTTCATCAACACCGGATTCCTCGACCGCACCGGCGACGAGATCCACACCTCGCTGCACGCCGGCCCCTTCCTGCCGAAGGCCGGGATCAAGGCGCAGCCGTTCATGCAGGCCTACGAGGACCGCAACGTCGCGATCGGCGTCGCGAGCGGCCTCAGCGGGCGCGCCCAGATCGGGAAGGGCATGTGGGCCGAGCCCGACCTCATGCACGACATGCTCGAGAAGAAGATCGCGCATCCGCGCTCCGGAGCATCGACCGCCTGGGTGCCGTCGCCCACCGCCGCGACCCTGCACGCCCTGCACTACCACCAGGTCGACGCTTTCGCCGCGCGGGCCGCGCTGCCCGCCGTCTCGGACGAGGCGCTCGACCGGCTGCTGGTCCCGCCGCTCGCCCCCGAGGGGTCGCTGACTCCGGAGATCGTCGCGACCGAGGTGGACAACAACGTGCAGTCGATCCTCGGCTACGTCGTGCGCTGGATCGACCAGGGCATCGGCGTCTCGAAGGTGCCGGACATCCACGACGTCGGCCTCATGGAGGACCGCGCCACGCTACGCATCTCGAGCCAGCTGCTGGCGAACTGGCTGCAGCACGGCGTGATCGCCGAGGCGCAGATCGACGACAGCCTGCGCCGCCTTGCGGTGGTCGTCGATGCGCAGAACGCCGGCGACGCGAACTACGAGCCGCTCGCGTTCGCGGAGGGATCCGCCCCCGGCATCGCCTTCACCGCCGCCCGCCGCCTCATCACCGAGGGTGCCGCGCAGCCGAGCGGCTACACGGAGCCGCTGCTGCACGGCCTGCGTCGCGAGAAGAAGGCCGAGCAGCTCGCCCGCGTCTGACCCCTCTTCCTCCTTCCGGGTCGTCCCCGTGAGCGGACCCCCTGGGGTGCGCTCACGGGGACGACTCTGTCGATGGCGGCCCGCAGAGGGGGGCGTCAGGCCTGGGCGTGGGCGTAGGTCGCGCGCCAGACCTGCTGAAAGCGCTCCGGATCCATCGCGCCGGAACGATAGTCCTCGCTCGCCTGCTGCATGGTGTCGGCGAGCGCGTCGAGACGACGCTGAGCCTCACGATCCGCGGAGTCGGGTCGCAGTCCCGAGGTGCACGAGGCGACCCTCGCCGCGCCGTGCCGCACCGCCCGGGTGCTCCGCGCCAGGACGATTCCGGCCGGGATCGCGACCGCCGCGATCGCGAGGAGCGCGATCAGCGGGGAGACGCCGACGGCCGCGAACCCGATCCAGGAGAGCAGCGCGCCCCCGGCGACGACCGTGCCGAACACGCGGGACAACTCCGCCCAGTGCCGGTCGTGCTCCGAGGCGTCGGGCGAGTAGATGACGAGCTCGCTCGAGACGACGCCGTACCGGCTGACCGAGCGCGACAGGTGACCCCAGTGCGGGCGGGGCCGGTGCGCGACGACCGCCGCACGGCGGTGCTCCGAGGGCGTGAACCGCTGTTGCATGACCATGGATCCACCCTGCGCCGCTCGCCGCACGGCGGATCCCGTCCCTACGGAACCCAAACGGGTGCGGCCCGGATCCCTGCGCTTCCCGTACGGGGTGGGGCCCGCGTCCGGCCGGTCCGAGCGGGGCCTGCGGCGGGCCGATCCGGGCGGGGCCTGCGGCCGGCGATGTCGCCGCCCGCCCGTAGGCTGGATCCATGCGCCTGGCCACCTGGAACGTCAACTCCATCCGCACCCGTGTCGCCCGCACCGTCGAGTTCGCCGTGCGCGAGGACATCGACGTGCTCGCGATGCAGGAGATCAAGTGCAAGCCGGAGCAGTTCCCGTACGCGCCGTTCGAGGAGGCCGGCTATCACGTCGAGGTGCACGGCCTGAACCAGTGGAACGGCGTCGCGATCGCCAGCCGGGAGCCGATGACCGACGTGCGCACGTCCTTCGACGGCATGCCCGGCTTCGCGAAGGGTCACGAGGGTCCCGATGCGCCGCTCGAGGCGAGGGCGCTCGGCGCGATCGTGAACGGCGTGCGCGTCTGGAGCCTCTACGTGCCCAACGGCCGCTCGCTCGACGACCCGCACCTCGCGTACAAGCTGCACTGGCTCGACGCGCTGCGCACCGCGACCGCGGCCGAGCTCGCCGCCTCGCCCGGCCTGCCCCTCGCCCTCGTCGGCGACTTCAACATCATCCCCTTCGACCACGACAACGGCGATCCGGACATCGTCGTCGGGACCTCCACCCACGTCTCCCCCGAGGAGCGCGCGGCGTTCTTCGCTCTCGAGTCGGCGGGCGTGCAGGACGTCGTCCGGCCGCTGCTTCCCGAGGGCTACACCTACTGGGACTACCAGCGGCTGAAGTTCCCGCGCAACGAGGGCATCCGGATCGACTTCGTGCTCGGATCCTCGGCCCTCGCCGACGCGGTCAAGGGCGCCTCGATCCATCGCGAGGAGCGCAAGGGCGAGCAGCCCAGCGACCACGTTCCGGTGGTCGTCGACCTCGATCTCGGTGGTGCAGAGGACGACGGCGACATGCCGATGATCTTCGCCTGATGAGCACCGTCGCGGATCCGGCCGGCACCGCCCCTTCGGGGTCGCTGAGCGCCCTTCGACAGGCTCAGGGTCCGGCCGAAGACGACCGCACCCCGGGGTCGTCGAGCGAGGACGCCGAAGGCGACCGCACCCCGGGGACGTTGAGCGAGGACGCCGAAGGCGCCCGAGACGAAACGGCGCCTCCGACGAGTTCTTCCGGATCCCGGATCCGCCTGATCGCGACGGATCTCGACGGCACACTGCTGGATCCCGCAGGCCGGGTGAGTGCGCGCACCCGCGCCGCCCTCGATGCCGCCCGCGCCGCGGGGATCGCCGTGGTGCCGGTCACCGCGCGGCAGCCGATCGGCCTGCGCGCGATCGCCGCGGAGGCCGGCTTCGAGGGGTGGGCGCTGTGCGGCAACGGGGCGTACGGCATCCACCTGGACACGCACGAGCCGCTGTTCGCCACCGAGATCGCCGTGCCGGTGCAGCAGCGGATCGCGCACGAGCTCGGTACGCGGATCGAGGGGCTGCTGTTCGCGAGTGTGCGCGAGGCGGGTGAGGTCTTCGTCGCCCAGGCCGGCTATGCCGAGGTCGCGACGCACGGCGACCACAAGCGCGATCCGGCGTCGATGGGCGCGGTCCCGCTCGCCGAGGTGCTGGCCGCGCCGAGCCTCAAGCTCGTGATCCGGCATGCCACGATCGCCCCCGCCGAGATCTTCGACGCGCTCGGCGCCCTGGACCAGAGCGGCTTCGAGGCCACCCTGTCCGGTGCACCGTTCGTCGAGGTCATGGCCGAGGGCGTGACCAAGGCCACCGGACTCGCGCAGCTGTGCGACCGGCTCGGCATCGACCGCAGCGAGGTGCTCGCGTTCGGCGACGCGCTCAACGATGTCGAGATGCTGCGCTGGGCGGGCCGGGGCGTCGCGATGGCGAACGCCGAGCCCGAGGCCCTCGCCGCTGCGGACGAGGTCGCCCCTTCGAACGCCGAGGACGGCGTCGCGGTCATGATCGAGCGGGTGCTCGCGGGCTGACCGCGCGGGCTGAACGACGGCGGGGCCGGTGCGGACGAATCCGCACCGGCCCCGCCGCGTCGTCTCAGGCCCTGCGACGGGCGCGGATCACCGCGAGGCCGAGGAGCAGCATCAGCGCCCCACCCAGCAGCGCCGCAGTCGGGATCTCCGCACCGGTCGCCGCGAGCTGCGCAGCGCCGGATCCGGAGGCGGATGCCGGGGACGTGGGCGTGACCGCGCCGCCCGTTCCGGATCCGTCGGATCCGCCGGGAGAGGTCGCACCGTCCACGGTCAGCGCCGAGCCACCGGTCAGCGTCGACATCTGGCCCGTGAGCACGATCCGGTGCGCGCCTGCGGGCGCATCCGCCGGGATGGTGACCGTGGTGTCGACGACGCCGTCGGCCCCGGCCGTGACCGTCCCGAGAGAGATCGGGGTGGAGTGCAGCTCGACCTGCACGGGCTCTCCGGGAGCGAAGCCCGAGCCCGTCACATGGACGGCAGCGCCCGGTGGGACGGTGGCGACGGAGAGCGAGACGTCCGCAGTGAGTGCCGCCAGATCGAAGTCGACTCCGGTGGCGTCACCGGTTCCGGGGACGATGACCGGGGTGGCCTCAGCCGCGGAGTTCGCACCCGAGTAGAACTGCGTCCCAAGGGCCCAGTGCCGGCCGTCCATGCCCTCCGCCCTGACCGTGTAAGTGCCCGGCCGCACCTGAATGCTGAACGTTCCGTCGGACTGTACGTTCGCCATGACACCACTCCCGCCGTCTGTCTCCGCGATGACGACGATGTCCTGATAGTGGTGAGGATCCGAAGCACCATCGACCGTCACCGCGCCCCGGATGAACCTGGCCGGATCGAGGTCTCCGTCGATCCCCGATGCGATGTCACCAGCGGCGACCGTCACGGGCGTCGCATCTGCGGCAGTCGACGCGTGCTGCCAATACTCGTCGAGCAGCGGGCCAGAGTAGGGCTGAAAGTGAACCACGTACGTACCAGGCGCAACGTGAAGCACGTAGGAGCCATCGCTTTCGATCGCGGCAGAGAACGACCCCGACGAGCCGGTCGCCCAGACAGCACCGACAACGGGACTCCCGTCCGACGCCGCGAGGACATGGCCGCTGATCGTCGCGCTCGTGGCCATCGCGACGTCGACATTCGGTGTCTCCTCATCCGCCTGTACGACCGCCTGGGTCGACTTCGGCAGGAGCTGTCCTGAAGGATCCGAGAAGCCGAGCTGATAGTTGCCAGGTGCCATGCCAAACATGCGGAAGCCCCCCGCGTCATCGGTGATGGCGAAGTGCTGACCACCCTCGGGGCTGTACGCGTTCACCTGAATGCCTGCTGCAGGCGAACCGTCCGCGGAACGAGTCGCTGTGCCGCTGAGCGAGCCCGCGGACGCGAGCGACGCATCGATGCCCGTGATGGCTTGATCCGCTGCAACGTCGATCCGGGCCGCCTGCCAGTAGTCCTTGACACCCTGCCACCATTGCGTGACGTAGCTTTCGGAGCCCAGGGCAAAGGAGACCTGGTACGTCCCCGGCTGCAGTCCCTCCACGGTGAAGGTGCCGTCCGGCGCCGTCGTCGTCGACTCGCCCGCGCTGAAGTCCTGGAGACTCACCTGCACCAACACCCCCGCCGCCGGCTGTCCGTCCGCGGCGCGGGTCACCGTCCCGCTGACGGAGCCCGTCCCTGGCGTCGGTGCGGCACTCGCCGCCCCCACTCCGGTGAACATCAGCGCCGCGGCGAGCAGCGCGGTGAGCGCGCCCTTCCAGCCGCGGCGTCCGGACACACCTGTAGACATCCTGGTCCCCCCGTCGGGTCAACGGCCGCCCTTCGTCGGGTCGACCGGAGCCTGGAGGAACCAGGCGTCGATGCAATCTATCGTCATAGGGTTCTCTCAGGAAAGAGGGAATTCCCGAGACCGGATCCGGACATGGGAACAGCCGCACCCCCAGAGTGCGGCTGTTCGGGTCAACGTCCCCACGCGTTACGGATGACTGTAGTTTCGCGGCGCTCCGCCAGCTAGGCGGATCCGCGATATTCCGGTCACGAATCCGACACGGCGCACGGTCCGAGCGTCGCGCCCGCGCGC
>JAITLM010000056.1 GCA_031277885.1 Microbacterium sp.
CCTTGACGTAGCCGGTCGGGTCGAACCAGCCGTCCCGGTTCGCGTCGAATCGCCCGCCGCTCGCCGATGCGAGGCGGACGCAGGCCTCCGAGACCTCGAGGACCCGCGGGTCGGCATCCTCGGGGCGCAGCGACCCGTCGCGCAGCAGCGAGATCTGCGAGTCGGCGCGGAACGGGGAGAACAGCGCGTCCAGCTCGTGCAGCTCGCCGAGTGCCGCGGCCTGCGTGTCGGCGATCCGCGCGACGACGGCCGGGTCGGGGGAGGCGGTCGTCGTGAGCACGTGCGCGCTCGCGACCGTGCCCATGAGCGCCGCGGTGCGGACGTGCCGGTGCGGCGCGCCCCGGGCGGGGAGGGCGGCGCTCATGCCTTCGCCTGGTCGATCGCGCTCTGCAGTGACCGGGTGTACCCGTCCGAGGTGAAGGTGGCGCCCGAGACCATGTCGATCTGCGCGGACTGGGCGTTCGTGGTCTCCGAGACCAGGATCGGGATGGCCTGCGCGTTGATCTGCTCGTCGCGGCGCTCGGTGTTCGGGTACTGCGGCACCGAGACGTCGGTGATCCGCCCGCCCGACACGGTGATCGCGACCTGCACCGCGCCGTACTGGGTGTCGACGGCCTGGCCCGTGAAGGAGCCGTCCTTGAGGCCGGAGGAGGTCGTGGTCGCGCCGCTGGATCCCGAGGAGGCTCCGGATCCCGACGAGGTGCCGGACGCCGAGGAGGACGAGGACGTGCCGGATCCCGACGAGCCCGCCGACGTCCCGGAGGACGTGCTGCCTGAACTCGACCCGGACGAGGATCCGGATGCGCTCTTGGTGGTGCCGGCGGTCCCCGTGGTTCCCGTCGCACCGCTCGCGGCCGGTGCGACGACCTCGAGCGAGGTGCGGTAGCTGAACAGCAGGACCAGCCCGGTCACGGTGGCGAGGACGGCGTAGACGATCTTCTTCATGATTCTCTCGCTCTCGGTTCCGATGCCCGCCGCTCAGACGGCGAAGGCCTCGCTGTGGATGCGTTCCGCGGGGACGCCGGCGGTGCGCAGATCCCGGCGGATGCTCTGCATCCAGGGGATCGGCCCGCACAGGTACACGTCGTACCGGGACAGGTCCCCGGCGATGCGCTGCAGCAGCTGGGCGCCGTCCCACCCGGCGTGGGTCGCGGGCACCCAGGTCGTGCCGGCGTCGGCGCGGCGGCCGTGCAGCGTGTAGTGCACGAGCCCGCGGGACAGGGCGAGCCGGTCGATCTCCGCGCGGCGCAGTCCGTGCGCGGCGGAGTGGTCGCGCGTCACGAGGATCGCCTCGCCGGGCGCGTAGGGCTCGGACTCGAGCAGCGCGACGAGGGGCGCGACGCCCGCGCCGGCGCCGAGCATGAGCAGGCGGGATCCGCTGCGGCGCTCGCCGGTCATGTGTCCGTACGGGCCCTCGACCATGACCCTCGTGCCGGGGCGCAGCTCCGCGAGACGGTCGGTGCCGTCGCCGATGCGGCGGGCCGAGATCACGAGCTCGTCCCCGGACGGATCCGCGGCGAGCGAGAACGGGTGTCCGCGCGTCCACCCTGGCCCGTCCAGGAACCGCCAGATGAAGAACTGTCCCGCTCTGGCGCCGAGGCGATGCACGTCTCGGCCCGCGACGCGGACGGAGATGCCGTCCCGGCCGTCCTGGTCGACCGCGACCACGCGCAGGCCGTGGCGGGCGCTGCGCAGGAGCGGCAGGGCGACGCGGAACCACAGCACGCACGCGGCCGTCACGGCCCACAGCGCCCACCAGTAGAAGGTCGCGCCGGGCGAGGCCGTGAAGTCCGCGCCGGTCCACAGCATGTGCGGGATCGCGAGGCCCACGCCGAGGTAGCCGTACAGGTGCAGGAGGTGCCAGGACTCGTACCGCAGCCGGCGGCGCGCGCGGCGGATCGACGTCACGACGACGAGGATCAGCAGGGCGGTCCCCGCGGTCGCGAGGAGCATGCCGGGGTAGTCCCAGACGAAGTCCCACGCCTGCACGAGCACGTTCGCGTGCGCGGTGATCGCGTAGCCGATCGTGATGAGCACGAGGTGCGCGAGGAGCAGCCAGAACGACCAGAAGCCCACGAGCCGGTGCAGCCGCGTGATGCCGTCCCGCCCGAAGCCGCGCTCGAACACCGGCACCCTGGCCATGAGCAGCACCTGATATAGGAGCAGATTCGCCGAGACGAGGCCGGTCAGCCGGCCGAGCGTCGTGAGCGTGTCGCCGTCGAAGGCGAGCAGCGATTGCACGCCGGCGCCGCTCACCCAGAGCGCGAGCACGAACAGGCTCGTCGCCCAGATCAGCGTCACCGCCGCCAGACGCCAGAGCATCGGGCGCAGCCGTCGCCCACGGGCCGCCACGAGGGGCCCGGTGGGTGCGAGAGGGGTGAGCGTTGCCATGGCACCATCGTCCGCGGCGGCTTGACAGAGAAGCCCAAGAATCGGGCGTCTTGAGCATCGTCATAGGGAACTCATCGGATCCGACCGGATCCGCCCCCGCTCACGCGCCGGGAACCCGGAGCGATGTCCGGGCCGCGCGGCATGATGGACCCATGACGGCACTCCTGAGCGACCGGCTCCGCTCGCACCGGCTCACCGCCCCCGCTCGCACCCCTGTCGCCGCCGCCCGGCACATGCTCGCCGTGCAGGGCCAGGAGTTCCTCGCCGGGCGCTGGGCGCTCGGCATCCGCTCGTCCGGCGCTCCGACGCTCGCCGCGGTGGACGCGGCGTTCGATCGCGGCGAGCTCGTGCGCACGCACACGATGCGAGGAACCCTGCATGTGATCCCGGCCGAGGACGCGCGGTGGGTGCTCTCCGTGACCGGCGATCGGCAGCTCCGGCAGGACGCGAGCCGCCAGCGCCAGCTCGGCATCGACGACGCCCTCGTCCGCCGGGTCGAGTCCGCGTTCCGCGAGCGGCTGGCCGATGGCGGGCGCACCAGGGCGCAGCTCTTCGACGACCTCATCGAGCTCGGCATCGATCCGGCGGGTCAGCGCGGGGTGCACCTCATCTACGCGCTCAACGTGCGCGGCATCCTCGTGCAGGGGCCGGTCGTGCACCGGGACGACGCGGTGTCGCGCGAGCAGCTGTTCATGCTCGGCGAGGAGTGGCTCCCCGACACGGCGCCGCCCGCGGATCCGCTGGCCGAGCTGTTCGTCCGCTACGTCGATGGGCACGGGCCCGTCACGGTGGACGACTTCGCGTGGTGGTCCGGTCTGCCGATCACCGTGGCGCGCGAGGCCGTCGAACGGGGGCGGGCGAGGGTGACGGAGAAGGGCGAGGGCGTGTTCGTCGGCACGGTGCGTCCGCGCCGCGCCGCCGGGGCGGACGACGCCGCGACGCTCGCGCTGCCCATGTTCGACGAGTACTACATCTCCTACGCCGATCGCTCGGCGGTGGCCAGTGCGGAGAGCGCGGCGCTGATCGGTCCCGGCAAGAACGGCATGGTGCGCGCGAGTCTGCTCGCGGCGGGCCGGATCGCCGGCGCCTGGACGCACTCGGCGGCGGTCGGCCGGCATCGCGACGAGCCGATCCCCGAGCTCTTCGGCGGGGAGCCGTCCCCGGATCACGCCGCCGTGACGTCGGCGCTGCGCCGCTACGCCGACTTCGTGTCGACGCACTGAGGGTCGCCCCGACCCCCGGGCCGCGGCCTCAGAACTCGGCGGAGAAGGCGCCGTCGGACTTGAGCAGCTGCCCGGACACCCAGCGCCCCTCGGCGGACACCAGGAAGTCGACCAGCGCCGCGACGTCGGCAGGGCGGCCGAGGCGTCCCTGCGGCGTCAGGCCCGCGAGGTGCTCGCGGACGCCCTCGTCCATCCAGCCGGTGTCGATCGGGCCCGGGTTCAGCACGTTCGCGGAGATCCCGCGGGGGCCGAGCTCGCGGGCCGCGGAGATCACGATGCGGTCGAGTGCGCCCTTGGACGCCCCGTAGGGCAGGTTCCCGGTCACGTGATCGCTCGTGAGGGCGACGATCGCCCCGTCCTCGGGGGCGGCCTGGCGCGCGAACGCCGCGATCAGCAGGAGCGTGGCGCGCGCATTGACCGCGACGTGCCGATCGAAGCTCTCCGCGGTCGTGTCCAGGATCCCCGACTCGACGTCGTAGGCGTGGCTCAGCACCAGTGCGGAGATCGTCCCATGCTCTCGCACGACTTCGGCGATCAGGGCCTCGGGGCCGTCCGCGGTCGACAGATCCGCGGGAACGTCCGCATCGTGCAGGTCGCTCGTGACGACGGTCCAGCCGCTCGAGCGGAGGCGCGGCACGATCCCCGCCGCGATGCTGTCGGCGCGCGCGGCGCCGGTGACGAGAGCGAGGGGCATGCTCCGACGCTAGCGGAGGATCCGCGCCGCCGCTCCCGGCGCACCGCTACTGGGCCGCGTGCCGGTCGAGGAAGGAGTACACCTCGTTGTCGTCGACACCGGGGAACGCGCCGCGGGGGAGCGGCGAGAACATGTGCGTGTGCACGCGGGCGCTCGGCCACGCCTTGCTGCTCCAGCGCTCCGCGATGCCGGCCGGGGGGCGCCGGCAGCACGCCTCGTCCGGGCAGGTCGACTGCGCGCGGTCCGTGGTCTCCCGGCCGCGCCACCAGCGGGCGTCGTCGAACGGCACGCCGACCGTGATCGAGAAGCCGCCGCCGTCGGTGGATCCCGTCTGCGTCGAGCACCAGAACGTGCCGGACGGGGTGTCCGTGTACTGGTAGTGCTCCGTGGTGCGGTTGCGCTGGCTGAAGGCCGCCCGCGCCGAGAACTTGCGGCAGACCGTCAGGCCCTCGACGGAACCGGTGACATCGGTCGGCAGCGGCAGGTCGTCGTTCTCGTACACGCGGGTGAGCGCGCCCGACTCGTCCACGCGCAGGAAGTGCAGCCGCATGTCCAGATGCGTCGTCATGAGGTTGGTCATCCGCATGCCGGCGGCCTCGTGGGTCACGCCGAACGCATCCCGGAAGTCCTCCACCGCGAGGTTGCGGTCCTTCTTCGCCTGCTGCAGGAAGGCGACGCCGGCCGTCTCGGGGATGAGGCAGCAGGCCGCGAAGTAGTTGATCTCGAGCCGCTGCTGCAGGAAGTCGGCGTAGTCGGTGGGCGGCGTGTGGCCGAGCAGCCGGTGCGCCATCGCCTGCAGCGCCATCGAGCGCAGGCCGTGCCCGCCGGGGATCGACGCCGGAGGCAGGTAGATCCGCCCGTGCTCGAGATCCGTGACGGAGCGCGTGGAGTGCGGCAGGTCGTCGACGTAGAGCAGCTCGAACCCGAGCTGCTCCGCCATGATGCTCACGGTGCGGTGGGTGAGGGCGCCCGAGGAGTGGCCCGCCGCCTTGAGCTGCTTCTCGGCGAGCGCCTCGATCTCGGGCAGGTGGTTGTCGAGGGCGCGCATCTTGAGTCGCAGCTCGGTGTTGGCGCGCCGTGCCTCCTCCGGGGTGGCGATCGCCTCGCGCTCGCGGCGGTGCAGCTCCCGGTGCAGGCCGAGGATCGACTCGATCGTCTCGTCGGGCATGCCCTTGTTGACCCGCACCGGTGCGATGCCGAGCTGGCGGAACACAGAGCTGGACTGCGCGCGGTCGAGCTCGATCTCCAGCGCGGCGCGCCGGTTCGGCGGCTCGCCGGAGATGAGGTCGCTCACCTCGGTGCCCGTCGCGTTCGCGATCGCCTGCAGCAGGGAGAGCTTCGGCTCGCGCTTGCCGTTCTCGATGAGGCTGAGCTGGGATCCGGCGACGCCGACGGCGGCACCCAGCTCGTCCAGCGTCATGCCGCTGCGCGTGCGGTGGTGCCGGATGCGATGTCCGAGGGTGGTGAGCTCGAGTCCTGAAGCCATGCTTTTGATCCTAGCGAAAGATTTCAGGTTCTTGAAGCCGTGATCGGCCCGAAGAGTGCCGATTACTCGCGCAGAATGGTCACAACGCCCCAGGATTTAAGGAGCAGACATGGCCATCGCCGAGACGTCCACCCCGCGGACCAACCACCTCGCACCCGTGCGCGAGTACGATGCGGCTCCCGAGTACGACACGCCGGCCTTCGCCGCGCTCAGCGCCTGGGTCGAGGAGATCCGCGCCCTGACCCAGCCCGACCGCGTGCACTGGATCGACGGATCCGCCGCCGAGAACGACGCCCTCCTGCACGAGCTCGTCGACGAGGGCAAGCTCATCAAGCTCAACCCCGAGTGGCGTCCCGGCTCCTACCTGGCCCGCTCGCACCCGAGCGACGTCGCTCGCACCGAGGGTCGCACCTTCATCGCCTCCGAGAAGGAGATCGATGCCGGCCCCACCAACAACTGGGCGGACCCCGCCGAGATGCACGCGAAGATGAACGAGATCTTCGAGGGCTCGATGCGCGGGCGCACCATGTACGTCGTGCCGTTCTCGATGGGTCCGGTCGGCGGACCGATCTCGCAGATCGGCGTGCAGATCACCGACAGCGCCTACGCCGTCGCATCGATCGGCATCATGACCCGCGTCGGCACCGCCGTCGTCCGCCAGATCGCGGAGGGCACCCCGTGGGTGCGCACCGTGCACTCCGTCGGCGCTCCGCTCGCCGAGGGCGAGGCGGACACCACCTGGCCGTGCAACGACGAGAAGTGGATCGTGCACTTCCCCGACACGCTCGAGGTCTACTCGTTCGGCTCCGGCTACGGCGGCAACGCGATCCTTGCGAAGAAGTGCTTCGCGCTGCGCATCGCCTCGGTGCTCGCCCGCGACGAGGGCTGGATGGCCGAGCACATGCTGCTCATCCGCGTCGTCTCGCCGCAGGGCAAGGCCTACCACGTGGCCGCGGCGTTCCCGTCGGCCTGCGGCAAGACCAACCTCGCGATGCTCCGCCCGACGATCCCCGGCTGGAAGGTCGAGACGCTCGGCGACGACATCACGTGGATCCGCCCTGGGGCCGATGGCCGCATGCGTGCGATCAATCCGGAGGCCGGCTTCTTCGGCGTCGCTCCGGGCACCGGCGAGTCGACCAACGTCACCGCGGTCGAGACCCTCTGGGGCAACACGATCTTCACGAACGTGGCGCTGCGCCCCGACGGCGACGTGTGGTGGGAGGGGCTGACCGACGAGGCGCCCGCGAACCTCATCGACTGGGAGGGCAACGCGTGGACCCCGGAGTCCGGTCGTCCCGCCGCGCACCCGAACTCGCGCTTCACCGTGTCGGCGGCGCAGTGCCCGCAGATCGCGGAGGACTGGGAGGACCCGGAGGGCGTGCCCCTCGACGTGATCCTCTTCGGCGGCCGTCGCGCCACCAACGTGCCGCTCGTCGTCGAGGCGACGGACTGGAGCCACGGCGTCTTCCTCGGCGCGACCATCTCGTCCGAGCGCACGGCCGCGGCCGAGGGCACGCTCGGCGAGCTTCGCCGCGACCCCTTCGCGATGCTGCCGTTCTGCGGCTACAACATGGGCGACTACTTCGCGCACTGGCTCAAGATGGGCCGCGCGGTCCGCTTCGACAAGGCGCCGCGCATCTTCCAGGTGAACTGGTTCCGCCGCGGCTCCGACGGCCGGTTCCTGTGGCCGGGCTTCGGCGACAACGCCCGCGTGATCGACTGGATCATCCGTCGCATCGAGGGTGAGGTCGGCGCGGTCGACAGCCCGATCGGGCGCCTGCCCAAGATCGAGGACCTCAACCTCGAGGGCGCGGACGTGGCCGACGAGGATCTCGCAGAGCTGTTCCGCGTCGACGCCGCGTCGTGGTCCCGCGAGGCGGACTCGACCGAGGAGTTCTTCGCGACCTTCGGCGACCGCCTCCCGGCGGCTCTCACCACCGAGCTCGCCTCGCTGCGCTACCGCCTGGCGAGCGCATAAGACGTGATCCGGGCCGCTCGCGAGAGCGCCCGGATCCACCAGGACCCGCGGCGGCGGGATGTCAGGGGCGAAAAGGCTGAGTGGCCCCCGGCATCCTGTCGCCGCGGCTTTCTGCGCGGGCGGCCTCCTGCGCCGGCGCCCCCCCCCCCCGCGGGCGACCTAGGGTGGGACGCATGCTGCATCCGCCCAAGGCCCGCCCCGGCGACCGCGTCGCCGTGCTCTCGCCGGCCTTCGCCGCGCCCGCGGTCTCGGCGGCGATCCATGAGCAGGCGATGCGCCGGCTGACCGGGCTCACCGGACTCGTGCCCGTCGAGTACCCGACGACGCGGCAGCTCGGCGCGAGCGCCGAAGCACGCGCGGCCGACATGAACGACGCCTTCGCCGATCCTTCGATCCGGGCGATCCTCGCGACCATCGGCGGCGACGACCAGATCCTGGTCACCCCGCACCTCGATCCTGCGCTCGCACAGGCCGATCCGAAGCCGTTCCTCGGTTACAGCGACAACACGAACATCCTGAACTGGCTGCAGCGGCACGGCATCGCGGGCTTCTACGGCGGGTCCACGCAGGTGCACCTCGGCGCAGGGCCGGCCGTCGATGACGTCCATGCGCGATCGCTGCGGGCTGCGCTGCTCGACGGCGGTGTCATCGAGGTCACGGAGCCGGGGGAGTCCGAGGACTTCGGGCGGCGATGGCAGGATCCGGCGGCGCTGGACGAGCACGGCGACCGCGAGCCCACCGAGCCGTGGGTCTGGGGCGGTCCCGCCGGGACGGTGTCGGGGCCGACCTGGGGCGGCTGCGTGGAGGTGCTCGCGCAGCTCGCCCTCGCCGACCGGTTCCCGCGTCCGGAGCAGCTCGACGGCGCGATCCTGCTGCTGGAGACCAGCGAACGGCTGACTCCGGCCGCGGCGGTCGCCGAGCAGCTGCGCGCCTACGGGGAGCGGGGGTTGCTCGGCAGGGTGGCGGGGGTCGTCGTGGCTCGCCCTCCGGTGAGCACGCGCGAGTTCGTCCCCGCCGTGCCGGAGCGCGCTGCGGCTCGTGCGGCGCAGCGGGACGCCGTGCTCGCGGCCTTCGCGCGGTACAACCCCGGAGCCGTGGTCTGCGTCGGGGTGCCGTTCGGGCACACGAGACCGCAGTGGATCCTGCCCTACGGCGGCACGCTGACGCTCGACGGCGCCGCCCGGCGCGTGTACGCGGACTTCTCGTAGCGCGCACCCTGTGCGCGTGTCGGGGTCGAGGGGTAGCGTCGCGGCATGGACGTCATCGAGTACCTGATGGACGGGGATCCTGCGATCCGCTGGCAGGTTCTGAGGGATCTGACGGACGCCTCTGCGGAGGACGTCGCCGCGGAGCGCGCCCGTGTCGCCTCCGAGGGGTGGGGTGCCCGGTTGCTCGCGCTGCAGGCGGAGGACGGCATGTGGGACGGCGGGGTGTACCGGCCGGGATGGGTCGATGAGAGCCGCCCGATGTACGACGCCTGGACCGCCACGCACTTCAGCCTGCAGCAGCTCGTCGACTTCGGGGTCGATCCGGCGGACGAGCGCATGCGGCAGGCGATCGCGCGCGTGCGCGACGGCGTGCGGTGGGATCAGCCTGGTTCCCCGCCCTACTTCGACGGCGAGATCGAACCCTGCATCAACGGCGTGGTGCTGTCGATCGCCGCCTATGCCGGCGAGCCGGGGGACGCGGTCGTCAAGACCCTGCTCGACACCCGGCTCGACGACGGCGGATGGAACTGCTGGGCCGAGTACGGTGCGACGACCTCGTCCCTGCACTCCACGATCTGCGTTCTCGAAGGCCTGCTCGATTGGGAGCGGGCGATCGGTGGTACAGAGGAGGGGCGGGCGGTGCGGCTCGCCGCGGAGGAGTACCTTCTCGATCGCCGGCTGTTCCGACGACGCCGCACGGGGGAGGTCATCGACCCGCGCTTCACGATGACGTCCTACCCGGTGCGCTGGTTCTACGACGTCCTGCGCGGCCTGGACTATCTGCGTCGAGCACGGCCCGCGGGCGATCCGCGCTGCGCCGAGGCGATCGAACTGCTGCGGGCGAAGCAGGGTCCCGACGGGGCGTGGCGTCTGGAGAACACGCATGAGGGGCCGACGCCGTTCGAGATGGACGGCGAGCGTGAGGGCTTCCCCAGCCGCTGGGTCACGTTGCGCGCCCTGCGGGTGCTGCGCTGGGCGGATGCGGCCGGCGGCTGATGCCCGTGCGGCCGGCGGCTGATGCCCGGCCCGTTCGGCTGACGCCTCGCGGCGTTCAGTGCCGTCCGAACCGCCGATGCGCCGCCTGTCGGGTGGTGCCGAGTGCGCTCGCGATCGCCTGCCAGGAGTAGCCGTTCGCGCGGGCGCGGCGCACCTGCACCTCCTCTGCGCGGGCGATGTCGCGTCGCGCCGCGACCAGCCGGTGCAGTTCGGCGAGCGGCTCGCCGTGGGGATCCGTCGCCTGTGCCGTCTTGATCATGAAGAACCTCCTCGTGTCAATGCTTGTTGACACGAGGAGGCTTGTCAATCCATGTTGACGGATCGGATTCAGCTCCCGGCGGACACTCCGAGGTCGTCCTCGTAGGCGTGGTCCTTGGTCTCCGGGATGAGGATCAGCGCGATGAGAGTGAGCACGGCCATCGCCGACAGGTAGAGGCCGACGAGCCAGGAGGATCCGCCCGCCGTCTGCCACAGCCACACCGCGATGAGCGGGGCAACGGCAGCGCCGAGGATGGACGACACGTTGTACGCGACGGCGGATCCCGTGTATCGCACGTTGGTCGGGAACAGCTCGGGCAGCAGCGCGCCCATCGGTCCGAACGTGATGCCCATGAGGAGGAAGCCGAGGATCAGGAACGACTGGGTCAGCACCACCGCGAATGGCTCACCGGCGTGCTGTCCGAGGAACAGGGGGAAGGTGAAGCCGAACAGGATGATCGCGATCGTGGTCCATATGAGGAGCTTGCGGCGCCCGATCCGATCCGCCCACGGCCCTGAGACGAGCGTGAAGACGCCGAAGAAGACCACGCCGATGATCTGCATGACCACGAAGTCGGTGTAGCCGAAGCCCTGGCCGGGGTAGAACTGCGCGGCGAACGCGGTCGGATCGAAGGCGGCACCCTTGGCTTCGGCGGCCTTCTGCGCGGCGGCCGACGCGACCTCGACGGACGACGGCTTGGTGCCGAACGAGAGCGTGAAATTCGTCATCAGGTAGAACAGCACGTAGGTCGCGAGCATCACGAAGGTGCCCAGGATCAGGTGCTTCCAATGGTGGCGGAACACGGTCGCGAGCGGCAGCTTGCGGATCGTGCCCTTGTCCTCCGCGCGCTTGAACGTCTCCGACTCGACGAGCTTGAGGCGCACCCAGAGGCCGATGATCACCATCACGGCGGAGAACAGGAACGGCACTCGCCAGCCCCAGCTGAGGAACGCCTCCGATTTGAGTGACGGATCGGACGCGTGCGGCAGCAGCGCGTTGATGATGAGGAACAGGCCGTTCGCGATGATGAAGCCCAGCGGGGCGCCCAGCTGCGGGAAGGATCCATACCAGGCGCGCTTGCCCTCCGGGGCGTTCTCGGTCGCGACGAGGGCCGCGCCCGACCATTCCCCGCCGAGGGCGAAGCCCTGGGCCAGTCGCAGGATCAGCAGCAGCAGCGCCGCCCACCAGTTGATCTGCTGGAAGGTGGGCAGCAGGCCGATCAGGAAGGTCGCGATGCCCATCGTGAGCAGGGAGGCGACGAGCGTGGCCTTGCGTCCGTAGCGGTCTCCGAAGTGCCCGAAGACCATGGCGCCGATCGGGCGTGCGATCATCGCCGCGCCGAAGACGCCGAACGAGGCGAGCAGCGCGGTGGTGTCGTTGCCGGTGGGGAAGAACAGGATCGGGAAGACCAGCACCGCGGCGGTCGCGTAGACGTAGAAGTCGTAGAACTCGATCGTGGTGCCGATGAGGCTGGCGAGGATCACCCGGGATCTGGGATTTGCGGGTGCGGTCACGGTGTCGGTGCTCATGCGGTCCTCCGGTCGGTGCGTCGATCTGCGCTCGCCGGGTCCCCAGCCGTGCGACGAGCACGGGGGAGTCTACGCCCGACGTTCAGCCGATCCACAGGTGGACACGCGGCCGCGGCGGAGTGCGACGCCACGGCCGCGCGGGCCTCAGCGCGACAGCCAGGCCTTGTATTCGATGACCGAGCCGGAGGCGACGTTCAGCTTCATCGTGGATCCGCCCTGATAGATCGTGTCGGCGGCGATGATCTCGCGGGTCCCCGCGTCCAGCACCACGGTCGCGGTGAACTGCGGTCGCTTCGACGACGTGACTTTCAGCGCTATGCCGGAGCGGCCGAGACGATCGGTGACCGTGCCGAGCACGCTCACGCCGCCCGCGTCGCGGAGCAGCTGCAGTGCCGCGGCCTGCTGCGCGGGGCTGAGTGCCCAACTGTCGCGGATCGAGCTCACCACACCCCAGATCCCGAGCGCGTCCGCGTTCCCGCTCAATCCGACCCGATCCTCGATGTACGACCGCAGTCCGGACGCGTCCGCCGGCGGCTCGGCGAAGTAGAGGTTCGAGCTGTGGTGCCCGGTGCCGGGCAGCGCCGTGCCCTCCTTCGGAGCCTCGCCGGCGGGCGGGACGATGGTGCCGTCCTTCGTCACCGAGTAGGGCGCGCCTGTGCGCGACTCGAGGTGGCCGGTGCCGTCCGCGTCCCACACCCATTCCTGCCACTCCGGCACGATCACCGGATCCGCCTTGCCGTCGTCGCGCAATGCCCAGCGCACGACCAGGGCGTCGCGGGTCGCGGCACGGGTCGGAGCTTTCTGCAGCATGGTGATCGATTCTGCGAGCACCTCGTCGGCGCTCTGTGCGATCGGTTGCGCGACGAGTGCCGGCGGAGTGACGGCATAGGCGGGCACTGCGGTGATCGGGCCGATCGCGAGTCCGATCGCGACGACGGCGGCGAGCGCCGGGGCGGCCCAGGCGGAGCGCAACGCGATCCGGAGCGGGCGTGATGCGCGGGCGTGACGCCGAAGCGACGCAACGCGGTCACCGATCAGCCGCACGCGCTTCGCCCGTACCCGGGACGGATCGGCGGCTTCATCCAGCATGCGGTGCAGGCGGGCCCAGTCGGCGGCGGTCGGCTCGATGTCGATCGGCGTCCGCGCAGGATCGGCCTCGCGGATCAGCGTTTCGAACAGCTCATCAGTCAATGGCATACGTCATCACCCCTTTCCCGGGTGTCGATGCGGATGGTCTCCTCGTGCCGTTCGGCACGTCATCGCCGTCGGTCGGTGAGCCGGCGGGCTCCTGCAGCATCGACCGCAGTTCTGCGCGTGCGCGGCTCAGCCGCTTCCACGCAGCCGCGGTGCGGCAGCCCACGACTTCGGCGATCTCCTCGGCGCTCAGACCGTCCCAGTAGTGCAGTTCGAGCACCTCGCGGTCGGCGATGCGGAGGAGTGAGAGCGCGTGGCGCAGCTCGACATGTGCGAGGTCGTCGGCAGGCCGGGCTGCCGACGCGAGGTCCCGCAGGCCTTCGCGCTCGCGATCGCGCTTGCGATACGCGTCCCCGACGAGGTTGCGTGCTGTCTGCAGCAGCCAGGGACGGCCGTACGGCTGCGCGGGGTCGAAGCGCCGCCAGGCGATCTCGAAGCAGTCCATGGTGAGCTCCCTCGCGTGCTCGCGGTCATCGACGCGGCGCTCGATGTACCGCAGCACGGCGGTGTGGTGTTCGGCGAAGAGCGCCTCGAAGGCAGCACGGCGTTCATCCATCGTGGGTTCCCGTCAGTGCAGCGGCGGGTTCTCGGCGATGATCTGCCGTGCCTGGACGGACATCGCGTCGAGCTCGGTCTTCATCCACTTCAGTTGATCGCCGTGGTTCCGGATGATCAGGAGATCGGCGTTCCAGAGCGCGTCGTAGATCGCCTTCGTCCAACCACTCGAGTCGCGGCACGTGGCATCGGCGACGGCGAGGCCGATCTCGGCGGATGTCGGTGCCGGTCGTTCCGCGTCCGGGTCTGCCTCGGTATCGCCGTAGGTACCGCCGTCCGCCCTCGGCGGTGTCGTCGGCCGGGGCATGTACAGGCCGATCTCCTCGCCGAGCTTCTGCGTCGGCATCGCCCCGTTCTCCGTGCTCGGCGCGGAGATGTCGACGTCATAGCCCGCGTCGGCGAGGCACTGCTTCCAGGCGGCACCGGCCTTCTGCGCCGCAGGATCGTCGAACATATCCTTCGTCGCCTCGTTGTGCCACATGTTCTGGGTGTTGTAGATGTCCACGACCTTCGTGTCATCGAAGATCTTTCGACTTGCGTCGAGGCACGCCTGGAACACCGGCTCGAATCCGGGCGATGACGCGGCGATGCGATTCAGTTTCGTGAAGGTCTGGCGGCCATCCGGCAGCCAGACGCCGGGTATGTAGTTCGCTCGGTATCCGAACTGCTTCGCGATCTCCACTGTCAGCGCCGGGAATGACGATGGGTTCTTCGGGTAGGTGAGATAGCTCGCGTCGTCGGTGGGTTCGATCGGGATCGGCCAAGTGAAGCCCTCCCCGGTCATGCACGTCTCCATCTGCCGATTCGACGCATAGTTCGAGAGATGATCCAGGGCCGGCACCGTGAACTGATCCATCGGCATCACCCAATGCGCGATGTCCTTCTCGGGCAGATCGGGCATCGTCTCCAACGCGGACGTCGTTTCCGAGGTGCTCATCGTCCCGGAAGGGACAGCGGACGGCGTTGAGCAGCCGGCGAGCGGCGCGGCCAGGATCGTAACGGCGAGGACGGCGGCCGTGCGGGTGCGCTTCATGCGGTGACCTCTCTTCCGGAGCCTGTCGCGGCTCTCACCCTCAAAGGTTGCGCGTCGCGCCGGATCCTGACATCGGAGTTCCGG
>JAITLM010000130.1 GCA_031277885.1 Microbacterium sp.
CACCCCTCCCGAGGAGACCCGATGACCCCTGCCCGCACCACCACCACCGCCGCGACGACCGAGACGGCCGGCTCAACCGGTACCGGTACCGCCACCACCGCCGCCGCCGCGACGACCGAGACGGCCGGCACCGCCGATACCGCCGCCCCCACCGCCGTCGCCGCCGCGGAGGCCCTGTTCCGCGAGGTGACCGGATCCGAGCCCGCAGGCGTCTGGTCGGCGCCCGGGCGTGCGAACCTCATCGGCGAGCACACCGACTACAACGACGGCTTCGTGCTGCCCTTCGCGATCCAGCACCGCACGGCCGCCGCCGCACGGCTGCGCACCGATGGGCGGATCCGCGTCGCGTCCACGTTCGCCGCCGAGCCGGTCGAGGTCGCGCTCGACGACCTCGAGACGCTGTTCCCGTCCGTTCGCGCCCGTCGCACAGCCGCGAACGCTGTCGACGAGCAGACTCCCGTGGTGCCGGAGTGGGCCGCCTACCCCCTCGGCGTCGCCTGGGCGCTGCGCGCACTGGTGCCCGCCTGGGCCGCCGGCACCTTCGCGGGCGTCGACATCGCGATCGCCTCCGACGTTCCGGTCGGGGCCGGGCTGTCGTCGTCCGCGGCGATCGAGGGCGCGACGAGCACGGCGCTCGACGAGCTCTGGGGTCTCGGACTGGATCCGGTCGCGCTCGCGCAGGCGGGTCGCCGCGCCGAGAACGAGGCCGTCGGCGCCCCCACCGGAATCATGGATCAGATGGCGTCGATGCTCGGGCGGGCCGATGCCGCGGTGTTCCTGGACTGCCGCTCGCTCGAGACCCGCTCGATCCCGCTCGGGTTCGCCGAGGAGGGGCTCGACGTGCTCGTGATCGACACGGGCGTCACGCACGCGCACTCCACGGGCGGCTACCGCGAGCGCCGCGAGTCCTGCGAACGCGGGGCCGCCGCGCTCGGGGTCGCGGCGCTGCGCGACGTGACCGTCGCGGATCTGCCGCGGGCCGCGGAGCTGCTCGACGACACGGACTTCCGCCGGGTGCGGCATGTCGTGACCGAGGACCAGCGCGTGCTCGACACGGTCGCGGCGCTCGCGGAGCGCGGTCCGCGCGCGATCGGCGATCTGCTCGTCGCGTCGCACGCGTCGATGCGGGACGATTTCGAGATCTCGATCCCCGAACTCGACACGGCGGTCGACGTCGCCCTCGCGCACGGCGCGATCGGCGCGCGCATGACGGGTGGCGGCTTCGGCGGCGCCGCGATCGCACTCGTCGACCATGACGCGGTGCCGGCGGTCGCGGAGGCCGTGCGGGCGGCGTTCGCCGGGTCGGGCTTCGCCGCGCCGCACGTGTTCACCGTCACGCCGTCGGCGGGGCCTCGCCGCGACGTCTGAGCGCCCGGATCCGGTCCCCCGCCGCTCCCTTCTGCGACGGGAGCACGGATCCGGATCCGCCCCGGGATTCCCCCAGCGAACCCCGTGAAGAATAAGAGCCGCGCACCCGCGCGACGGAAGGAGACCCATGACCTGGCGTGTCACCGGCGGCGCCGGCTACATCGGATCGCACGTCGTGCGCGCGCTCTCGGAGGCCGGTCTCACCCCGGTCGTGCTGGACGACCTCTCCAGCGGGGTCGCGTCGTTCGTGCCCGAGGACGTGGCCTTCGTGCGGGGCAGCATCCTGGACCGGGAGCTCGTCGAGCGCACCCTCCGCGAGCACGAGGTGCAGGGCGTGATCCACGTCGCCGGCTACAAGTACGCGGGGGTCTCGGTGCAGCGTCCGCTGCACACCTACGCGCAGAACGTCGAGGGCACCCGGGTGATCCTCGAGGCGATGGCGGCCGCCGGCGTCGCGAACATCGTGTTCTCCTCGAGCGCCGCCGTGTTCGGCACGCCCGACGTGCCGCTGGTCGTGGAAGGCACCCCGAAACGGCCCGCCAGCCCCTACGGCGAGTCCAAGCTCATCGGCGAGTGGCTGCTGCGCGACGAGGCCGTCGCGACCGCCGGATCCGCGAATCCCCTCGTGCACACGTCGCTGCGCTACTTCAACGTGGTCGGATCCGCGGATCCTACCGTCCACGACGTGAGCCCGCACAACCTCTTCCCGATCGTGTTCGAGAAGCTGCTCGCCGGGGAGACCCCGCGGATCAACGGCGACGACTATGCCACCGAGGACGGCACGAACGTGCGCGACTACGTGCACGTCGGCGACATCGCGCTCGCCCACGTCGCCGCGGCCCAGCGCATGATCGCGGGGCGGCCGGTCGAGGCCGCCTACAACCTGGGATCCGGCGACGGCCTGTCGGTGCGCCAGATCATGGATGCGATGGCGCGCGTGACCGGCATCGACTTCACTCCCGAGATCGGCCCGCGCCGCCCCGGCGACCCCGACCGCATCGTCGCGACCGGCGAGCTCGCCGCGCGCGACCTGGACTGGCGCATGCGTCACACGGTCGACGAGATGGTGCGCTCGGGCTGGGAGGCCCGCCGCAACGCCGGCTGACCCCGAGACGCGGGCTGAGCCCGGGGCGCGGGCTGCGCCCGGGGCGCACGGGGCGCTGCCGAGCGCACGGGTTGTTGCCGAGCGCACGGGGTACTGCCGAGCGCACGGCTTGTGCGCGCGAATATCCCGTGCTCCCGGCAGGATGTGGTGCGCTCGGAGATCGCGGCGGCAGGATCCCGTGCGCTCGCAGAACGCGGCGGCAGGATCCCGTGCACTCGCGGATCGCGCAGGCAGGATCCGGTGCACTCGCGGCGATCCCGTGCGCCCGCCAGGATCCCGTGCACTCGGCGACCGTGCACGTCCCGCGGCTAGGCTCGGCGCATGCTGATCCGCCCCGCAGCCCCGGTCGATGCGCACGGGATCGCTGTGGTGCATGTGCGCGGGTGGCAGGAGGCGTACCGCGGACTCATGCCGCAGCCCGTGCTCGATGAGCTGTCGATCACCGACCGCGCCGACGGGTGGCGGCGGATCCTGGAAGCACGGGACCACGGGGAGGAGCCGGAGGGCCCACGCTCTCGCGCCCTGGTCGCGGCGGATCCCTACACGGACCGGATCCTCGGGTGGGCGACCTACGGCGAGCCCCGCGAATCCGGTCCGCACGGCGGCGAGCTGTGGGGGCTTTACGCCCACCCCGAGCTCTGGTCGCGGGGAGTCGGGCACGCGCTGCTCGCCGCGGTCGAGGAGTCGCTGCGCGCCGACGGAGCAGGATCCGCGTATCTGTGGGTGCTCGAGGGCAACGACCGCGCCGCGACGTTCTACGAGCGTCACGGCTGGATCGAGGACGGCGAGGTGAAAGTCGAGGAGCGCCCCGGCCTGCGCCTGCACGAGCGCCGCAGGGTGAAGCTGCTCCGCTGACGCCCAGCCCCGCCCCGGCCCGGCCGCCCGGCGCACAGCGCGTTGAACGTAGCGCTCGCCGAGCGCACGGCATGCTGCCGAGCCCACGGCTCCCGTACGCCAAGATTCCGTGCACCCGGCAGGATCCGGTGCGCTCGGCGATCACGGCCGCGAGGATCCCGTGCACTCGGGGCCCGCGCCGAAACGCGGCCTCCCCGGAGGGAGACCGCGTTCCGTGATGAACGCGCCGGCTCAGCCCTGCGGGGCGTTCGCGGCGGCGAGGAGCTGGTCCACGCCCTCGCGGTCGAGGCCCCAGCCGAAGGCGGGCAGGCGCCCGATCGGGAACGAGCCCATCATCTTCGCCATGGCCTCGCCCGACATGATGCCGTCGCCCTCGCCGCCGAACTGCTCCTGGAGCGCGGCGAACGCGCCGGCGACCATCGGGCCGGCGACCGGGTGCGCGAACACCGCGGCGAGCGTGGACTCCGGGGTGAGCGGCACCAGGACCGCGTCACCGGCGACGTCGACCGTGACGGATCCGCGCAGGTCGCGGCTCGACGCGGCGGCCTCGATGCGGTACGCGCCGCCCTCGACGACGAAGCGGTCGACCCGGACGTCCCAGTACGCGAGGTCCTCGCGGCGCACGGTCAGCACGACGTCGACCGTGGCGCCCGCGGCGATCTCGACCGACGCGAACGCCTTGAGCTCGCGGGGAGCGCGCTCCACGACGGAGGCCACGGGGGCGACGTAGACCTGCACGACCTCGCGGCCGTCGCGGGATCCGGTGTTCGTGACCGGAACCGTCACCGCGATGTCGCCCGACGCGGTGACCTCGGCGGAGACCGTGCCGTACGCGAAGGACGTGTAGGACAGGCCGTGTCCGAACGGGTAGGTCACCGCCATGTCGCGGGCGTCGTACCAGCGGTAGCCGACGAGGATGCCCTCGCCGTAGCGCACGTGCCCGTTCGAGCCGGGGAAGTTGCCGAACGCCGGGGTGTCCTCGATGCGGTGCGGGATCGTCTCCGCGAGGCGGCCGGACGGGTTCACCGTGCCGAGCAGCACGTCGACGGTCGCGGATCCGCCGGCCTGGCCGAGCAACCAAGCCTCGACGATCGCCGGCACACGGTCGGCGAAGGGCAGCGCCACGACGGATCCGTTCGACAGCACGACGACCGTGCGCGGGTTCGCCGCCACGACCGCGTCCAGCAGGGCGAGCTGGTGCGCGGCGAGATCGATGTGGTCGCGGTCGAAGCCCTCGGACTCCTCGGCGTCGGTGAGGCCGAGGAAGACCACGGCGACATCGCGCGAGGCCGCGAGCGCCACGGCCTCGTCGCGCAGCGCGTCCTGCCCCTCGGCCGCGGCGTCGAACGCGAAGCCCGGCGCGAACGCGACCCGGTCTCCGGCGGCCGCGCTCAGCGCGTCGAGCGCCGAGTCCACGCGCGTCGGGTTGATGTGCGAGGAGCCGCCGCCCTGGAAGCGCGGGGTGCGGGCGAACTCGCCGATGAGCGCGATCGACGCGTCCTCGGCGAGCGGCAGCAGCGGGGCTCCGTCGACCGCGTCGTTCTTGAGCAGCACGATCGAGCGACCGGCGACCTCGCGGGCCAGGGCGTGGTGCGCATCGACGTCGAGCGGACCGGCGACGGCGGGGCGGGCCTGAGCGCGCCCGACGAGGTCGAGCACGCGGGCGGCCGAGGCGTCCAGCGCGGCCGCGACGGCCGGGTCGGATCCTGCGGCGGCGGCCACGGCGCGGTCGGGGCCGCCATCGCTGCCGGGCATCTCCAGATCCAGGCCCGCGACGAGCGCGGCGACGCGGTCGTTCACCGCGCCCCAGTCGGAGACCACGAGGCCCTCGAAGCCCCACTCGTCGCGCAGCACCTGGGTGAGCAGCCACGGATCCTGCGAGGCGTAGACGCCGTTGATCTTGTTGTACGAGCACATGACGGTCCACGGCTGCGCGTCCTTGACGACGCGCTCGAAGCCGCGCAGGTAGATCTCGCGCAGCGGCCGCGGGTCGACGTCGCTCGACGCGGTCATCCGCTCGAACTCCTGGTTGTTGGCCGCGAAGTGCTTGAGCGACGAGCCGACGCCCTGCGACTGGATGCCCTTCACGAGCCCCGCGCCGATGACGCCGGAGACGATCGGGTCCTCCGACACGTACTCGAAGTTGCGCCCGCACAGCGGCGAGCGCTTGATGTTGATGCCGGGGCCGAGGATGACCGCGACGTCCTCGATCGCGGACTCGACGCCGAGCGCGACGCCGACCCGCTCGGCGAGCTCGGGGTCGAAGGCGGCTCCGAGTCCGGAGGCCGGCGGGAAGCAGGTGGCCGGAACGCTCTCGCTGAGGCCGAGGTGATCGCTGTCCGCGGCCTGCTTGCGGAGGCCGTGCGGACCGTCGGTGACCATGATCGACGGCAGGCCGATGCGGTCGATGGACTTCAGGGTCCAGAAGTCGGCGCCGCTCGTGAGCGAGGCCTTCTCCTCGGTGCTGAGCTCGGGCAGATGATCGCGGGGCGATGTCATTGTCGACTCCTTCGTGGACGACTCTCGGGTGACGGGCAGGGCCAGTCGATCAGGTTCTGGAACAGAAAGCAAGTGTTACTCGGTTTTTATCCGCGAGCGCTCAGCCCCGGGATAGTCTCGGGGGCATGGCACGACGAGGTTCGTACGCGAAGGGCATCGCGAAGCGCGAGGAGATCCTGCGCGCGGCGCTCGCGGTGGTCGCCCGGGAGGGCTATCACGGCGCCTCCGTGAAGGAGCTCGCCGAGGAGGTCGGGCTCAGCCAGGCGGGCCTGCTGCACTACTTCGACAGCAAGGACGAACTGTTCGTCGAGATCCTGCGCACGCGCGACGAGGTCGACATGGCCGGTCACTCCGGTGCGGTGGATGCCGCGACGCTCGACGAGATGCGCGACGGCTATCTCGACATCGTGCGGCACAACGCCCGGGTGCCGGGGCTGGTCGAGCTGTTCACCCGCCTCGCGGCCGATGCCGCGAACCCCGAGCATCCGTCCCGCGCGTTCTTCGCCGAGCGCAGCGCCGGCCTCCGCGAGCGCTGGGCCGGGACCATCGCGGATGCGCAGGCGGAGGGCGCGCTCCGCGACGACATCGATCCGATGCTCGCGGCGAGGCTGCTGCAGGCCGTGTCCGACGGCGCTCAGATGCAGCTGCTCGTCGAGCCCGAACTCGACATGGTCGTGCTCATCGAGACACTGTTCGACCTCATCCGGTCGCCCGGATCCGAGGCCTCCGGGGGTCACGCTCGGGGTCGTTGAGCGCGCACCGAGCCGAGCCGACCGAGACGGAACGCCGTCCTCTCGCGAGCGCACCGCGTCTCGTCTCGGTCGGCTTCGCCGGCCTCGCTCAGCGACCGGTGGCGAGCAGCGGTCGCACCGACGCATAGGCGTCGGCCTCGTCGCGCGACGGGGTGTCGTACACGCGCGCGATCTCCTCCGCGCCGTAGCGGGGCCAGCCGGGATCCCCGCCCGCGATGAACGCGACCGCGGCGGCGTGCACCTCATCGGCGAGCGCCTGCGGCGGGTTCGGGCCGGCGAGCGGTTCCATCGCGGGGCCGTCGAGGCAGTCGAAGAAGAACGGGACGTCGAGGCAGTGCTCGGCGAACCCGAAGTGCCCCGAGGGCCAGGAGAACCGGTACACCCACGTGGGCGCGGCGCCGCGATCCGCCACGATCCGCAGGATCGCGACCCGGAACATCCGGTCGGTCAGCACGCGTCCTGCCAGGCGCGCCTTGCCCTTCGCGAGCACGTCGGCGTTCGCGGCGAGATAGGGGGCGCGCGCCTCCTTCGGCACGCCGAGCTTGCCCAGCAGCACCCCCTTCGGCACGAGCGCCATGGCCTTGCCGGCATCCGCCGTGGCCATCGTGAACTCGTCGTCGGTGGCGCCGAGCACGAGCGGCTTGTCCGCGCCGACGCCCGCACGGAAGGACTCCGGCGTGGGCCGCAGGATGAGGTCGCCGTCGACGGACGGGCCGAGCGGCAGTCCGTTCTCGACGATGTCGCCCATGTCGCCGCCGTCGAACGCGGTGAGCTTCTTCTGCACCTCGAGGATGCGCTCCTCGCTCAGCGCGCCGAGGCCCGCACGCGTCGGCGCGACGCCGAGCTCGGCGGCCAGCCGGCGGCCGAACTCCTCCGACCGGGCCGCCGAGACATCCGCCAGGGCGCCGGAGATCGCGTAGACGCCCTGGAACAGGTGCTGCGCCATCTCCATGCCGAGCAGGGTCATGACGGCACCGCCGCCCGCCGACTGCCCGGCGATCGTGACGCGAGCCGGATCCCCGCCGAAGGCCGCGATGTTCTGCTGCACCCACTCCAGCGCCAGCAGCCAGTCACGAACGCCGCGGTTCGACGGCGCGTCCTCGATCCAGCCGAACCCGTCGAACCCGAGCCGGTAGGAGAGGGTCACGGTCACGACGCCGTCGCGCGTGAAGTTGCGCCCGTCGTACCAGGGGCTCGCCGGGGATCCGGCGAAGTACCCGCCGCCGTGGATGTAGACGAGCACGGGGAGGCCGGCCCCGGTCGCGGTCTCGGGGCTCGGCGTGTAGACGTTCACGTTGAGCGTCGACTCCCCCGGCACGCTCGGCTCGGGAATGAGCGTGACGCCGGGGTCGCCCCGCTGCGCGGTGGGCCCGAACGCGGCGGCGTCGAACACGCCCTGCCACGGGGCCTTCGGCACGGGCGCCGCGAAGCGCAGCTCGCCCACCGGCGCCTCGGCGAACGGGATGCCGAGGAACGCCGCGGAGCGGAGGTTCCCGCGCGGACCCGATCCGGGCGCGGTCGTGTCATGCCAGCGCCCGCGCACGCGGCCCGCGCTGATCTGCACCTCGGGGTGCCTGGCCGTGGCCGCCGCGGCCGCGTCGGCCGGCGTGGTCTGGGTGTTCTCCATCGGGAGTCCTTTCGTGGAGGGTGGCGCCGCGGCGGGCCGGAGGCGATCCGCCGGAGCGGGTGCTACTTGACGCTCCGGATCGGGGCGGTGACGATTGCGGCGAGCACCGCGAAGACCATCGCGAACACGAACAGCATGGGGTATCCGCCGAAGGATCCGATGATCACCGCGGCGATCGGAGCGCTGAGCGCCTGCGGGATGTTGGTGGCGACGTTGAGGATCCCGAGGTCCTTGCCGGCGTCCGTGCCCTCGCTGGGGAGCACCTCGGTCATGAGGGCCGCGTCGACCGACATGTACAGGCCGAATCCGATGCCGTTCACGACGCTCATGATGATCATGCCGGTCATGTTGGGCATCATCAGCGGGAACGATAGGCCGATGACCATGACCACGGTGGCGCCGTAGATGAAGATCTTGCGACGGCCGACCTTGTCGCTCCACCATCCCGAGAGGGCGATCGCCGCCATGGTCGGGACGAGCGGGATCAGCGTCAGCGTGAGCGTGGCGCCCTGCGCCTCCGCGAGCGACATCCCGATGTAGTCGGTCAGCAGATACAGCTGGTAGGCGGTCACGGCGAAGTAGCCCAGGATCAGCAGGAACCGCGCCGCGAACGCCCAGGCGAAGTCCGGGTGCTTGCGGGGGTTGATCCAGAATCCGCGGAAGAAGGCACCCCAGCGGAACGGGGCGACGGCGGCGTTCTTCGAGGACCAGTCCTTGTTGAGCAGCACGAACAGCACGGTGACGACGATCACCGCGATGCCGAAGACGGAGTAGCCGATGCCGATCTGCGCGCCGAGCGCCGCCGCGACCATGACGCCGACCGTCATGCCGAGCTGCGTGCCGAGCCCGATCATCGCGCTCGCGCCGCCGCGCTTGGCACGGGGGAAGCGGTCGGCCGTGATCGTGGTGAGCGGCGCCTGCAGGAAGTTGAGCGCGACCTGGATCGCCACCCAGAACACCGTGATCCAGAAGACGTCCTGCAGGGATCCCATCCCGAACAGCAGGATCCCGCCGACCAGCGCCCCCATGACCATCCACGGCGCACGGCGGCCGAAGCGCGAACGGGTGCGATCGCTGAAGGCGCCCGCGAGCGGCTGCGCGAAGAGCGTGAAGACGAAGGAGGTCGTCGTGACGATCGCGAGGTTCTGCACCTTGTGCGCAGGATCCAGGATCGCGATCTGCGACGGCAGCAGGATCGCGATGAGGCCCCCGTAGGTCGCGAACAGCGTGAGCGAGGCGATCAGCAGGCCGGGCAGCAGCCGCCTCGTCGCGGGCGGGCTCGCTGCGGGCTCCCCCGCACTGGGCGCCTCAGCGCGGATGAGTCCGGTCGGCGCGATCCCTGCGGCGGGATCGGGAGGGGTGATGGTCATGGGGGCTCCTCGTCGAGCTGGTCGGGTGCAGAACTCAATCCCGAACACAGTTTGGTATTGAGATCCGAGAAGATTGTCGCACCGAAACACGAACGGTGCAAGGGTTTGGGCACGAAAGCCGCAGCTCGTTCGAGTTTCGTGACGAACGGATATTCTGAACCCCATGGCCAAACGAGGTGCGTACGCGAAGGGCGTCGTCAAGCGCGAGGAGATCCTCGAGGCGGCGCTCGAGATCGTCGGCCGGCGCGGCTACCGCAACGCCTCGGTGCGCGAGATCGCCGATGCGGTGGGCCTCAGCCCCGCAGGTCTGCTGCACTACTTCGGCACCAAGGAGCAGCTCTTCGTCGAGATCCTGCGCGCCCGCGACGCCCACGACACGGAGCGGTTCGACGACCTCGGGTTCACCGAGTCCTTCCTCGAGGTGGTGCGGCACAACACGGAGGTGCCGGGCCTCGTCGAGCTCTACACGCGCCTGGCCGCGGAGGCCGCGGACCCCGAGCACCCGTCCCGCGGGTTCTTCCTCGACCGCACCGCGGCCGTCCACGCGGTCGCCCGCGAGGCGCTCACCGCGGACCAGCAGGAGGGGCGCATCCGCGCCGATCTCGACATCGAGTGGGTCATCCGTGCGGGCCACGCCCTCGCCGACGGACTGCAGAACGCGTGGATCCTGGATCCGACGATCGACATGGCCGCCGACATCGACCGGTTCTTCGCGCTGCTGCGGGCGTGACGCCTGAGGTCGCCGGCAGCGACGGCTCCGCCACCTTTCAGTAACGGTCGGCGATGAGTTGCAGCAGCGCCTCGTGGTCGGGAAGCGCCACCGACTGCGGCCACGGCGGTGACTCCTTCTTGCCTGACCAGGTCAGGTGCACCAGCACCACCTGATCCCCTGCCACGGCGAGCACCTCATCCTGCGACGCGGCCTCAGCGACCACCGTCCATCGCGCGCCGACCAGGGGATGCTTACGCCCGATCTCACGGCGCAGCTCTCCCGCCAGTGCGGCCGCACGACGCGGGTCGGCACGTAGATCGATCATGGGGTCCGCAAACATGACAACGTCAGCCCAGCTCACAACCACACCATATCGGTGGCTAGAGCCCGCACCCGAGGCCCGATCGTTGAGCCAGCCGACGTCTCCTCGGGGCCGTTGAGCGAGCCGAAGGCGAGACGAAACGTCGCGCCCCGCGAGAGCACCGCGTTTCGTCTCGCTCGGCCTGCGGCCGTGCTCGCTCGACGTCCCCGTCGAGGTCGGCCGGATACGCTGATCGGGTGACCGCCGACGCTCCTCTCGCCCGGACC
>JAITLM010000172.1 GCA_031277885.1 Microbacterium sp.
CGCACCCTCACGCTCGTCACGGGCTCGATGTCGTCGATCGCTCTGGCGTTCGCGGTGCTGAGCATCGACAACGACGCGGGCGCGCTCTCGATCGTGCTCACCGCGTTCACCGTGGCGAACATCGTCTTCCTGCTGCTCGGCGGCGTCGTCGCGGACCGGCTGCCGCGCGCGCTCGTGATCCAGACCAGCTATGTCGTGGACATCCTCTCGATCGGAACCACGGCCGCGCTGCTCTTCACGCACACCGCCACGGTGCCGCTGCTGGCCGGCCTCGCCGCGCTGAACGGGGCATCCGCCGCGTTCGTCATGCCCGCGATGCAGGGGCTCATCCCGCAGCTGACCACGCCCGGCCATCTGCAGCAGGCGAATGCGCTGCTGTCCTTCGCCCGCTCCGCCACCACGATCGCGGGCCCGGTCGTCGCGGGAGGCATCGTCGCCCTCGCCGGTCCCGCCTGGGTCATGGTGATCCAGGCCGCGGGCTGGGCGCTCGCGATCGTCTTCCTGGCGCTCGTGCGCCTGCCGCCGCCGGTCCGCGGACAGCGCGCGGGGCTGTTCCACGACCTGCACGACGGATGGCGCGAGTTCTGGTCCCGCCCGTGGCTGTGGATCGTCGTGCTCGCGTTCATGGTCCTCAACGCGATCCACGTCGGCGCCTGGGGCGTCGCCGGTCCGTACATCGCCAAGAACGACCCGCTGCTCGGGATCGCCGGCTGGGGATGGGTCGTCAGCGCCGAGGGCGCCGGCGTGCTGGTGATGACGCTCGTGCTGCTCTGGCTGCCGCTGCGGCGTCCGCTGCGGCTCGGAATGCTCGGCATGAGCGCGCTCGCGATCCCGCTCACGCTCCTGGGGGTGCATCCCTCCGTGCTGCTCCTCGTCGCCGCGGCCTTCGTCGCGGGCGCCGGCGTGGAGGTGTTCAGCACCGGGTGGAACGTCACGATGATGGAGCAGATCCCCGAGGAGAAGCTGTCCCGCGTGTCCAGCTACGACATGCTGGGCAGCTACGTCGCGATGCCGATCGGCACGCTCGCCTTCGGCTGGCTGATCGCACGCGCGGACGTGACGGCGCTCATGGTGGGCTCCGCGATCGTCTACGCCGTCATCGCGCTGGGCACGATGCTGATCCCGGGCATCTGGCGCATGGGGAGGGCGACGGCCGCGACCGCCGAACGCGAACCGGTCCCGGACGGCGTCTGACTGGCGCTTTCATAGGCGTCCGCGGCAGGATGAGGGCATGACCTTCCCCGCCCTCGCGCCCCTCGCCGACCGCGCCGCGCTTTTCGCCGTCCTCCGCCAGGACCAGCTGGTCGCCGCGACCGCCGCCCTGGGCGAGCACCGCTGGGACGCCGATCTCGCGGCGGGCACCCTCACCTTCACGTCCGAGACGGATCCGAGCCGCCAGCTCGTCGCGCGCGCATCGCTCGTCGCCACGATCGCGCCGGGGCCCCGCTCCCTGATGTGGGCCTGGGCGCACCCGCAGGGCGGATCCGACCCGTCGGTCGCGAGCCTGCGCGACTACGGCACGACGTACTCGATCGACGAGCTCTCGAACGCGGAGCTGCCGTTCCCCGCTGAGGCCGACGCCGACCTGGACGGCTGGATCGCCGGCACCGCGCATCAGGTCGGCGCGATCGCCGAGGAGATCACCGGCCGCTCGCCGTACTACTCCGCTCCGGTCGGCAGCGGCACGCGCGCCGTGTTCCTGCTCGACGCCGGCCTCCCCCCGCTCACGGTGGCCGACGCCGTGAGCGCACTGCCGCGGATCCTCTCCGAGCTGACGCTCTCCGACGCGCGCTCCTCGGTGTGGGATCTGGCCCGGCTCGCGGGCTGGAGCATGCAGTGGGCCGACGAGGCCTACTCGGCGGCGGTCGTCAGCGACGCGAGCGGCAGCGCCACGTTCCGCTTCGACGAGTACGCCCGCATCGCCGGGATCGAGTCGCAGCTCGGGCAGGTCCCGCAGGCCTGATCCGCGCGACCTGAAGCGCCCGTCGATGCGCTCGGCTCCGCGCGTCGCGCTGGTCCTCGCGCTCGTCGCCGCGGCGCTCCTCCTCTCCGCCGGCCCGGCCGCCGCTCATGTGACCACGGTCGCGTACGCCGACCTGACCGCGGCGAGCCCGACCGACGTCCGCGTCGAGTTCGATCTGCAGTACGAGCTGCTGAGCGCCTCGGCCGCCAAGGCGCAGAGCGATCCCGCGCTCTTCGCCGACGCGATCGGGCACCCCCGGCAGGGCGCCGAGGGTCAGGTGCTCGCCGAGCACGCGGCGGCGATCCTCGCCTACACGACCGCGCGCTTCCACGTCGCGGTGGACGGCGGCTCGGAATGCATCCCGCGACCGGACGGGGCCGCTGCCTTCCACACCAGGGACGCGACTGACTACGCGCGCTTCGCGGTGCGCTACGCGTGCGGCGCCGCGCACGGCGGTGCGTTCGTGGTGCGCAGCACGCTGTTCCCCGATTCCGAAGGCATGGTCCGGGACACCAAGACGATCGTGACCTACGCCCTCGACGGTCGCAGCGGCAGCGCCGCGCTCGACGCCGCGCATCCGCAGTTCTCGACCGCCCAGTCGTGGACCGAGCGCTTCGCCGAGTTCTTCCTCCTCGGCGCCGAGCATCTGCTCACCGGGATCGACCACATCCTGTTCCTCCTCGCGCTCATCATCAGCTCGCGGCGCCTGCGCGACGTGGTCTTCGCGGCGACCTGCTTCACGGTCGCGCACTCGATCACGTTCCTGCTCGCCGCGCTCGGCCTCGTGCACATCGGCGCGAACGTGGTCGAGCCCGCGATCGCGCTCTCGATCGCGGCGGTCGCCGGCTGGCACCTCTGGGAGGAGCGACTCCGTCGCGTCGCGCGAGACCGGGGAGAGCCGGCGCCTCCGCCGTCCCGGCGAGCGGCTCTCCTGCGCCTCGGGATCGTGTTCGGCTTCGGCCTCATCCACGGGCTCGGCTTCGCGACCGCGCTGAAGATCGAGGAGCCGTGGTCGTGGACGCTGCTGTGGTCGCTCCTCGTCTTCAACCTCGGGATCGAGGCGGTGCAGCTCTCGATCATCCTGGTGGTCTTCCCGCCCCTCCTGCTGCTCCGTCGCCGGATGCCCCGGACGGCAACCGTGCTGGGCGTCGTCGTCACCGCCGTGGTCCTCCTGTTCGGCCTGCTCTGGTTCGTGATGCGCGTGCTCGGCCTGCCCGGCACGCCCTGAGTCCGCCGCCCCTCCGCGGCCGGAGGCAGGCCCGTCAGCGCCCGAGCCGCTGGCGCGCCGTGTTCCTGCCCGCCCCGACGGGTTCGTGCGCCGTGGCGGCGGCGAGTCCGAACAGCGGCATGTCGGCGTAGATCGCCTCCATCTCCCCCGCCGGCACCTGGTACGTCTCGTGCCAGACGCCGACGCTGCCGGATCCCAGCATCGTGCGCATGAAGTCGCGCCAGGGCTGCAGGTGCGGCGCGTCCCTGTCCGCCGCGAAGCGCTGCAGATGCTCCGGGCTCTCCCAGTACGAGAGCAGGATCGTCGTGCGCCCGAGCCAGCTCTCGCAGCCGAGCATGCCCGCCTCCGGATGCTGTGCGAGATGCCGCAGCATCTTCGGCATCTGCCGCGCCACGCGCTGGACCCGCCCCAGCTGCCACCACTTGTTCGCCCGCATCCCGATGACGAACACCGTGATGTCGCCGCGGTCCACGGCTGCCGTGTACCGGCCGGGGAAGACCTTCCTGTCCATCGCCACTCCTTCCGAACGTTGTTATAGAACAGTGTTACAGAACGACGTTACGATAGGATCCCTTCCATGGCAAGACCCATCACGCACGACGCGACCCTGCGCTCCCGGTTGATCGACGTCGCCTCGGCGATGATCGACAGGGACGGTCCTGATCGCTTCTCCGTGCGAGAGGTGGCGGGAGGAGCCGGGACGTCGACATCCGCCGTCTACTCGCTGTTCGGCAGCAAGGCGGAGCTGATCACCGCCGTGGTCGCGGACTCGTTCGCCTCCTTCGCCCGCGCACAGCGCGAGGCGGAGCCCGGAGGGCTGCGCGCCCTCGGCGAGGCGTATCGCGCGTGGGCGCTGCGGCATCCCGACCGCTACCGGCTCATGTTCAGCGGCGCGATCGCCGGCGCCCCCCACGGCGCCACGAGCGCCGACGGCGATCCGGAGCCGGATCCGGAGCTGGATGCGCTCCTCCCCCTCGCCCGCACACTCACCGGTGCGGACAGGGTCGACGAGGGCGTCGACCTGCGCAGCACGCTGGCCGTCTGGGCGCAGGTGCACGGCGCGGTCAGCCTCGAGCTCGCGCGCGTCGCCCCGCCCTGGATCGACACCGACGCGGTGTACGCGGCGGTGCTCGACGCGATCGCCGCGGTGCACCCCGGGCGCTGAGGCCGGGAGGACGACGCGCGCCGGACCACTCGCTCGGCGGGCGGCTGGGTAGCATGAGCCGCATGAGCGCCCTCGACCTCATCCCCGCCGGCCGCACGTTCACTCCCGACGACATCGTCGTCTACGCGGATCCGCAGCGCCGCTCCCTGGATGAGGCCCTTCGCGACGCCGACCTGCTCATCAGCTGCCCGCACGCCGGGGCCGCGATCCCCGAGGAGCTCGCCGAATTCCTCTCCCCCGCGCTCACGCGACGACTGCAGTACGACTTCACCGACGTCGCGACGGCCGCGATCGTCCGGCGCTGGGCCTCGCAGGATCCTCGGGTCGTCGCCGTGATCAACCCGCATCCTCGGCTCGTGCGCGACCCCAACCGCGCGCGGCCCGCCGACGTCGCCGCCGATCTGACCGCCGCCATCGAGCGCGTGCGTGCCGCCGGCCCCTGGCAGAAGGTGGATCTCACCGGGGTGGACGCGATCCGCCCCGTCACGTTCTCGTTCTTCCCCATCATCGAGGTGCCGGACACCGAGGCCGGCCTGCACCGTCTCGTCGAGACGTTCGTCGAGGTCGCAGAGCGCGGTCTCGGGGTGTACGAGCGCACCCGCGACGACCTGACCGAGCGGATGGTCGCGGAGCGCCTGCGCACCGGAGGCCGGCTCACCCGCCTGTCGTTCCACGACACCATGAACACGACGACCACAAAGGACGGCGCCGTGGACGTCCCTCGCGCCGAGAAGGACCGGCTGCCGCACATCGTGGCGCTCTCCAACCGGGGCGACGCCCGCGGCGAGGAGCGCGATCCCGCCGATCCGCCGACCATGGCCCCGGAGCGCCTGCGCGCCCTGGCCGAGGCGCACCGCACGGGCTTCGATGCCGCCGAGCCCGGCGATGTCGCCCTCAACCAGCCCTATCTCGGCAGTCAGGAGATCCTCGCCGCCGACGCCCGCTTCCGCGCGCTCGCGGACGAGGCCGCCGCATCCGGCGCCGTGCTCGACGCCGTGCAGGCGGAGTTCCTCCGCGAGTTCCTGCTCGGCGACGCGGCGACCGCCCAGCTGCACCGGCCCGGCACCGACTGGATCACCGAGGATCCCGCCCACGTCGACCGGATCGCCGCCGCCTGCCGCCGCTCCTGGGATCTGTACCGGACGCGCTGATCCGCCGCGGAGCCCGGGCGGAGCCCGCCCCGCGGACGGGCGAGCATCACCCGCCCCAGAGCACCCCGAACAGCGCGCCGAACCCGATGGTCGTCACCGCCAGGATCAGCGTGGGCGCGAAGAACGAGTGGTCCACGAGCTTGGTCCCGAGCTTCGTGGTGCCCGAGGTGTCGAAGTTCGCCGCGGCGATCTGCGATCCGTTGGTCGGCAGCAGGTAGATCCCCGCGAACGCGCCGGCCCACATGCCGGACAGCAGCCCGAGCGGGATCCCCGCCGCGAGGCCGATCGGCACGATCGTGCGGGTGGCCGTGGACTGGCTCGTGGTGAGCACGCAGACCAGGAAGACGCCGAGTGCGAAGATCCACGGGGCCGCGGTGACGAGGCCGCCGACGCCCTCCGAGATGAGCTTCGCGTGGGCGCCGAGGAACGTGTCGGTGAGCCACGCCAGGCCGAACAGCGCGATCGCCGAGACCATGCCGGCCTTGAACACCGTCATCGTCGGGATCTCGCCGACCTTGGGACGCGAGACGAGGAGGATCACGGTTCCGGCGACGAACATCACGATCTCGATGATCGGCGTCATGCTCACCGGGTCGCCCGAGCCGTCCAGCGGGCGGAGGCCCTTGAACAGGCCGAACAGCACGATCACGGCGACGCCGAGCAGGAAGATGATCGCCGCGTTGCGGCCGGCGGAGGTCACGGTCACGTCGGCCTTGACCTCGGCGGCGCCCGTGCGCGGCGGCGCGAGCTCGCCGCGGGCGATCCTCGCCTGCACCTCCGGATCCTCGGCGAGCTCCTTGCCGAGGCGGTTCACGACGAAGCTGGACACCACGATGCCGACGACCGCGGCCGGGATCGTCACCTTGAGGATGTCGACGAGCTCGAAGTTCCAGGGCGCCGCATCGGTGAGCGTCACCATCGCGGCCATCGCCGCCGAGACCGGGCTGCAGGCGAGTGCGACGCCGGTCGCGACCACCGAGAGCGAGAGCGGCCGCGACGGCCTGATGCCGTTGCGGTACGACAGATCCTGGATCACGGGCAGCAGCGGATAGAGGATGTTCGAGGTCCCCGCCCCGACCGAGAACAGGAACGAGATGAGCGGCGCGACGAGAGTGATCTGCTTCGGACTGCGCGCGATGAGCTTCGCCGCGACCGACACCATCCAGTCGATGCCTCCGGCGGACTGCATCATCGAGGAGGCGAGCACGACCGACAGCACGATGAGGAGCGCGTCCACGGGCGGCGACCCTGGCGGCACGCGGAACACGAAGACCAGGATCGCGACGCCCGTCCCTCCCCAGAGGCCGAGACCCACGCCGCTCGAGCGCGTGCCCATCACGATGCAGCCGAGGACCACGATCAGTTCTGCGATGAACAGGGCGATCTGCATGAGCGTCTCCTCGAGGGTCGCGGACGCGGCCAGCATATTGGTCCGCCCGCCGGCTGCACACCCCCTGCGCGGCGCGGCGCCCCTCGTGCGCGGCGGCGACACTCCTGTGCGCGGCGCGGCGCCCCTACCCGTCCGCTCCGGCGCATGACAGTCTGGACGCATGAGGAATCTGGTCGTGCGGTTCGCGTCGCTCTACGTCTTCAACGTCGTCGTGCTGCTCGTGATCGGGTGGCTGACCCCGGCGAGGGTCGGCCTGCACGCGCTGTGGGCATCCGTGATCCTGACTCTCGCGACGCTCTTCCTCAAGCCCCTGCTGAAGAGGGCGGCCACCTCGATGTCGGCGAGCGGCACCAAGTTCGTGCAGTACCTCGCCGTGTTCGTGGTCGAGTTCCTGATCTGGGCGCTCACGGTCTGGCTGAGCGGCGGGCGCGCGGGCAACCTCTGGGGCTGGGTCGTCCCGCCGGTGATCCTGGTGATCGGCTGGGTCGTCTACGACCAGATCGACGACGCGCTCTCCCGCAAGGCCGGAGAGCTGTACGACGCCGCGGGGGCGAAGATCTCGGGATCCCGTCGCGGGTCCGCCTCCTCGGCTGCGCCGTCCGCCTCGTCCGCGCCGTCCGCGGCCTCTTCCGCGGCGACCGCCGCCGGACGGCGGGAGCTCGACGACGGCCTCACGCCCGAGCAGCGGCGCATGCTCGACGAGCTCGGCTGACCTTCCCCCGGTACGCGGAACGGGCGGATCCGACCTGTCGTCGGATCCGCCCGTCTCGTTCGTGGCGGATCAGGCCGCGGCGCGCTCCGCCGCCTCGACCACGTTCGTCATGAGCAGCGCGACCGTCATCGGGCCCACGCCGCCGGGGTTCGGCGAGATCCAGCCTGCGACCTCGGCGACCGCCGGATCCACGTCTCCGTAGACCTTGTTCTTGCCGGTCTCGGGATCCGTCTCGCGCGTCACGCCCACATCGAGCACCGCGGCGCCGGGCTTGACGTCGGCGGCGGTGATGAGGTGCTTGACGCCGGCGCCGGCGACGATGACGTCGGCCTCGCGCAGGTACGGCGACATATCGGGCGTTCCCGTGTGCACCTGCGTGACGGTGGCGTTGATGTCCCGGCGCGTGAGCAGCAGGCCCATCGGGCGGCCGATCGTGACGCCGCGACCGACGACCACCACGTGCTTGCCCTTGAGGTCGTAGTCGTTGCGCAGCAGCAGCTCGATCACGCCGCGGGGCGTGCAGGGCAGCGGCGTGCGGATCGGGGCGTTCACGTTCAGCACGAGCCGGCCGAGGTTGGTCGGGTGCAGGCCGTCGGCGTCCTTGGCGGGGTCGATCCGCTCGAGGATCGCATCGGTGTCGAGGTGCTTCGGCAGGGGCAGCTGCACGATGTAGCCGTGGCAGGCCGGATCCGCGTTGAGCTCGTCGATCACGGCCTCGACCTCGGCCTGCGTGGCGTCGACGGGCAGCTCGCGCTGGATCGAGTTCATCCCGATCGCCTCGGACTGCCGGTGCTTCATCCCGACGTACAGCTGCGAGGCCGGGTCGGCCCCGACCAGCACCGTGGCGATGCCGGGGACGATGCCCTTCTCCCGCAGCGCGGCGACGCGCTCCGTGAGCTCGGCCTTGATCTCGGCCGCAGCGGCCTTGCCATCCAGAATCTTCGCGGTCATGTCAACTCTCCTTCTCAGCCTCCCGCGCTCTCTCCTCTGACCGCGAGACTCCAACTCGGCGACGAGACTGCGGTTCAGATCCGCAGTCTCGTCGCGGAGATGAAGTCTCGCGGTCAGGAATCGGGCTTGCGCTTACTGCTGCAGGTCCGGGTAGAGCGGGAAGGCGGCCGCGAGGGCGTCCACGCGGGAGCGCAGCGCCTCGACGTCAGCGCCGGGCTGCAGCGCGAGGGCGATGACGTCGGCGACCTCGGTGAACTCGGCGTCGCCGAAGCCGCGCGTCGCGAGCGCCGGGGTTCCGATGCGCAGGCCCGAGGTGACCATCGGCGGACGCGGGTCGTTCGGGACGGCGTTGCGGTTGACCGTGATGTGGATGTCGTGCAGGAGGTCCTCTGCCTGCTTGCCGTCGATCTCGGCGTCGCGCAGGTCCACGAGCACGAGGTGCACGTCGGTGCCGCCGGAGCGGACCGCGATGCCCGCGTCCTTCACGTCCTGCTGCGAGAGGCGGTCGGCGATGATCGCCGCACCGCGCAGCACGCGCTCCTGGCGCTCCTTGAACTCCGGGGTGCCGGCGATCTTGAACGCGGTCGCCTTGGCGGCGATCACGTGCATGAGCGGACCGCCCTGCTGACCCGGGAAGACGGCGGAGTTGATCTTCTTCGCGATCTCCGGGTCGTTCGTGAGGATGAAGCCCGAGCGGGGGCCGCCGATGGTCTTGTGCACGGTCGAGGAGACGACGTGCGCGTGCGGCACCGGGTTCGGGTGCAGACCCGCGGCGACGAGTCCGGCGAAGTGGGCCATGTCGACCCAGAGGAGCGCGCCGACCTCGTCGGCGATCTCGCGGAACGCGGCGAAGTCCAGCGTGCGGGGGTAGGCGGACCAGCCGGCGATGATGACCTTCGGCTTGTGCTCGATGGCCAGGCGGCGCACCTCGTCCATGTCGATGGTCGAGGTCTCCGGGTTCACGCCGTAGGCGACGATGTCGTAGAGACGCCCGGAGAAGTTGATCTTCATGCCGTGCGTGAGGTGGCCGCCCTGGTCGAGGGACAGGCCGAGCAGGGTGTCGCCGGGGCGGGCGATCGCGTGCAGCACGGCGGCGTTCGCGGTGGCGCCCGAGTGCGGCTGGACGTTCGCGAACTCGGCGCCGAACAGCTCCTTGGCGCGGGCGATCGCCAGCTCCTCCGCGACGTCGACCTCCTCGCAGCCGCCGTAGTAGCGGCGGCCGGGGTAGCCCTCGGCGTACTTGTTGGTCAGCACCGAGCCCTGCGACTGCAGGACCGAGACGGGGACGAAGTTCTCCGAGGCGATCATCTCGAGGAAGGTCTGCTGGCGCTTCAGCTCACGGTCGAGGACCTGGGCGATCTCGGGATCCACCTCGGAGAGAGGCGCGTTGAAGAAACGGTCGGTCATGGCGTGCTCCTTTGACGGTTGCGAAGAGAAGGGTGCTCATCGGCCCAGGCGCGCGGTCGAATCCATGACGGTCGCTCCCCGGTGGTGACCCACCCAGACGCCAGTCGCGACATTCCGAGCCTACCGGATCGGGATCAGGATCCGGAGGGCGATGACGCGCGCGGGTCCCCGCACTCCCCTCCCGGCACGGTACGTTTTGTTCATGGTCCTGCATGATGCACCGTCGCTCATCCCGTTCCCCTCCTCCGTGCAGCTCGGCGAGGGATCCGTCCCCCTCGGATCCGTGCGGCTCACGGGCGACCCCGACACGGTCGCGCTGCTGGGCGCGGAGCTGGAGGCGCTGCTCGGCCGGGATGCGGTGAGCAGCACCGGGACGACCCGGATCGCGTTCGGGATCGACGAGACGCGGGGTTCGGCCGAGGGCTACGCGCTGGACGCCGACGACGAGGGGATCCGCATCACGGGACATGACGCGGCAGGGCTCTTCCACGGCACCCGCACCCTGCTGCAGCTGCTGCGCCGCGGCGAGCGCCCCGGAGACGCAGACGGCGAGCGCGACCGGTCCGTCCCCGAGGTTCGCATCGAGGACGCGCCGCGCTTCCGCTACCGCGGCGTCATGCTCGACGTCGCCCGCCACTTCTTCGAGGTCGCCGACGTCGAGCGCTGGATCGACCGCGCCTCCTCGCTCAAGTACAACCACCTGCATCTGCACCTCACGGACGACCAGGGCTGGCGCATCCACATCGACGCATGGCCGCAGCTCACCGGCGCCGGATCCGGCGGCGACGCGACCGGCGGCCCCGGAGGCTTCTACACGAAGGACGACATCCGCCGGATCGTCGCGTACGCCGCCGCGCGGCACATGACGATCGTCCCCGAGATCGATCTGCCGGGGCACACCCACGCGGTCGGACTCGGCTACCCGGACCTCGTCGAACTCCCCGCGATCACGGAGGCGAACATCAGGGAGGCGGCGGCGCTGAACCAGCCGCTTCCGGTGCACGGCGTGCACTACGCGGCCTGGGGCGTGGGCCACTCCTCGGTCAAGATCCACGAGGAGCGCACCTACGAGCTCATCCGCGACGTGCTCACCGAGGTCGCCGAACTGATGCCGGGCCCCTACCTGCACATCGGGGGCGACGAGTGCCTCGGCACGTCCGCCGCCGACTTCGCGCTCTTCTTCGAGCGGGCGGGGCGCCTCGCCGCCGCCACCGGGAAGACCCCCGTCGCCTGGCACGAGGCGGGCGCCGTCGAGGGCCTCGTCCCCGGGATGATCGGGCAGTACTGGGGATCCGTCGTGCCGGAGGACGGCCACGCCGCGCACGCCCGCCGTTTCGTGGAGCGCGGCGGCGCGCTCATCCTGTCGCCCGCCGACCGCGCCTACCTCGACATGAAGCCGCGCGCCGACCACCCGAGGGGCCTCGCGTGGGCCGGCATCGTGCCGCTGCGCACCGCGTACGAGTGGGATCCCGCCGCGGTTCTGGAGGACGTGCCGGCCGCGGCGATCCTCGGCATCGAGGCGCCCCTGTGGACCGAGTCCGTCGCCACCCTCGCCGAGGCGGACGGACTCGCCTTCCCGCGGATCGCCGCGCACGCGGAGATCGGCTGGTCGGCGCAGAATGGAGCGGAGCGCTCCTGGCGCTCGTTCCGCGCCAGGGTCGCGCAGCTGGTCCCCGCATGGGAAGCCTCCGGCATCGCCGTCGACCGCGCCGCAGTGGACGACGACCCGGAGCAGGACGACGTGCGCGTCCCGCAGCCCCGCATCAACCCCGCATCCGCCCCGAGTACCGAGGAGACCGCATGACCGTCCGCACCGAGAGCTCCGCGCAGGGGTCGCTCGTCATCCACTCCGCCCGCATCGTCTCGGGCGGCTCGGTGGTCGACGACGGCTGGGTGCGGTTCGAGAACGGATCCATCGCGGCGCGCGGAACCGGCTCCGACTGGGCGCCCGCCGACGCGGTCGTGGATGCGCGCGATGCGGCCGGCGAGGGCGCGATCCTGACCCCCGGCTTCGTCGACATCCACAGCCACGGCGGGGCCGGTGCGGCCTTCGACGACGGCGTCGACGCGATCCGCACGGCCCGCGCGATGCATCGCGCGCACGGCACCACGCGCGCGGTCGTCTCGCTCATCACCGCGACCCTCGACGAGCTCGCCGAGCGCGTCGGCATGGTCGCGGATCTCATGCAGAGCGATCAGGATCTGCTCGGCTCGCACCTGGAGGGGCCGTTCCTCGACCCGGGTCACATGGGCGCACACGACCCCGAGCTGCTGCGCGCTCCGGCCGCCGCCGATGTGCAGCGTCTGCTCGACGCGGGCCACGGCACCGTGCGACAGGTCACGGTCGCGCCCGAGCTCGACGGCGGGCTGGAGGCGATCCGACTCATCGTGGCCGCAGGCGCCGCCGCCGCGGTCGGGCACACGGACGCGGACGACGACACGATGCGCGCCGCGTTCGATGCCGGAGCGACGATCCTCACGCACGCGTTCAACGCGATGCGCCCGGTGCACCACCGCAACCCCGGGCCGGTGCTCACCGCCGCGCACGACGAGCGCGTGACCCTCGAGGCGATCGCCGACAACATCCACCTGCACCCGCACATCATCAAGCTCGTGTTCGACGAGGCGCCGGGGCGCGTCGCGCTGGTCACCGATGCGATGGCGGCGGCGGGATCCGCGGACGGCGACTACATGCTGGGCTCGCTGCACGTGACCGTCCTCGACGGCGTGGCAAGGGTGGACAGCGGATCGATCGCCGGCTCCACCCTCACGCAGGACGTGGCGCTGCGGCGCGCGGTCGAGGCGCACGTCCCGCTCGCGGATGCCGTGCTCGCCCTGACGCGCACCCCGGCACGGGCGATCGGCGTGGCAGACCAGCTCGGCGAGCTCGAGCCGGGCCTGCTCGCGGATGCGGTGCTGCTGACCGCGGGACTCGACGTCACGGCCGTCTGGACGGGCGCGCCGCTGCGGCGCTGACCGGTCCGCGATCCGGGCGGGGCCGCCGCTCCCCAGCGGCGGTCCCCTCCCGTGATCTCCCCAAACCCTCCGGTACCCGATCAGAGGATTCCCCATGTCAGAGCGGGTCGGCCCGGAACTCCTCCCCCGAGGTGCCGGGCCGACCCCGCCGGCGGATCCCCATCCGCCGGAGCCTGTGCTCGCCGCCCCCCGGTGGCCTACGCAGACTGTCTCTGACAGGAGAGATGGCGCGGTTCCCGATCCATTACGCGAGTTCGCAAGAATTCTTCAGAAAAGTTTTGAGACGCTGTCTCACGCGCTTCGGAACCGAGTCCGACGCGTGCGGCCCCTGCCGACTGTCGGTGATTTCGTTCGCGCCCTGGCGCATTCCCCCCTCAAGGGTGAACAATGGAGATTCCCGCGTGATGAGAACCAGGGGTTTGCGTCTCTTCTGATGAGAACGCTTCCGACCTGAGAACCGAGAGATGACCGACCACACCCTTTCACCGAGCGATGCCGCGCCCGAATCGGCGCGGAGTGACGCCGACCTCGTGCTGCGCACCCGGTCGGGCGATGCCGGTGCCTACGCCGAGCTGTGGCGTCGCCACTACGCGGCGGGCATCACGGTGGCACGGTCGATCACCAGCGCGTTCGACGCGGACGATCTCGTCCAGGAGTCCTTCGCCAAGATCTATCAGGCCATCCAGAAGGGCGGCGGCCCGACCGGCTCCTTCCGCGCCTACCTCTTCACCAGCATCCGCAACACCGCGGCCGGCTGGGGTCGGGCACGCCGCGAGGCGCCGATCGACGAGCTCGACACGGTCGCCGACCCGGCCTCGACCGACCAGGCCGCGAACGACGCGCTCGACCGCAGCCTCTCCGCTCAGGCCTTCCGCAGCCTCCCCTCGCGCTGGCAGGAGGTGCTCTGGTACTCCGAGATCGAGCAGATGAAGCCGGCCGAGATCGCGCCGCTGCTGGGCATGACCGCCGGCGCCACTGCTCAGCTCGCCTTCCGCGCGCGCGAGGGCCTGCGCGAGGCCTGGATCCAGGCTCATCTGAGCACCGCCGAGGCCGGATCCGTCTGCGAATGGACCATCGAGCGTCTCGGCGCGTACTCGCGCGGCAACCTCGGAGTGCGCGACCGCGCCAAGCTCGAGAACCACCTGGGCGAGTGCGCGCGCTGCCTGATCGTCGCGGCCGAGGCCAAGGAGGTCTCGCACCGACTCGCCTTCGTGCTGCTGCCCCTCGTGCTCGGCATCGGCGGATCCGGCGCCTACCTCGCGATGCTGCAGAGCGGATCCGCCCCGATCGTCGCTCTCGCCGCGATGCCCTCGAGCGTCGTGCAGGGCGCCGTCGTCGCCGGTTCGGCCGGCGTCGGCGCGGCCGGCGCCGTGGGTCACGGTGCGGCGGGCGCGGCCGGAGCCGCGACGCACGGCACCGCGGGAGCTGCGGGATCCGCGGGTTCCGGGGGCTCGACCGGCGGGCTCGCCGCCGGCTTCGGCGCGTTGGTCGGCGCAGGCTCGGCGGCGCTGGTGATCGCCGGGGCGATCGTCGCCGCGGCCGTGGTGCCGGGGTTCACGGCGAACCCCGCATCCACCTCCGCCCCCTCCGCCTCGGATCAGAGCGAGTCCGGCATCGTCGCACAGGTGTCGCCGCCCGCCAACCTGCCGGTCACTGCGCCGGCTCCGGCTCCCGTCCCCGCTCCGCAGCCGGAGAAGCCCAAGACGATCGTGAACGTGCCGGTCGACGTCCCCCAGAGCGCGCCCGCGAGCGCCCCCGCCCCCGTCCCGCCCGTCGTCCCTGTGGAGCCGACCACACCCGTGGAGCCCGGCAAGCCAGGTACGGATCCGGGCACCGACCCGGGAACGGATCCCGGCACCGACCCCGGAACAGATCCCGGCACCGACCCCGGAACGGATCCCGGCACAGATCCCGGAACGGACCCGGGCACCGACCCCGGAACCGGGCCGTCGTTCTCGTGGGGCGTGGCGACCATCCTCGTCGACGAGAGGCTCCGCACGCACGTCCTGATCCCGCTCACGGGCACACCGGGGACGAGCATCCAGGTCTGGATCAAGGGACGGCCCGCGCGCGGCGACGAGGTCGTGCTGGACGCCCACGGGACCGCCACGGCGGACATCCGCCCGAACGCCGCCGAGATCCTCTCCAACGCCGCCGTGAAGCTGCGCACCGTCGTCGCCGGCGCGCCGGGGGCTTGGCGGACGACCTCTCTGGCAGAACTGGCCGTGACCGGTTCGACCGCCGACCCGGCACCGACCCCGCCGCCGACCACCCCGGCGACGCCCGCTCCGCTCGCGACGACCCCGGCCGTGACGCCCGGATCCGGCGTCCCCGCCTCGGAGCCGGCGGCCGGGGCGACGACCCCCGCGCCGACGACCCCCGCTCCGACGGAGCCCGCCCCGGCACCGGCCGAGCCCGTCGCCCCGGCGCCCACCGCCCCCGCTCCGGCCCCGACCGCCC
>JAITLM010000187.1 GCA_031277885.1 Microbacterium sp.
GTCGTTGCCATGACGCAGTACTCTTTGTGCTGGTGGCTGCTCTCGGTCGTGTCCGAACTTTTTTGGCGACAGCTGTTCTTTCGGGTTTTTTTTTTTTTTTCGTCTTCGCGTACGTCGGGGCGTCCTTGAGCGTCGTGCTCCTGCTCTACGTCTACAACCAGCCGATGCTGAATCTGCTGAGCCTCGAGGACATCGCGACCGAGATCGTCCGCACCCTGTGCAGCGGCATCGGCCTCGTCCTCGCCGTGCCGTTCACCACGGCCATCGCCGTGGCACTGGTCCCTCCGCGAGCAGCTTCCGCCGAGGGAGAGCCCGCGTCGGCGGAACTGCCCGAGGACGATGCCGCCAAGGTCGAGTGGCTGCGCACCCTCCGCACCGTGGAGAGCCCTCTCTTCCCCGTCGCGGACGCGAGGACAACCGGCGAGCGGGCCTAGCGTTTCTGCATCGGCTCGAGGCCGAAAGTTCACTCGCGAGGATCCGCAAGACGACGCACCCGCGAGGGCCGATCTGCGGTCGCGGCGGCGCACCCCTAGACTGACCGCAAGCCCGCGTCGCCGGCGGCGACGTCGTGCTGATTCCCGATCGTCGGATACCGCTCGTGATCGCGCATGCGATCGCATCCTCCGGTGGCGCGCAGGGCTGGCCGGTGTCGTCGAGCGTAGGGAAGCAATGGAAGTTCAGGACAGCCCCACGCGATCGTCCGGGGTATCACGTCGCACGATCGTCACCGGCTCCGCTTGGTCCGTTCCCGTCATCGCCGCCGCAGCCGCCGTGCCCGCGCGCGCGCGGCATCCGGCAGCATGGCCATCGCGCTCAGCGCCTTGCCCCCGGTCGGCCCCTGCGGCACCGTGGCGGACTTCACCTTCACCGTGACGAGGACATCGGGGGCGGCGGTCGTGGGCCAGCAGGTGCTGGTGAGCCTTCCGCTGGGCTGCCGGTGGCCCGATGGCGCGCCGGGCTCGAAGACGCTCGCGACCGATGGCAGCGGAAGGATCACGGTGTCGGGCGTGAAGGCGAGCGTCATCGGGACGTTCGTCGTCTGGGGCAGGATCTCCCCTGACGGCGCCATGGCGACGACGACCCTCAACGTCGCCGCCGCAGTCGCGGGCACCTACGCACCCGACGGCACCACGCGCACGCTTCCCGGCATCGATCTGAACACCACGGCGATCGGCGGGAATCTCTTCCTCACCGCGCTCCAGCAGCTGTACTGGTACGACGGCGGCGCGACTCCCCCGCAGTATCGCCTCATCGATTCCGGTGTGACCTCAGCCAGCGGGCAGCACTACGCCGGCCCCTCGGCGACGGGCTCCGCCATCGAGGTCGACATGGTCTCCTACGTCGCCAACGGGGTCGCGACGACCTGGCAGAGCGGATCCGGAGGTGCTCCGGCCGTCAGCCGCACACTGGCCTCGGTGCCGAGCGGCGCGACGGCTGTCGGGTGGAACACATGGCTGGACTCCACCGGCAACCTGTACCACGGCAACGCGATCATGGCCGTCGGGGTGACGTCGGCCATGACGCAGCACGCGGTGGACGCGAACGGAACAGCGCAGGACTGGATCACCTACGCCGATGCTTTCCGGGGCTATGCGACCACGGCGCTCAACGGCAGTCCGGTGACTCCGCGGTACTTCCTCTTCCCCAGCGGCGGGTCCGTCAAGAGGAGGGTCGTCGGCTGGGGCACGTTCCTGGCCGAGAACGGCGAGCTCCACATCTTCTCGGAGGCCGGCGCACTCACGACGATCGCCGGTGTCGCTGACGCGAGCGCGCTGCACGTCTCCACTCCGGGCGGTCTCGACCGCGCCCTCGTCAGCTATGTCACGACGGACGGCACCGCCGTCTGGAGCGAAACCGGCGGCACGTCTCGGTCGCAGTTCATCGGCGCCGGCGCACGGGCTGCAGGAGGAACGGCGTTCCTGGGCACGGACGCCAAGCTCTGGCTCGGCAGCACGCTGTTCTCGACAGCTGCGATCATCGCGACCGACGTCCAGAGCGCGAACGGCTACCACCAGGCCGACGGAGGCGCAGCCGGACAGAACTGGGTCGGATGGACGCAGCGGCTCCCGTCGCAATGCCTGTGACAGCGATTCGTCACCGATCCGCGCGCTGACGCGCAGACCTTACCGGGAACGACTCCTCCCACTCGTGGGCGCCCGCCCCCACCTCGACCGCGAATCCCGACGGCAGCGAGACGTCGGCGGTCACGCCCTCGGGGATCGTCGCGACCACCCGCAGCCTCCCGCCCTCGACGCTCCATCCCGTCGCGATCCTGCCGTGACGCGAATCCAGCCCGGTCTCGGCGGAGGTCACCCCCGTCTCGGGCGGCCTCGGTGCGATGCGGACACGGGAATGACCTGGTGCGGCGGGCGCGAGGCCGGCGACCACGCGATGCAGCCACGTCCCGACGGCGCCGAACGCATAGTGGTTGAAGCTCGTCATCTCGCCGGGGTTGATCGTGCCGTCCGGCAGCATCGAGTCCCAGCGCTCCCACATCGTCGTCGCGCCCATCGTCACCGGATACAACCATGAGGGGCACCGCTCCTGCAGCAGCAGCCGGTACGCGGTCTCGAGATGTCCCGTCTCCGACAGCGCCGTGAGGATGAACGGAGTCCCGGCGAAGCCGGTCGTGATGACGTGCCCGGCCTCTGCGACGAGCTCGGCCAGCCGACCACCCGCAGCCGCGCGATCCGTCCCCTCCACCAGTCCGAACGCGATCGCGAGCGCATACACGGTCGGCGCATCGCTGTGGATCCGTCCGTCACGCACCCAGTGCTCGACGAAGGCACCGCCGATGCGCGTGGCCAGCGCAGCGAACTCGGCCGCGTCGTCGTCGCGCCCGAGCACGAGCGCGGTATCCCGCGCGATCACGACGGAGCGATGGACGCACGCGGTCGCGACGACCGCCGGATCCGCCTTCGCCAGGTGCGGCGCGTCCGGCGGCGCGGTCGGATCCAGCCAGTCGCCGAGCTGGAAGCCGCCCTCCAGCAGATCCCGCGGAGACAGCGCGGCGGCGACACGGCGGACGTGCCCGGTCATCGACGCATACTGCTCCCCGAGCACCCCGGGATCCCCGTAGGCCTCGTACATCGCCCACGGCACCCAGCAGGCCGCATCGTTCCAGAGCGCGATGACGAGGCTCGACCCCATCGCCGCGGCCATCGCCCCGATCTCCTCGTATTTCAGGTTGTCCGGGACCACGATGGGGATCCGGCCGTCGGCGTGCTCCTGCTCGACGGCGAGATCCCGCAGCCAGTCCGCGAGGAACGCCTCCGTGTCGTAGAGGTAGACCGCGGTCTCCGCGAACGCGGCGAGGTCCCCCGTCCAGCCCAGCCGTTCATCGCGCTGGGGGCAGTCGGTGGGGACGTCGACGAAGTTGCCGCGCATCCCCCAGACGATGTTCTCGTGAAGGCGGTTGAGGAGGGGATGCGAACTGCGGAATGTGCCGGTGCGGGTCAGATCGGATCCGATCACGACCGCCCGCAGCGCCTCCGCGAGATCCTCATCGGCACCGGACCAGCCGGACACCTCCACGTACCGGAACCCGTGGAAGGTGAGCGTGGGTTCGAAGACGTCGTCGGCGCCGGACAGCACGAAGACATCGGTCGCGCGTGCGCGCCGCAGCGGCCGTGTGCCGAGCTCCTCCTCATCGAGCACCTCGGCGTGACGCAGGGTGATCTCCTGGCCCGCGGTGCCGCGCACCGACAGCCGGGTCCAGCCCACGAGGTTCTGGCCGAAATCCGCGAGCAGCGCCCCCGCGGGCGAGCGCCAGACCCGGATCGGCGAGATCTCCTCCTGCCTGCGGACCGGCGGAGAGGTGTAGGCGGCGAGACGCGCGGCATCGAAAGGCACGATCCGCACTCCGCCCTCTCCCGGCATCGGCGCTGCCGCGAAACGATCGGCCGCGGAGATCCGCCGGTCGATCCGCTGCCCGTCGTAGAGGTCGTCGGCGGTCGTCTCCGTGGGCGCCGAGGTCCACGTCTCGTCGGTCCCGACGGTCTGCACATGGCCGTCCGCGAACCTGATCCGCAGTTCGACGAGCGCGGCGCGTTCCGATCCGTACACCTCCTTGCTGCCGTCCCATCCGAGGTGCCCGGCGTACCAGCCGGATCCGATGACCGCCTCGATCACCGCGCGTCCGCCCGCCAGCCCGGCGAGGACGGGAGTCGCATCCCACTGCGCATATCGCAGCCGCCACTCGTAGCTGGTCCAGCCGGGCGTCAGCAGGTCCGTCGAGACGGGGGCGCCGTTCACCCGCACCTCGCAGACGCCGTGCGCGGTCGCGAGAACCTCCGCGGCGACCACCGGCCCATGATCCGGATCGAGAGCGAAGACCCGGCGGACGGCGGGGGCTCCGTCGATCGCCTGGTCCGGGGTGATCATGAGGGCGGTCGGTGGCGTGGTCACGGAGGAGTTCCTTCTCAGTCGGGGGCCCGAAGCGTCGAGCGGGATGTGTCGGTGGGACCTGCTGGTCAGTGCTCGTCGATCCAGTGGACGATCCGGCGGATCCCGTCCTGCGCGGCGGGGGTCCCCGGCTGCGCCAGGTAGCCGTGGAAGGTGCCGGGCACTGTCTCGTAGCGCGTTTCGACGCCGGCCGCCTGCAGCGCGTCCGCGAACGCCGCCGACGACGCCCGCAGCTCATCGGACTCGGCGTCCATCACGAAGGTGGGCGGCAGGCGATCCAGCGGTCCGAGTGCCGGGAAGGCGACGGGATCCTCGTGATACCGGACCCCGGCCCAGTTGAGGTTGAGGAGGCTCACCATGCGCGGGGTGAAGCGGAACGGCGGCGGCGTGCGCTCGAGAGCGGTGATGAGATCCTCCGGGAGGGGAGGCAGATCGAAGTGCAGCAGCGGGTATGCAGCGACCAGGGTGGCCGGCGGCTGCTCCCCCGTCGCGAGGAGTCGTCGCACCACACCCGTGGCGAGGTTGGCGCCCGCACTCGCACCGCCCAGGTGCAGGCGCTCCGGCGTCGTGCCCAGGCGATCGGCGTGGGCGTGCACCCACTGCCAGGCGGCGAGCACGTCATCGGAGAGGACCGGGAACCCCGCGCGTCCGCGCGCCTTGCGGTAGTCGACGGATGCGACCGCGATTCCGCGCGCCGCGATCGACATCGCGACCGCATGCGCCTCCGGCGAGTCGAGCGTGCCGAACATCCAGGCGCCGCCGTGCACCCAGACGAAGCCCGCGCGGGGCTCCGCGTCACGCCGTCGGTACAGGCGCACCGGGATCTCTCCGCGTGGACCCGGCACCGCGATGTCTTCGGCGTCCACGGCCCCGAGCTCCGGGTCCAGGGCGATGAGCTCGGCGCTCGACGTGCTCTCATCCGGCATGAACCGGGCCGCGGTGCGCACCAGCATCCGTGCGAGCAGCTGATTCGCCGGGGTGGGGCGCAGCGGGGGCGGGAGCGCGCTCATCGCACCCGCCGGATCGGGAAGACGAGAAGCGCGGCGATCACGACGATCACGATCGCCACGATCCACAGGGCCGTGTAGCCGCCGGTCACGGCGACCACCACGCCCGCGAGCAGGGGGCCGAGCGCCTGCCCGAGGTTGCCGCCCAGCGTGCTCACCCCGAGATCGCGGGCGGCGGCGTCACGATCCGGCAGCAGGTCGATGAACATGGCCTGGTCGACCGTGAGGAACGTGCCGACCCCCACCCCGGCGACGACGCCCTGAATGAACAGGGCGGGCAGCGTCGGACTGAGCAGCGGGATGAACATGGACCCCGCGATCAGGAACGTCGCGCCGATGACGAACGGCTTGCGGCGTCCGACCCGATCCGACCACCATCCGGCGACGAGCAGCGCGACCACGGTGCCGGGGATCCCCGCCATCGCGAGCAACGGCGAGATCTGCGCGGCCTCAGCGGCCGACAGCCCCGGCCGGATGTAGCTCTGCAGCATGTAGATCCCGAACGCGCCGGACACGCCACCGCCGAACAACAGCGCGACCTTGGCGATCCACAGCCATCGGAAGTCGCGATCCCTGAGGGCGACGGTGAACGAGGCGAGCACCTGCTTCGGAGTCATCGGCGGTACGACGAGGTTCCGCGAGGATCGATCCCGCGCGAGCAGCACGAAGAGCACCGTGAACACGATCACGGCGACGACGAAGGGGAAGTAGGCATCGAGGCCGATGACCGCGAACAGCGCCCCGGCGACGATCGAACCGATCGCCCCGCCGATGAGCGAGGAGAAACCGGACAGCGCCGACATCGACCCGCGCTGCGCGGGCGGCACTCGGTCGGCCACGGTCGCGTTCAGCGGTCCGGACGCCAGATTGAGTCCCAGCTGGGCGACGGAGTAGGTCACGAGAAGCAGCCCGATCGTGGGCGAGAACCGCATCGCCACGAGGAGGGCGGCCCCGATCACGGCCCCCGCGACGATCCAGGGCGCGCGCCGTCCCCAGCGCGAGCGCGTGCGATCCGAGAGGATCCCGGCGATGGGCTGGATGAGCATCGTCAGGATTGACGAGACGACGGCGATCGACGACAGGCCCAGCGCCCGCGCGGCCTCGAATTCCGCGAGAAGACCGAGCAGACGGTTCTGATCCGCGGTCGGGACCGTGCTGCCCGCGTCGACCGCGTACTTGAGCGCGGTGAGGGACTGCAGGTCAGCGCCCGCGTCCGCACCGGTGAAGAAGTGCCCGAACTCGATCTGCTGCACGTGCAGCGGCAGCAGGATGCCGCCCACCGCACCCCAGATCGCCGCGATCGACAGACCGGCCATCAGATAGCTCGCGCGGTACCGGCGAAAGTGCGCCCCGCGCCGGTACAACGCCGAGGTCCCCGGCGCAGGAGCGGGTTCAGGCGTGTCCGGGTTGCCGGGGACGAGCGTCGGGTCGGCGTTGACCATGGTGGCTCCAGGGGATCGAGCGAGCCCGATCGGCTCGACTGGCGACGACACTAACAGAAAACCATCCAGCTGGGTGGTTTTTCTTCCGCGACGCGGATCCGCTGGGGTAGCCTCGAACCCGTGACCACCGATCCCTCCCCCGCACCGCGGCGCTATCCCAAGGGCGAGGCGCGTCGCACGGCGATCCTGGAGGCGGCCCTCGAGGTGTTCGCGACCGCCGGCTACCGCACCGGTGGATTGCGCGAGGTCGCCGCGAAAGCGGGGCTCACGCACGCCGGAGTGCGGCACTACTTCCCGACCAAGCTCGACCTCCTGCACGCCGTGCTGGAATGGCGGGACGAGCAGGCGATCCGCCGGATGTCCTCCTCGGAGGATCCCCTCGAGGTGCTGCGGCAGTGGATCGAGGCGGCCCGCTACAACCAGGGTGCCCAGCGGATGGTGGAGCTCCAGGTGACGCTCGCGGCCGAGGCCACCTCCGCCGACCATCCGCTGCACGAGTACCTGCGGGAGCGCTACGGCTTCGCCGTCGCCTTCCTCCGCGACACGTTCACGGCGCTGCAGACGCGCGGCGACCTGGTCGCCGGCGCGGATCCGGAGTCCGCCGCGCGCACGCTCATCGCCCTGACGGACGGCGTCCAGACCCAGTGGCTGCTGAACCGCGACGGCGTCGACATGGTCGCGCTGGTGCGCGAGGAGATCCAGCGTTTTCTGGTGGTCGAGATCTGACGTTCGCGCCGTGGCTCCCCGAACCCGCTCCGCTCGCGGTGCGCGTGCGGGACCGTCTCAGGCGCGGACCAGCAGGGCGCCGGGACGGATGCCGGCCGTGAACGAGCGCACCTGACCGCGCTCCTCCCCGTCGATCTGGAAGGGCTGCGGGCGGCCCAGCTCGACGTCCACGCGGCGCGCCGCCGCATGCCGCACCACATCCGTGCTCGTCGTCTCGCCGCCCAGGAGCCGTCGCAGGCCGTTGTCCCACACCACCGTGCGGACCGTCTCGAACCAGTCCGCGACGCCGTCCGCGCTGATGAGCAGCAGATCCAGCAGGCCATCATCCGGCACGGCATCGGGCAGCAGCGTGATCCCGCCCTGGATCGTGCCGCAGTTGCCGATCATGAGGGTGTGGATGCGCGCACGATCGCGGGGCTCGTCGTCGATGCTCAGCTCGACCGGCACGAGCTCGGTGCCCGCCGCCGCCGCTCCGAGCGCCTTCACGTAGGCGAGCCAGCCCGCCTTCGCCTTGAGCTCCTCATCGGTCTCCTCGAGCATGCGCGCATCGAGGCCGAGACCGGCCATCACGACGAACAGGTGCTCCCCCTGGGCGTCGCCGTCGGTCACCTCGATCGTGCCCACGTCGATGCGCCGGGATTCGGCGGAGAGGGCGTGCGCGACCGCATCGGACGTCCCCGTCAGCGGCACCCCGAGATTCCGCGCGAGCAGATTGCCCGTGCCGTGCGGCAGGATCCCGAGCGCGACCTCGGTGCCGGCCAGCACCCCCGCGACGGCACGCACCGTCCCGTCTCCCCCTGCGGCGAAGACGAGCGCGCACCCGGCATCGATCGCCTCCTCCGCCATCGCCCGGCCCGGGTCGTCCTCCGTGGTGTCGAACACCCGGACGTCGGCATCGGGAAGGCGCTCCAGGATCGCCGCGCGCACCTCCTCCTCCGACTCGAGCTTCACAGGATTGCGGACCACGCCGATGATCGTCATGAGTCCATCCTCTCTGCGCCGCCGTGGGAACGCGGCGCACAGCGCCCGTCAGCCGTAGAACAGCGTCTCGAACACCTTCCTGGCGCGGCGCGTGACCCGCAGGTACTCCTCTTCCACGGCCGCCGCGGAGCGGTCGGGATAGCCGAGGATCCTTCCCACGCCGTCGAGTTCGCGCGGGTCGGCCGGGAGCACGTCCTTCGTCTGCCCGGTGAGCAGCGTCATCGCCGACCGGAGCCGACTGGACAGCCGCCACGCCTCGCGCAGGAGCTCGCCGGAGTCCGCGGGCACGAACCCCGACGCCACGGCGACGTCCAGTGCCTCGAGCGTCGACGTGGTGCGCAGCGCCGGCACCGCATGCGCGTGCTGCAGCTGCACGATCTGGATCAGCCACTCCACGTCGCTGAGCGTGCCGGGGCCGAGCTTGAGGTGGCGGCGCGGATCGACGCCCTGCGGCAGCCGCTCCCCCTCGACCCTGGCCTTGATGCGCTTGATCTCCCGCACCGACGCCAGATCCAGCGACTCCGGGTAGCGCACGCCGTCGGCGAGTGCGAGGAAGCGCTCGATGAGCTTGTGGCTGCCCGCGACGCCTCTCGCGCGCAGCAGCGCCTGCGCCTCCCAGGACAGCGACCAGCGCTGGTAGTACGCCGCATAGGCGTCGAGCGTGCGCACGAGGGGGCCGTTGCGTCCCTCGGGGCGGAGGTCGGCGTCGAGGTCGAGCGGCAGGCGATGGTCCGTGAGGTGCTCGCGGAGCCCCGCCACGATGCGCGTCGCCAGTTGCTGCGCGCGCTGAGGCTCGACGCCGTTCGCGTCGTACACGAAGAGCACATCCGCGTCGGAGCCGAACCCGAGCTCCGCACCGCCGAAGCGCCCCATCCCGATGACCGAGAAGTCCAGGGCGTCGTCCTCCTCCGGCACGACCTCGCGGCGCACGGCCCGCAGCGCGGCCTGGATCGTGGCATCCGTGATCCCGGTGAGCGCCTGGGCGACGTCGTCGATCGTGAGCACATCCAGCACCGCGCCCATCGCGGCGCGCAGCAGCTCGCGCCGCCGCAGTGCGCGCACCGAGCGCATCGCGTCGAGGATCGTGTCGTGCCGCGTCTGGATCGCCCTGGCCTCCTCGTCGAGGGCCGGTCGGGGCCGGGGCCGCAGCTGCTCCGTGCTCTCCAGCCACGCGACGGACTCCGGGATCCACTCCATCAGCTCGCCGACGTAGCGCGAGGAGGACAACACGCGGGTGAGTCGCTCCGCGGCGCCCGAGGAGTCGCGCAGCATCCGCAGGAACCACGGGGTGTCGCCGAGGCGCTCGCTGATGCGGCGGAATGCGATCAGGCCGTAGTCGGGGTCCGTGCCGTCGGCGAACCAGCGCACCATGATCGGCATCAGGTGCTTCTGGATCGTCGCCTTGCGGCTGAGACCCGTGGTGAGCGCGCCGATGTGGCGGAGCGCCCCCGCGGGATCACGGAAGCCGATCGCCGCGAGACGGTCGTGCGCCTGGTCGGCGGAGAGCGTGCGCTCCTCCTCGGGCAGCGAGGCCACGGCGCTCAGCAGCGGACGGTAGAACAGGCGGGTGTGCAGATCACGCACCTCGCGGCGCACGTCCTCCCATACCCCGCGGATGCCTTCCGCGGTCTCCGCGAGACCCGTGGCGCGCCCGAGCACCCGCAGCGCCTCCTCCTCGCGCGGCACGAGGTGCGTCCGCTGCATCTCGCGCAGCTGCAGGCGGTGCTCGATGAGCCGGAGCACCCGGTAGTCGTGCGCGAAGAGCCCCGCCTCGGCGCGCCCGATGTAGCCTCCGGCGACCAGCGCGTCGAGCGATTCCAGCGTTCCCCTGGTGCGGATGTCCGGATCCGTGAGTCCGTGCACGAGCTGCAGCAGCTGCACGGTGAACTCGATGTCACGCAAGCCGCCCGGGCCCAGCTTCAGCTGATACGGCACGTCCTCGAGCGCGATGTGCTCGGTGACGCGCTCGCGCATCCTCTGCACGCTCCCGACGAAGTCCTCCCGCGCCGCGCTCGACCAGACCTTGGGCTGCACGGCGCTCACATAGGCCTCGCCCAGCTCAGGATCGCCGGCGATCGCACGCGCCTTGAGAAGCGCCTGGAACTCCCAGCTCTTCGCCCAGCGGTCGTAGTAGGCGATGTGCGATCCCAGCGAGCGCACTAGGGCCCCCTGCTTGCCCTCAGGACGCAGCGCGGCGTCGACCTCCCAGAGCGGAGGCTCCGCCTCGATCCCGGCGAGGGCCTGCATGGTCTCGCGGGCGAGCCGGGTGGCGATGTCGATCGCGCGCGATTCCGACAGCCGGTCCTCGTCCGCGGTACCGGCGACGTAGATGACGTCCACGTCGCTCACGTAGTTGAGCTCGCGCGCACCCGTCTTGCCCATCCCGATGATCGCGAGCCGCGTCAGGGCCACGTCGTCCCGTACGGCGGCGGAGCCGTCGGCGACCGCCGTGCGGGCGATCGCGAGCCCCGCCTCCAGCGCCGCCGATGCGGCGTCCGCGAGTGCCGCCGAGACGGCGCCCACGGCCTCGACCGGATCCGCCGCGGCGAGGTCCCAGGCCGCGATTCCGGCGACCGCCCGCCGGTACGCGACACGCAGGCGCACCCGGGCCGCGGCGTCGCCGGCCGCGGCGAAGCCGTCCGCGGAGCCCACGGCCGCCAGCAGCGTCGCACGGAGCCGCTCCGCGCTCGGCAGCCCCGCACGCTCCTCGCGCAGCAGTGCGAGCTCCTCCGGTCGGCGCTCGAAGAACCGGCCGAGTCCCGGCGAGGCGCCGAAGACCGCCCAGGCGCGCAGGCGCGCCGCCTCGTCGGACAGCGCGGCGGTCATGGCGGAAGGATCACGGCGCGCGACCCGGATGAGCCCCGCCAGCGCCTCGTCGGGATCCGCGCTGCGCAGCGACGCGATCAGCGCCGAGGGTGCGAGGCCGGTGATCTCTCCGAGCTCACTCAGCCCCGCGGACGCCGCGGACAGCCCCACGAAGCCGAGCCGCGCGAGCGCGGACAGCGAGAGAGAGTCGTCGAACCGGGGCACCGCGGTACCCGATCAGAGCAGTTCGAGGTTGCTCTTGAGCTCGAACGGCGTGACCTGACCGCGGTACGCCTCCCACTCCTTGCGCTTGTTCAGCAGCACGTAGGTGAAGACCTGTTCGCCGAGGGTCTCCGCCACGAGCTCCGAGTCCTCCATGAGCTCAAGCGCGTGGTCGAGGCTGGCCGGCAGCGGCGCGTAGCCGAGCGCGCGGCGCTCGGCGTCGCTCAGCGACCAGACGTTGTCCTCGGCCTCGGGCGGCAGCTCGTAGCCCTCCTCGATGCCCTTGAGCCCCGCGGCGAGCATCAGCGCGTACGCGAGGTAGGGGTTGGCGGCCGAATCCAGCGCACGGTACTCGATGCGCGTGGACTGGCCCTTGTTCGGCTTGTACATCGGCACGCGGATGAGCGCGGAGCGGTTGGCGTGACCCCAGGTCACGAAGCTCGGCGCCTCGTCCCCGCCCCAGAGCCGCTTGTACGAGTTCACGAACTGGTTCGTCACGGCCGCGATCTCGTTGGCGTGCCGCAGGAGCCCGGCGATGAACTGGCGCCCCGTGCGCGAGAGCTGGTATCTCGCGCCCTCCTCGTAGAACGCATTCAGGTCGCCCTCGAAGAGCGACAGGTGCGTGTGCATGCCGCTGCCCGGGTGGTTGTTGAGCGGCTTCGGCATGAACGTCGCATAGACGCCCTGCTCGATCGCCACCTCCTTGACCACGGTGCGGAAGGTCATGATGTTGTCGGCCGTGGTGAGCGCGTCCGCGTAACGCAGGTCGATCTCGTTCTGACCGGGACCGCCCTCATGATGGCTGTACTCGACCGAGATCCCGAGGTCCTCCAGCATCCGCACGGCGCTGCGGCGGAAATCGTGCGCCGTTCCGCCCGGCACGTTGTCGAAGTAGCCCGCGGAGTCCGCCGGGACGGGCCCCTCCGGTCCGAACTGCGACGACTTCAGCAGGTAGAACTCGATCTCCGGGTGCGTGTAGAACGTGAATCCGGCGTCGGCCGCCTTGGCGAGCGTGCGCTTGAGCACGTGCCGCGGGTCGGCGACGGCGGGACGCCCGTCCGGGGTCGTCAGGTCGCAGAACATCCGCGCGGTCGGGTCGATCTCTCCGCGCCACGGCAGGATCTGGAACGTCGTCGGATCCGGCTGCGCGAGCAGATCGGATTCGAAGGTGCGCGTGAGCCCCTCGATCGCGGAGCCGTCGAACCCGATGCCCTCCGCGAACGCGCCCTCGACCTCGGCCGGCGCGATCGCGACGGACTTCAGGGTGCCGATCACGTCGGTGAACCAGAGCCGGATGAACTTGACGCCGCGCTCCTCGATGGTGCGCAGCACGAAGTCGCGCTGCTTGTCCATCCCGCTCATCGAGCGCCGTCCGCGCCCCAGTTGTCCTCGGCCGCGTCCTCGTCGGCCCACGCCTTGGCGCGCTCCTGGAGCACCTCCGGGGCGCGAGCAGCCTCCTCAGCGGTGTCGAACGGGCCGATCCGGTCGATCGACGGCGATTCCAGACCGTACTCGACCTCGCCGGTGCTGCTGTTGAACCAGTACTTGTTCTCGCCGGACATCGCTGCTCCTCCTGGGCCTTTGTCACGATCCTACTGGCGCGCCCGCGTCTCGCTAGGCTGTTGCCCATGGCAAAAGCGATCGGCGTGGACATCGGCGGAACCGGCATCAAGGCCGGCATCGTCGACCTCGAGCACGGAACCCTCGAATCGGACCGCATCCGGGTCCCCACCCCGAAGGGCGCGGCGCCTGCCGACGTCCTCGCCGCCGTCAAGGAGGTGCTCACGACGCTGGGAGTGCAGGACTCCACCCTGCCCCTGGGCGTGGCCTTCCCGGCGATCGTGAAGTACGGCAAGACGCTGTCCGCCGCGAACATCTCGAAGGAGTGGATCGGCTTCGAGGCCGAGCAGTTCTTCGAGGACGGCCTGGGCCGCCAGATCCACTTCGTGAACGACGCGGACGCCGCCGGCGTCGCGGAGAGCCGCCACGGCGCGGCGCGCGACGCCCGCGGACTCACGATCCTCGCGACGCTGGGCACCGGCATCGGCTCCGCCTTCCTCTACGACGGCGTGCTCGTGCCGAACACCGAGCTCGGCCACCTGAACTTCCGCGGCGAGTCGATCGAGAAGTGGGCCGCGTACTCCGCCATGGAGCGCGACGAGCTGAGCTGGGAGGACTGGTCGGCACGACTGCAGGACTTCTTCTCGCACGTCGAGTTCCTGTTCAGCCCCGACCTGTTCGTGGTCGGCGGCGGCGTCTCAAAGCACCCGGAGAAGTTCATCCCGCTGCTGGACCTGAAGACGCCGATCGTCGCAGCGATCCACCGCAACTCGTCCGGCATCATCGGCGCGGCCTCGCTCGCGGGCGACTGAGCCCCCTCACGCCGAGAGGCCCGGATCCGCGATCGCGGAGCCGGGCCGTCTTCGTGAGAGGAACGGGCCGGCCTGTACGCCGGGTTCTGTGCCGGGGCCCCTCTCGGGGCATCCCTTCGACGGTCATCTCTCTCGGCGACGCGTTGCCGCGCCGCTCCAGCGGCCTACCCGGGAGCTCGGGCGGGCAGCCCTCGAACGCTCCCTGTCTGGCCTTGCTCCGGGTGGGGTTTACCTAGCCGCACCGGTCGCCCGGTGCGCTGGTGGTCTCTTGCACCACCGTTTCGCCCTGCCCGCCCCGACCGGCGAACCGGACCGGGGAGGCGGTCTGTTCTCTGTGGCACTGTCCCGCGGGTCACCCCGGGTGGGCGTTACCCACCACCTTGCCCTGTGGAGCCCGGACCTTCCTCGGGGACCGGTCACCCGGTCCTCGCGGCCGCCCGGCCAGCTCATCCGCGCACAAGTGTAGGGC
>JAITLM010000038.1 GCA_031277885.1 Microbacterium sp.
GACGCGTTCCTCGCGCGCCACGGTCTCGAGCGCGAGTCGATCTCCCACTGGATGGTGCACCCCGGCGGGCGCCGGATCGTCGAAGGGGCGCGCGACGCGCTGGAGCTCTCCGACGAGGACCTCGCCACCAGCTGGCAGTCGCTCGCAGACCACGGCAACGTCGGCACGCCGTCGATCTTCTACGTGCTCGACGCCACCTGCCGCGCGCGCACGCCCGCGCCCGGCAGGCGCTGACGGTCCTCGCGCGCTCGCACCCCGGGGCGCGGATCCTCACCGCCGCCGGAGCCATGGGCGCCGCCGTCGTGACGGAGGCCGGGCTCGAGCCTGTCGTGGTGTTCACCCCGTCCTCGGTCGCGACCACGCCCGACGACACCGTCGCCGCGGTCGCCGCCGTGGCCGCCGCCGGAGCCTCGCTCGTGCTGGTGGCCGGCGGCGACGGGACCCTGCGCGACGCCGTGCGGGGGCTGGCCTCCCTCTCGGGGTCGGGTGAGCCGGTGGGTCCGGTGGGTCCGGTCGGTCCGGGGGATCCGGTTTGGGGCGCACCTGTGCCGTTTGGGGCGCCGTACGCCGGCGCTGACGGTCGTGACGCGCCCCAAAACGTGGATCTGCGCCCCGAATCGGCCGTGCGCCGCGAACGTGTCGAGCCGGCCGTGCTCGGGATCCCGGCCGGCGTGAAGATGTACTCGCCGGTGTTCGCCGTGAGCCCCGTCGCGGCGGGCGCCCTCGCCGTGGACTGGCTGGGATCCGAGACCGTGCCGACTGCCGTGCGCGAGGTGCTCGACGTCGACGAGGCGGCGCTTCGCCGGGCCAGGGTCGAGCCCGTGCTCTACGGCAGCCTGCGCGTGCCGCAGCGGCTCGGACGCACCCAGGCGCGCAAGGCGCCGACGCCGGTCTCGGAGCAGGAGGCGGTCGCCGCCGCCTCGCAGGGAGCCGTCCGGGCGATGCGACCGGGCGTCCGGTACCTGCTCGGCCCCGGCGGCACCACGGCGCAGATCGCCGCCCAGCTCGGCCTCGCGAAGACCCCGCTCGGCGTGGACGTCGTGCTCGACGGACGCCTCGTGGCCGCGGGAGCGGACGAACAACGGCTGCTCGCCGAGGCCGCCGCCGGCCCGGCGCAGGCCGTGATCACGGTGATCGGCGGGCAGGGGTTCCTGCTCGGCCGCGGCAACCAGCAGCTGTCCCCGAGGGTGATCCGCGCTCTCGGGGCGGATCCGCTCCTCGTCGTCGCCCCCGAGCAGAAGCTCGTCGACCTCGGCGGGCGCCCGCTCCTCGTCGACACCGGCGATCCCGACGTCGACGCCTCCCTCGCCGGACACATCCGCGTCATCACCGGCGCCGCGGCCTCGGCGTTCTACGCTGTCGCCGCACCCGAAGCCCTCGCCCCCTGAACCGTACCGCCGGTCCCGAGCCTCGCGACAGGACCGGATCCCGAACCCACCCCGACCGCATCCCGACCCGCAAGGAGCACCCCATGCGTCTGCAGAACAAGAACGCCATCGTCACCGGAGGCGCCGGCGGCATCGGCCGCGCCACGTCCCTCGCGTTCGCCGCCGAGGGCGCCAACGTCGCCGTCGTCGACCTGAACGCGGAGGCCGCCGAGGCGGTGGCCGAGGAGATCCGCGCCGCCGGCGGATCCGCGGTCGCGATCGGCGCCGACGTCTCGAGCGAGGCCGATATCGAGCGCGTCGTCGCCGCGGTCGTCGACGGCTTCGGCGGCGTCGACGTCGTCTTCAACAACGCCGGCATCATCCGGCGCACCACGGCGGTCGAGACCACGGTCGAGGAGTGGGACCGGGTGTTCGGCGTGAACGTGCGGGCGATCTTCCTGATGTGCAAGCACGTCGTGCCGATCATGGCGGCGAACGGCGGCGGATCCATCGTCAACACCGGATCGGGCTGGGGCCTCAAGGGCGGCGGGCAGGCGATCTCGTACTGCGCGTCGAAGGGGGCGGTCGTCAACATGACCCGCGCGCTCGCGATCGACCACGGCCCGCAGGGGATCCGCGTCAACTCGGTGAACCCCGGCGACGTCGACACCGGGATGCTGCGCGACGAGGCCCGCCAGCTCGGTCAGGACCAGGCCGGCTTCCTCGCCGAGGCCGCCGAGCGCCCGCTGAACCGGATGGGGCAGCCCTCCGAGATCGCCGCGGCCGTCGTCTGGCTCGCGAGCGACGAGTCGTCGTACGTGACCGGATCCGCCCTCGTCGTCGATGGCGGCGGCATCGCCTGAGTCCGGCCGCCGCATCCTGTCGGGCGGATCGCGCCGAGTGCACGGGATCGCGCCGAGCGCACGGCATCGCGCCGAGCGCACGGCTTCTCCACGCGAAGTCCCGGTGCATTCGGCAACGTCTCGTGCATTCGGCGGGGCGCCCGGGTGCCCGTCCGGGGAGCCCGGGTGCCCTCGCATCCGGGCTCCCATCCAGGCGGCTCGCGTAAAATCGTGACAATGACCGACGCCCCCTCCGACGCCCCGTCGACGCCGAGCGACCGCAGCGCTACGACAGGCGGCGGCGCCGTCGGATCCGGCATCGATCCGGCCGACCTCGCGACCACCCTCCGGGTGCTGGCCGAGTTGCACGGGCTCGATCAGGACCACCCCGACTTCATCACCGTCCGGCGTGCGACCTCAGCCATGTTCAAGGCCGCCAAGCGCGTGCGCCGGCGGGAGATCCGCGATGCGATCGCCGAGGCCGACCGCGCGGTCATCGCGGCGACCGCGACGGGTGCTCCCGACCGGATCGACGACGAGACGCGCGGTCTCGACCTCGCGAGCAGCGTGACGGATGCGCCGACCGCGGGCGAACTGCTGAAGCCCCGCAACTGCTACATCTGCAAGCAGCTGTACACCACGGTCGACGCGTTCTACCACCAGCTCTGCCCCGACTGCGCGCGGTTCAGCCACGGCAAGCGCAACGCCCGCACCGATCTCGACGGCAAGCGCGCGCTCCTCACCGGAGGTCGCGCCAAGATCGGCATGCACATCGCGCTGCGGCTGCTCCGCGACGGCGCGCACACCACGATCACCACGCGTTTCCCGCGCGACGCGGTGCGCCGGTTCGCGGCGCTGCCCGATTCGGCCGACTGGCTGCACCGGCTGCGCGTGGTCGGCATCGACCTGCGCGATCCCGCCCAGGTGATCGCCCTCGCCGACTCGGTCGCGGCGCAGGGGCCGCTCGACATCCTCATCAACAACGCCGCGCAGACCGTGCGGCGCTCGCCCGGTGCGTACTCGCTGCTCGCCGACGCCGAGCTGCAGCCGCTCCCGAACGGACCGCTGCCCGAGATGGAGACCTTCGGACACACCGCGGATCCGCACCCCGAGGCGCTGCAGGCCTCGGTCGACGCGCACCCTCTGCTGTCGATCGCGTCGCTCGGCGGCACGATCGCGGAGCAGGGCGGCCAGGCGCTCACCGCCGACGAGCTGGCCCGGCTCGCGATGGCGCCCGGATCCTCCTCCCTCGCGAAGCACGCGGACGGCACGGCGATCGACGCAGGCGGCCTCGTGCCCGACGTGAACCGGGTGAACAGCTGGGTGCAGAGCGTGGACCAGGTGGATCCGCTGGAGATGCTCGAGGTGCAGCTCTGCAACACGACCGCGCCGTTCCTGCTCATCAGCCGGCTGCGTCCGGCGATGGCCGCCTCGCCCGCGCGGCGCAAGCACATCGTGAACGTCTCGGCGATGGAGGGCCAGTTCTCCCGCCGGTACAAGGGGCCGGGGCACCCGCACACGAACATGGCGAAGGCCGCGCTGAACATGCTCACCCGCACGAGCGCGGGCGAGATGCTGGAGACCGACGGGATCTTGATGACCGCGGTCGACACGGGGTGGATCACCGACGAGCGTCCCCACTACACGAAGGTGCGCCTCGCCGAGGAGGGCTTCCACGCCCCGCTCGACCTCGTCGACGGCGCGGCCCGCGTGTACGACCCGATCGTGCGCGGCGAGGCCGGCGAGGACGTCCACGGTGTGTTCCTGAAGGACTACGAGCCCAGCCCCTGGTGAGCGCGCCCGTCGCGCCCGCCCCTCTCCAGCTTCTCCCACTTTCGCGTCGTCCCCGTCAGCGGAGCCTATAGGCGCCGCTGACGGGGACGACTCCAAAGTGGGGAGTCCCGTAGGGGCGCACCGCTTCGGCGGGCCGGCATCGAGCCGGGGATCCGCGGCGGTACTCTGAGCGCACCGGGGCGTCGACCGCGTCCGGCACCGACCGAGGAGGCTGTCATGGTTCCCGAGATCAACTACTGGGCCGTGCTGCTGGCGACCGCGTCGAGCATGGTCGTCGGATCCATCTGGTACGCCCGGGGCGTGCTCGGAACCCGCTGGGCCCGCCTCGCGGGGGTCGACCTCGACAACCCCAAGGGCAGCCCGGTGCTCGCCATCATCGCGACCGTGATCGTGAGTTTCCTCACGGCCTGGGTGCTCGCCGGGGCCACGGCGATCGCCTGGCACTTCTACGGCGGATCCTTCTTCCTCTCGGCGCTCGTCACCGCGATCACGCTGTGGATGGGATTCACGGCGGCGCGGTTCATCACGCACGACGCCTTCGAGGGGCGCCCGAGTTCGCTGACCGTCCTGAACATCGCGCACGAACTCGTCACGGTCGTGGTGATGGCCGTCCTGATCGGCGTCTGGCCCCCGGCCCTCGGCTGACCGCCGCGCCGTCCTCGGCTGACCCCGCGCCGTCCCTCGGCTGCCGCCGCGCCGTCCCTCGGCTGACCCCGCGCCGGCTGATCGCCCGCCCTCCCCGACGCCCCTCGATTCGGCTTGCCCCCTCTGGCGTCCTCTCCCACCTCGAATCGTCCCCATCAGCGGAGCCTATGAGGTCCGCTGATGGGGACGACCGCGATATGAAGGCACGCGAGACCGAGGGGGCGCGAGCGAGAGCGAGGGGGTAAGCGCAGCAGTGCTGCGGAGGGGGTGTCAGCGGCGGATGGCGTAGCGGTGCAGGGTGACGCCCTGGTCGTAGGAGGCCTGCTCGAGCAGGTCGAGGATCACCGGGGGCCTCGTCTCGCCGGGGCGCGGATCGTCGAACAACGGGCGGCCTGATCCGAGGATCGCCGGATGCGTGAACAGCAGGAGCTCGTCGAGCAGCCCCGCCTCGAGCAGCGCCGTGGCGAGCGTCGCCCCGCCGACGCCGATGCTGCCCTCGGTCTCGGCGCGGACCTCCGCGAGCCGCGAGACGGCGTCCTCGCCGATGACCCGCGTGTGGAAAGGGGCCTCGGCGCGGGTGCGCGAGACGAGGATCTTCGGCTTGTCCGTCCAGATCGCGCCGTACTCCCGCATGAACGCGGGCAGCGAGGCGTCGTCGCGCGCGGCGGGCCAGAACGACTCCATGATCTCGAACACGCGCCGGCCCTGCACCATGAGCGCGAGGTCCGCGGCGCGGCGGTTGAACTCGCGATGCAGCGGCTCGTCGATCCGCATCCAGTCGCCGCCGCCGTCCTCGCCCGGAGCGGCTTCGATCCGCAGATCCAGGGACACGTTCATCCAGTACACGAACCGGCCGGCCATGCGCCTCTCCCATCGTCGGGGACGCTCTCGACGCTAACCCCGGCCCTCCGCAGGCGCAACGCCCTCTCGTGGTGACCCTCACCAACGGAGTTGTCCCCGTGAGCGGACCTCAGGGGATCCGCTGACGGGGACGACTCGGAAGTAGGAGACTAGGCGGCGACGCGGGCGATCGCGGCGATCGCGCTCGTGAAGAAGGGCAGGCCGTCGACGCCGCTGCGCATGGCGACGGAGGTGTCGGGGCCGAAGCCGGGCTCGGTCGCGTGCTCGGGGTGCGGCATCAGGCCCACGACGTTGCCGCCGGGGTTGGTGAGGCCGGCGATGTCGCGGAGGGATCCGTTCGGGTTCACGCCCGCGTAGCGGAAGGCGACGAGCCCCTCGCCCTCGATGCGGTCGAGCGTCTCGTCGGAGGCGATGTAGCCGCCCTCGGCGTTCTTGAGCGGGATGATGATCTCCTGGCCGCGCGCGAACTCGTTGGTCCAGGCCGTGTCGGCGTTCTCGACCGTGAGCTTCTGGTCGCGGCGCACGAAGTGCTGGTGGTCGTTGCGGATCAGACCGCCGGGCAGCAGGTGCGCCTCGACGAGCATCTGGAATCCGTTGCAGATCCCGAGGATGGGCATGCCCTTCGCGGCCGCATCGGTGACCTCGGTCATGATCGGCGAGAGCGCGGCGATCGCGCCGGAGCGCAGGTAGTCGCCGTAGCTGAAGCCGCCGGGCAGGATCACGGCGTCGACACCGTCGAGGTCGTGCGCCCCGTGCCAGAGCGCGACGGGCTCGGCGCCGGCGATGCGCACGGCGCGCTGGGCGTCGCGGTCATCGAGGGAACCGGGGAACGTGACGACCCCGATCCGCACCGTCATTCGGCGACCTCGACGCCCACGACGTCCTCGATCACGGAGTTGGAGAGCACCTCTTCGGCGATCCGCCGGGCCTCGGCGAGCACCTCGTCGGTGACCTCGCCGTCGACCGTGAGCTCGAAGCGCTTGCCGATGCGGACGTCGCTGAACGCGGTCACGCCGGTGCGGGCGAACGCTCCGGAGACGGCCTTCCCCTGCGGGTCGAGCAGTTCGGACTTGGGCATGACGTCGACGACGATGGTGGGCATTGGAGGCTCCGAGATGTCGCGGGCGGGAGGGCGCGTCAAGTCTACCGTCCGGCGAGAGGCCGGACCGCGGTCAGCTGCGGAACACCGTGTGCACGTCGCCGACGACGTCGCGGCCGCCCAGGCCGTCGATCTCGAAGAGCACCGAGATCCCGGCGACGTGATAGCCGAGCTGCTCGACGATCCGCCGGCCTGCGGCCAGGGTGCCGCCGGTCGCGAGCACGTCGTCGATCAGCAGGATCCGGGATCCGGCGGGCAGGTCGTCGTGCATCTCGATCGTGGCGGTGCCGTATTCGAGCGCATAGTCCACGGACGCGGCAGGCAGGGGCAGCTTGCCCGCCTTGCGGATCGGGACGAACCCGGTCCCGGCCTCGATCGCGGCGGCCCCGGCGAGGATGAACCCGCGCGCCTCGATCCCGGCGACGACGTCGAAGGATCCGCGGAACGGCGCGACGAGCGCCTCGGTCGTCGCCTGCAGCGCCTCGCGGTCGGCCAGCAGCGGCGTGATGTCGCGGAACAGGATGCCCGGCTCCGGGTGGTCCGGGATCGAGCGGATGAGGGATTCGGCACGGACGAGCGCGGGCGAGGAGGTCACCGGTCAAGGGTACGCGGGAGTGAGTGTCCGCCCCGCCGGTTGACATCGTGGGAGCGCTCCCATAGCCTGATCCGGATCGCCGGGAGGGCCCTCATGCGGCACGAGCGTCCGTGATGAGCACCCCGCCGTGAATCCCGCCGCGAATCCACCACCGCGCCGCCCCGACGACGCACCAGCGAAGGAGCGCCCTTGAACACGTCCGTCCGCCGCTTCCCCGACGGCTTCCTGTTCGGAGCCGCCACCGCCGCCTACCAGATCGAGGGTGCCGCCTTCGAGGACGGCCGCACCGCGTCGATCTGGGATGCCTTCGCCCGCGAACCCGGTGCCGTTCTGAACGGCGAGAACGGCGACGTCGCGTGCGACCACTATCACCGCTACGCCGATGACGTGCGACTCATGGGCGAGCTGGGCCTGCAGGCCTATCGCTTCTCCACCTCGTGGGCGCGCGTGCGCCCGGACGGCGGTGCGGTGAACCCCGCCGGCCTCGCGTTCTACGACCGCCTCGTCGACGAGCTGCTCGCGGGCGGCATCGTGCCCTGGCTCACGCTGTACCACTGGGACCTGCCCCAGGCGCTCGAGGAGAAGGGCGGCTGGACCTCCCGCGACACGGCGGAGCGCTTCGTCGAGTACGCGCTCAGCGTGCGCGACGCTCTCGGAGACCGCGTGCAGCACTGGACCACGCTGAACGAGCCGTGGTGCTCCTCGTTCCTGTCCTACACCGCGGGTGTGCACGCGCCGGGCCGGGTCGGCATCGAGGACGGCATGCTCGCCGCGCACCACCTGCTGCTCGCGCACGGCCGCACCGTCAGGGCGCTGCGGGAGCGGGATCCGCAGCTCGACCTCGGGATCACGCTCAACCTCACGGTCGCCGATCCCGCCGACGCGCGTGATCCCGCCGACGTCGACGCCGCGCGCCGCATCGACGGGCAATTCAACCGCTGGTTCCTGGATCCGGTGCTCCGCGGCGCCTATCCCGCAGACGTCGTCTCCGACATCCGCGAGGTGGATCCGGTCGCCGTGCGCCGCTGGGCCGCCGCGATCCAGGAGGGCGACCTCGACACGATCGCCGCGCCGCTGGACTGCCTCGGCGTCAACTACTACCACGGCGAGCTGCTCTCCGGGACGCCGCAATCCGGCAGCGAGGGCACGCCGCACGACGGCGGCGTCGAGGGCGAGAACGCGCGGCGCACGCGCTCTCCGTTCCCCGCCGCGGACGACGTGCACTGGGTCGAGCGCGGGCTGCCCCGGACGGGCATGGGCTGGGAGGTGCAGCCCGAAGGGCTCACCCGGCTGCTGCGCCGGCTCGGCACGGAGTACGCGCCGGGGCTGCCGCTCTACGTGACCGAGAACGGTGCGGCGTACGATGACGAGCTCGAGGGCGCCCGCGTGACGGACCCTGCGACGGGGGCCACGACCGGCGGCGTCGTCCATGACTCCGAGCGGGCCATGTTCCTGCGGGAGCATGTCGCGGCGACCTACGACGCGATCGAGGAGGGCGTCGATGTGCGCGGCTACTTCGCGTGGTCGCTCCTGGACAACTACGAGTGGTCCTGGGGCTATGGCAAGCGGTTCGGGATCGTGCGGGTCGACTACGACACGCAGGAGCGGATCGTGAAGGATTCCGGGCGCGAGTACGCCAGGATCATCGCGGCCAGGGCGGTCTGAGACATGGTCGGGGGGATGGAGTCCGGCGTCGGGCGCGCCACGATCGAGGAGGTCGCCGCCGCGGCGGGCGTCTCCCGGTCGACCGTGTCCCGGGTCGTGAACGGGTCGACCGCGGTGAGCCCGCACGCGCTCGCGGCGGTGCAGGACGCGATCGCGCGCCTCGGCTACGTCCCCAACCGGGCGGCGCGCTCGCTCGCCCTGCGGCAGACGCACGCGATCGCGCTCGTCGTGCCGGAGGACACCCGCCGCTTCTTCGGCGACCCCTACTTCGGCGCCGTCGTCGCGGGGATCAGCGACCGGATCGCGCGCTCGGACTACATCCTGAACCTGCTGATCGCGAGCGACGATCCGGGCGGCCGGATGACGGGCTTCGTGCGCAACGGCGGAGTGGACGGCGCCATCATCCTGTCCCATCACAACAGCGACGCCTTCGTCGATCGCATCGTCGAGGCGGTCCCGGTCGTTTTCGGCGGACGACGTACGAACGGCGCCGAGGACGACTGGTACGTGGACGTCGACAACGTCACGGGCGGCAGGCAGGCCGTCGAGCATCTGCGGGAGATCGGGCGGCGGCGGATCGCCACCGTGACCGGGCCGCTCTCGATGGCGGGCGCCGTGGACCGGCTCGCCGGGTTCCGCGCGCGGCTCGCCGAGGACGGGCTCGAGCCGTTCGCCGAGATCGCCGGCGACTACTCCGAGGCCAGCGGGGCGCGAGCGGCACAGGAGCTGCTCGAGCGCGCCGCCGAACCCGGAGGGGCGCTGCCGGATGCGGTCTTCGCGGCGAGCGACCTCATGGCCCGGGGCGTGCTGCGCACGCTCCGCGGCGCGGGCGTGCGGATCCCGGAGGACGTCGCGATCATCGGCTTCGACGACTCGCCCGTCGCACTCTCGACGGATCCGCCGCTCACGACGATCCGCCAGCCCATGCACGCGCAGGGCGAGGAGCTCGCGGGCGTGCTGATCGACCGGCTCACCGGAGCCGCCCCTCCGCGCCGCACCACCCTCGGCACCGAGCTCGTGGTGCGGGGCTCGGCCTGAGGCCGAACGGGGCGGTGCGAGAGCGGCCGGAGGCAGGCGGGTGATAGCCGATCGGCTGATGCGGATCGGGCCGCGGCGTTCGTAGGCTGAGCCCATGGAGCCGCGGTCGGAGGTGCAGCAGCACGAGGCGTCCCTCGGCGACGGCGTGCGCGGGATCCTCGCGCCGGTGCGGTTCGGACGCGCTCTTCAGGTCGTGCTCATCGCGCTGATCGTCGTGAGCGCGATCCGGTACCTGCTCCGGCACGGCGAGGGCGAGAACGCGGTCCCGGTCCTCGCCGGAGCCGCGGCGCTGGCCGTGGCGGCCGTGCTGCAGGGGCTCGTCCCCCGTCGCGGCGCGTGGCCCGCGACCTGGGCGCTCGTGGTGTGCGTGCTCTGGGCGGCCCTGACGCTCGTGGCCCCGTCGTTCGGATGGTGCGCCGTCCCGCTCGCCTTCGCGGTGCTGCAGATCCTTCCGTTCTGGCCGGCGACCGCTGCGATCACGGCGATGACGGCGGTCGTGATCATCGCGGAGCTGCGCCTGTCCGCGCTGTTCGATCCGACGCTCGTCGCGGGCCCGATCGGGATCGCGTTCGCCACGATCGTCGCCTATCGCGCGCTGGATCGCGAGGCGCGCGCCCGCCAGCAGCTGCTCGACGAGCTCACCGCGACGCAGGCCGACCTCTCGGCCGCGCAGCACCGCGCCGGCGCGCTCGCCGAGCGGGCGAGGCTGTCGCGCGAGATCCACGATTCGGTCGGACAGGACCTGTCCAGCATCAACCTCCTGCTGCAGGCCTCGGAACAGGGGTGGGAGCGCCGTCCCGAGGCCGCCAGGGAGCAGGTGCGCGCCGCGGCGGGCACGGCGCGGTCGGCGCTCGACGAGGTGCGCCGCGTGGTGCGCGACCTCGCCCCCGGTGAGCTCGAGGGCGCGGCCGGATCCCTTCCCGCCGCCCTCGCGCGCGTGGTCGAGGAGGCCTCGGGGCGCGGTGTCGACGTGCAGTTCCGCAGTCACGGCACTGCCGCCGAGGTGCCCCTTCCCGTGGCGTCGGCCATCATCCGGACCGTGCGCGGGGCACTCGCGAACGTCGCGGAGCACGCCCGCGCGAGCCGGGCCGTGGTGAGCCTCACCGCGCAGCCCGATGAGCTGCGTCTCGACATCCGCGACGACGGCGTCGGCTTCGACGCCCGGCCCGCGGCGATGTCGGCCAGGGCGGCGCAGCGCCGCACGGCCGGCCGCGGTCAGGGCATCCCGGGGATGGCGGAGCGGATCTCGCAGCTCGGCGGCGCACTGCAGGTCGAGAGCGCCCCGGGGGAGGGCACCACGCTGTCGCTCGTGTTCCCCCTCGCCCGGGACGGGTCGGGGTCGGATCCGCGGGAGCAGGACGGATCCGCTCCGGATGCACAGGACGGATCCGCCCCGGATGGGCAGGGGGAGAGCCGATGAGCCTGCGGATCGTGCTGGTGGACGACCACCCCGTCGTCCGTGCGGGCGTGCGCGCCCTGCTCGAGTCGATGGACGGCCTCGTGGTCGTGGGAGAGGCGTCGAACGCCGCCGATGCCGTCCTGGCGGCCGAGACGGCCCGGCCGGATGTGGTGCTCATGGACCTCAGCCTGGGCGACGGTGAGGGCGGGATCGTCGCGACGGGGCGCATCCGCGCGCTGCCGGATCCGCCGGCCGTGCTCGTGCTGACCACGTACGACAGCGAGTCGGACATCCTGCGCGCCCTGGACGCCGGGGCGGCCGGCTACCTCCTCAAGGACGCCCCGCCGGAGCAGCTCTTCGCCGGAATCCGGGCGGTGCACCGGGGCGAGCCGGCGCTCGCCCCCTCGGTCGCCGCCGTGCTCATGCGACGCGCCGCCTCACCGGAGCCGCGCATGACCGAGCGGGAGGTCGAGGTGCTCGAGCTGCTCGCGGACGGACTCGGCAACCGCGAGCTTGCGAAGGCGCTCTTCGTCTCCGAGGCGACCGTCAAGTCGCACCTCTCGCACATCTACGCCAAGCTCGGGGTCGACACCAGGGCGGGCGCCGTCGCCGCCGCGATCGAGCAGCGGATCATCCGGCGCTGACCCGGGTGCGAGCAGGACGCACGAACGGCGCGCCCCGCGGAGCCCCCGCGACCGAAGCCACCGCCGCAGGCGCCGAAGCGCCCCGCCTCCCTGCCGTGCACAGCGCAGGAGACGGGGCGTCGGTCGCCGATCCCCCCAAGAGACCGGCGCCTGCGGTCAACCCCCTGATCGCAGGATCGCCCCGCCGAACAGCGCGAACGCCGTGATCCCTGCGGACAGGATCACCGCCGCCGATACGCCGGCCACGGCGAGCAGGGACACGCCCTGTCCGCCGAGGCGCTGTCCGCCCAGCCCGATCGCCACGCCCTCCGGTCGTGCGATCGGGCCGGTGTTCTCGTCGCGGTACGGGCCCGTGCGCGCCGCGAAGCGTCGGTGCAGCTCTTCGGCGAGCTGCACGGTGCCCTGCATCACGTCCGGTCGGTCGAACCGGGTGCTGCCGGGCAGATACACGTAGGCGCGGTCCTCGACCAGCTCGAGCTCGGCGCCGGCGCCGAGGTCCAGGACCCGCGCCATGAGGTCGGGCGTGAAGATGTAGAGGGCGTCGCGCTGATAGCCCTCGGGCACGAGCAGCTGGAAGGTCGACGCGAAGTGCCCCTCCAGGTCCATCCGCGCGCCGCCCAGCCCCAGGGTGGGCACGATGCTGCGACGGCGGTTGCGCAGCACGATGTGCGGCACCTTCGCGGGCAGCGGCAACTCGATGAAGGCGAAGGGCCGCTGCACGGTCGCGGCCTCGTCCCGGCCGCCGACCGAGCGCGCGAGGCCCAGCTCGAACGGGATGCGCGGATCCTCCGAGGCGACCACGCCGCGCTCGACCGAACGGCGCATGCGCGTGAACGCCGAACCAGGGCGCCGGGTGCCCTGCAGCAGATCCGCATAGGCCCAGCCGTTGGCCCCCGCGAACATCGCCAGGCGCGCGCGACGGGAGAGGCCCACGGCGTACCAGACGAAGCCCGCCGCGCCCATCACCCCGTAGAAGACGCCGAACACGGCGAGCAGCGGCACGCGCGCGAGCATCCCGATCGAACCCAGCCACCAGAGCGCCGCCACGATCGCCGCCGTGAGCAGCAGCACCCCGGCGAGCACGGCGAAGAAGCGCCGGTGCAGGGGGATGCGCGCCGCGCGCTCGTAGGCGAGGAGCGTGCGCATGCCCGGCGGGGTCCGCAGAGCCGAGAGATCGACCCGGATCGGATCCGCGGCGCGCGGATCCGTGCTCCTGCGGCCCTCGCTCACCCGACTCGCCAGGGCAGGGACGCCCACGGCCCGTTGCGCTTCGCGGTGGACGCCGCCCGGAATTCGGACCAGCCGTCGCCGAACTTGTCGAAGGTCTTCTCGCCGATCACGCCGTCGCTCCAGTGCATCACGCGGCCCGCGATGTAGCTCAGGCCGAAGTCGGCCCAGGAGGAGAACGCGGGGCGGCCCTCCTCGTTGATGCGGTGAATGATCGCGCGCGCCTCCGGCACGTCGGCGTGACCCAGGGCGACGCCCCAGGTGGCGAGGGCGACGGCCTGGCCGAGCGCATAGCCGTCGAGCGTGCGGACGTAGACGTCGGGCGTCACGATGTCCTTGCCGACGAGCTTGCGCACCTGCGCCTCGACGCCCTCGATCGCGGCGACGAAGGTGCGGGCGTCGCGCTTGTCGCCCCCGGCCTCGATGATCGCGGACGTCCATTCCTTGGACTTCGGCACGCGGCCGAGGCGTCCCGCGAGCTCCGCGCGGATGGCGAGGCACGTCACCCACACATCGCGGCGGCGCCGGACCGTGACGAGCCGCTCGATCCCGGCGAGCCATTCCTCACGGGTCGCCACGCCCCACATCTCGACGAGCCGCTTCTTCTCGCCCGCGCTCAGTGCGGACGCGGTCGGGTCGTTCCACGGGCCCGAGGGCTGGTTCACGATCTGCAGGAAGCCCAGGGCGATCTCGTTCGCCTCGCGATCGTCCGTCGAGTACGCCTCCGAGGGCTTGACCTTCGCGGCCGGCATGATCCAGATCACCAGGAAGAACAGGACGACGACGCCCACGATGACCCATACCCACCACTGCGCGAAGAGCCAGCCGATGAGGCTGCCGAGGTCGTTCAGATCGACGCGGGCGCTGCCGTGCATGAGGGTCCTCCGGTGTGGGGGGATTTGTAGGTTGAATGAATATTCAGTGATTAATGTAGCGAAAGGACCCGTCACCCGGAAAACGGATCCGGAAGGCACGGCGCATGGCTCGCTCCCCGGAGCAGAACCGCATCGCCCGGGAGCGCTCGCGCGAGAGCCTGCTCGAGGCGGCGATCGGGGTCTTCGCCGAGCGCGGGATCGACGGCGCCACGATCGCCGACATCACCGGGCGCGCGGGCGTCGCGCAGGGCCTCGTCAACTACTACTTCGGCGGCAAGGAGCAGCTCGTCCAGGCCGTGATCGACCGCTGGTTCGACATGCTGCTCGGCATCGCGCACAGCGGGCCGCCGCCGGTGCCCGGGAGTGCGCCCGAGGGGCAGGCCCCGCCGCCGTCCGCCGCATCGCTTCCCCCCGAGGTGCGGCTCGCGGCCATCATCGACACCGCACTCGGCATGACGGCGGTCGCCCTCCCGCTGCAGCGGGTGGTGGTCGCGCTGCAGCAGCAGCCCACCACGCGGGCGCTGTTCGCGCAGGGGGAGCGGCGGCACATGGCGGGGGTCGTCGCGGCGGAGGACGCCGTGCGATCGATCTTCCGCGACCGCGGCGATGCGGATCCGGCGCTCGAGGAGATCATGCTCCGCAGCACGCTCGACGGGATCGTCGGGCAGTGCATCGTCTACGGCGACTCGTATCCGCTCGAGGAGGCGCGCCGCTGGGTGCACCGCCGCTACGGTCTGCCGGAGCCCGCGGCGCCGCTTCCCGGCATGACGAAGCCCGCGCCGGGCTCGGGGTCCGAGCCGCGCGCGCGGGCTTCGCGCTGATCGGGGCGCCGATCAGGCGGGGTCGCCGCCCATCGGGCCGACGGCCTCGAGCGGGCGGGGGTCGTCCGCCCCGGACTTGCGCAGCCGGGCGATCGCGTTGCCGCCGTGGTAGATCACGATCGCGGCCACCGTCGCGATGACGATGCCGCCGAGCACGAAGCCCGAGTCCTTGATCGCGATCGAGAAGCCGCCGACCGCGATCACCAGTGCGACCGCGGCGGTGTACTGGTTCACGGGGCGCGAGAAGTCGACGCGGTTGTCCACCCAGATCTTGATGCCGATCACGCCGATGAGGCCGTAGAGCCCGGTCGTGATGCCGCCGAGCACGCCCGGGGGCACCGAGTTGATGATCGCACCGAACTTCGGCGAGAGGCTGAGCAGGATCGCGGCGATGCCGGCGACCCAGTAGGCCGCGGTCGAGTACACCCTGGTCGACGCCATCACGCCGATGTTCTCGCCATAGGTGGTGGTCCCGGATCCGCCGAAGAGGCCGGCGATCGTGGTCGAGACGCCGTCGGCGATGAGCGCCTTCCCGGTCTGCGCGTTGATCTCCGGATCCTCGACCATGGTCGCGACGCCGCGGACGTGACCGACGTTCTCGGCGATGAGCACGAGCACGACCGGCAGGAACATCGCGATCCCGCTCCACACGCTCGGCGTCCCGAAGTCGGGGAAGTGGAACGTGGGCAGGCCCACCCAGGCGGCCGCCTCGACCTTGGAGAAGTCGAGCTCGCCGCGGAAGGCGGCGAAGATGTAGCCCGCGATCACGCCGAGGAAGATCGAGATCCGGCCCAGGAAGCCGCGGAACAGCACCGCGAACACGATCGTGATCGCGAGGGTGAAGGTCGCCGTGACGGGCGCCTTGGCGAAGTTGCCGTAGGCGGCGCCGGCGAGGTTGAACCCGATCAGCGCGACGATCGTGCCCGCCAGCACGGGCGGCAGGAACCGGTCCACCCACTTCACGCCGGCGACGTGCACGACGACGCCGATGATCGCGAGCAGCACGCCGACCGCGACGATGCCCGCGAGGGCCGCGCCGATCCCGCTGTCGCCGCCCGCGGCGTGAGCGGCCGTCGCGGCGGTCACGGGCGCGATGAACGCGAACGAGGATCCGAGGTAGCTGGGCAGCTTGTTCCGCGTGATCAGCAGGAACAGGATCGTGCCCACACCGCTGAACAGGAGGGTCGTCGGCACCGGGAAGCCGGTGAGGATCGGCACCAGGAACGTCGCGCCGAACATCGCCACGACGTGCTGCACGCCGATCGCGATCGTGGCGGGCCAGTTCAGGCGCTCATCGGGGCGGACGACGGCGCCGGGTTCGACGGTGCGTCCGTCGCCGTGGATCTTCCACAGGGACATGCGGACTCCTCGGGATCGGGGGAGGGGGGCTGGAGAAACCCTATCCTGGGCGTTCCCTGGGAGCTCGCCCGCTCTGACGGACCGTGTCCCACTTTTTGCAGACCGTGTCCCACTTCTGGTGGCACCGTGTCCCGAATTCGGCGGCGAAACGGCCTGTTTTGCAGCCGAAAGTGGGACATGGTTCTGAACCGGGCCGGGCCTCCTGTCGGGGCCACCCCCGGGCCCCCGTCCGGGCCACCCCGCCGGGTCAGGCTGTCAGGCGGCCGAGCAGCTCCGCATAGCGGGCGGCGGTCTGTGCGACGACCTCCTCGGGCAGCACGGGCGGGGTGCCCTGCTTGTCCCAGTGCGCGCTCAGCCAGTCCCGCACGATCTGCTTGTCGAAGCTCGCCATCCGCTCGGCGGGGGTGGATCCGGTCCGCCACGACGCGGCGTCCCAGTACCGGGAGGAGTCGCTGGTCAGCACCTCGTCGGCGAGACGGAGGACGCCGTCGGCGTCGACGCCGAACTCGAACTTCGTGTCGGCGAGGATGAGGCCGCGCTCCTCCGCCACCTCGGCGGCGCGTCGGTAGATCGCGAGCGACAGGTCGCGGAGCTCTGCGGCGCGCTCGGCGCCCACGATCTCAGCGGTGCGCTCGAAGGTGATGTTCTCGTCGTGCTCGCCCATCGGCGCCTTGTACGCGGGCGTGAACAGCGGCTCGGGCAGCCGGTCGCCGTTCTGCAGTCCGGCGGGCAGCGGGACCCCGCAGACCGTCCCGCTCTGCTGATACTCGAGCCAGCCGGATCCGGTCAGGTAGCCGCGCACCACGCACTCGATCGGCAGCATCTCGAGCGACCGGGCCAGCATCGCGCGGTCGGCGACCTCGGCAGGCACGTCGCCGTCCACCAGGTGGTTGGGGATCGGATCCGCGCCCTCCGCGAGCCGGTCGAACCACCAGCGGCTGAGGCCCGTGAGCAGCGCGCCCTTCTCCGGGATCGGCGGCTCGAGCGCGAAGTCGAACGCGCTGACCCGATCGCTCGCCACGACCAGCAGCCGCTTGTCCGCCGGATCCTCCGGCGCGTACAGATCGCGGACCTTGCCGGAGTAGAGGTGACGCCAGCCGGAGAGTTCGAGGGGTGTGCTCACGCGTCCATTATCGCGGGCGTCCCGCTCGGGCGAACACGGAGCGGGCGGCGATGTCCGAGGTCCCGCCTAGGGTGCTCGGGTGAGCGCCGACTTCCCCCGTGAGATCCTGACCGACCGACTCAGCCTGCGTCGCCCCGAACCGGGCGACCTCGACGCCGTCTTCGCCGTCAACAGCGATCCCCGCGTGTGGACGCACTTCCCGAGCCTGCGGCCGACCGAGCCGGAACGCGTCGCCGCCATGATCGAGCGCTGGGAGTCGAGCTGGCGGTCCCATGGACTCGGATCCTGGATCGTGCGGCTGCGCGAGACCGGCGAGGTCATCGGCAACGGCGGCAGCACGATGCTCGGCGCCGACGCGCCCGACGCCGGCCCGGACGGTCCCGCCCGGGTGTGGAACCTCGGCTACCGGATCTCCGCCGACCACCACGGCCGCGGCTACGCGACGGAGGTCGCCCGCGCCGCGGTCGAGGCTGCCGCGCAGGTCGCCCCCGAGGTCCCGGTCATCGCCTACCTCGTCGAGCACAACCGGGCCTCCGCCGCCGTGGCGGAGAGGGTCGGGCTCCGCCTCGTGCACCGCGCGCCGGATCTGGGCAACCCGGATCCGGCGGTCCTCCGCCTCGTCTACGCCGATCGCGCGCTGACATCCGCCCAGCTCACGGCGGCGCTGCGATGAGTGCTCCGGCACGAGAAACGCTGGCGCGGGGCTCCGGTGCGGCGTATAGTCGTAAGCGGATTAGTCCACATGGACTAGTCGGGATGGAGTGATGGTGAAGGATCCGGCGCTCACCTCTCTGGGGGTGATGGTGCTCGCGCTGCTGAGCGAGGGCGACATGCACCCGTACGAGATGGCGCGGCTGCTGCGCGCCCGACGCGACGACCGGATCATCCCGATCTCCAACGGCACGCTGTACCACACCGTCTCCCGCCTGCACGGGCAGGGCCTGCTCGAGGAGGTCGGCGTCGATCGCGACGGCAACCGCCCCGAGCGCACGACGTACGCGGTCACGCCGGCGGGCGCGGACGCGGTGCGCGAATGGGTGCGTCGCGAGCTCGGCGGCAGTCGGCGGCAGACCCCGTTCCGGGTGGCCCTGGCCGAGGCGCACAACCTCGACCGGGACGAGGCGGTCGACCTGCTCACGCAGCGGCTCGCGCTGCTGCGCGAGGAGCTGGCGACGATCGGCGCCGCACTCGACGGCGCCGGAACCCGCGACGTGCCGGAGCAGTACCTCCTCGAGCCGATCCGGCACCGCCTGATGCTGCAGGCGGAGATCGACTGGCTCGGCACCCTGATCCCCCGGATCTCGTCCCCCGACTTCGCGTGGGGGCCGGATCCGGACCACCTTCTTGCCAAGCGAAAGGCACACCAGAATGGCTGAAACCATCGGTACGTCGACCGGCGCCTATGCCGTCGGCCACAAGCCGAAGAGCCCCTGGCCCGCCCTCTGGGCGCTGGTCATCGGCTTCTTCATGATCCTCGTGGACACCACGATCGTCTCGGTCGCGAACCCCGCGATCAAGGCGGCGCTCGACCCGTCCACGAACAACCTCGACAACGTCGTGTGGGTGACGAGCGCCTACCTGCTCGCCTACGCCGTGCCGCTGCTGATCACCGGACGCCTCGGCGACCGGTTCGGCCCGAAGAACATGTACCTGATCGGTCTGACGATCTTCACGCTGGCCTCGCTCGGCTGCGGCCTCTCCAACTCCCTCGGGATGCTGATCGCGTTCCGCGCCGTGCAGGGCCTCGGTGCCGCGCTGATGACTCCGCAGACCATGGCGGTCATCACGCGCACCCTCCCGGCCGAGCGCCGCGGCGCCGCGTTGCGCCTGTCGGGTGCGGCGGCCGGCGTGGCCACGCCCGTCGGCGCGCTCGCCGGCGGCCTGCTCGTGGACGGCTTCGGCTGGGAGTGGATCTTCTTCATCAACCTGCCGGTCGGCGTGATCGGCTTCGTGCTCGCCTGGATCCTCGTCCCGCACCTGAAGACCCACGAGCACCGCTTCGACATGGTCGGCGTCGTTCTCAGCGCTCTTGGCCTGTTCCTCATCGTCTTCGGCCTGCAGGAGGGCCAGCACTACGACTGGGCCGGCTGGATCTGGGCGATGATCGCGGCAGGCATCGTGGTGATGGCGGTCTTCATCTGGCAGCAGGCGAAAACCCGCAGCGAGCCGCTCGTGCCGCTCGGACTGTTCCGGGACCGCAACTTCTCGGTCGCGAACTTCGGGATCGCCACGGTCGGGTTCACCGTGACCTCGATGTCGCTGCCGATGATGTTCTTCTACCAGCTCGCCCGCGGCCTGACGCCGACCGAGGCGGCGCTGCTGCTGATCCCGATGGCGGTGCTGTCGGGTGTGCTCGCCCCGATCGCGGGCCGCATCCTCGACCGCGTCGATCCGCGCGTCCTGCTCGTGCCGGGCCTCGGCCTCACCACGGTCGCCCTGATCTGGTACGGCCTGCTGATGAACCCGGACACCCCGATCTGGATGTTCCTGCTGCCCTCGGCGCTCATGGGCATCGGCCAGGCCGGCATGTGGGGACCGCTGGCCACCACGGCCACGCGCAACCTCGAGCCGCGCCAGGCGGGCGCGGGAGCGGGCATCTACAACACCACCCGGACGATCGGTTCGGTGCTCGGCTCGGCCGCGATCGCCGCGCTCATGCAGGGCCGTCTGGAGGCGAACCTTCCGGGAGCAGCCAGCCACGGCGGCGACTTCGGCACGGGCAAGCTGCCGGAGTTCGTCGTGACCGGATTCTCCACGGCCATGGCGCAGTCGATGATCCTGCCCGCCGCCGTCCTGCTCCTCGGCGTGATCGGGATCCTGTTCATGCAGCGCCCGGCGCACCTCGTGAAGCGCTGACGCGGTGGCAGCCTCGTTGAGGCTGTCTCGCGCGGCAGTCTCGCCGACGCCCCCTCTGAGCACCGACGCCCCCCTCGTATGTACGTCAATACGAGGGGGCGCGGATGCTCAGAGGGGGCGTCGACGCGTAAGGGCGCGCCACGGAGCGCCGTCGGCGTGCGCGGGCCCGTCACGGAGCGGCCCGGGCAGCCGCCGCGCGGACTACTGCGCAACGCGGGCGGCGATGTCGGTGCGGTGATGCGCGCCGTCGAGGCGGATCCGGCCGAGGGCCTCATAGGCGCGGGCGCGGGCGTCGGCGAAGTCGGATCCGGTCGCGACGACGTTCAGCACGCGGCCGCCGGTGGCGATGAGGTTGCCCCCCGGTGCGTCCGGACCCGCGGTCGCCGCGTGCACGATGCCGACGCCCTCGACGGCCGCGGCCTCGGCCAGGCCCTCGATCGGACGGCCGGTCTGCGGCGCCTCGGGGTACCCCTCGCTCGCGAGCACCACGGTGATCGCGACGTCGTCGCGGAACTCGGGCTGCGGCTCGTCCTCGAGCGTGCCGGTGGCGGCGGCGAGCAGCAGCTGCGAGAGCGGAGTGCGCAGGCGCGGCAGCACCACCTGGGTCTCCGGATCGCCGAAGCGCGCGTTGAACTCGATCACGCGCACGCCGTTCGGCGTGAGGATGAGGCCGGCGTAGAGCAGGCCGATGAACGGCGTGCCCTCGGCGTCGAGCTGCTTCACGACCGGGAGGGCGACGGTGCGGGTGACCTCCTCGACGAAGGCCGCCTCGCTGCCGAACTGCTCGTCGAGCCACGGCAGGGGCGAGTAGGCGCCCATGCCGCCGGTGTTCGGCCCCTCGTCGCCGTCGAAGGCGCGCTTGAAGTCCTGCGCGGGGCTCAGCGCGCGCACCGTGTCGCCGTCGCTGAGGAAGAACAGCGAGACCTCGGGGCCCGTCAGGAACTCCTCGATGAGCACGGGACCGTGCGGAAGGTACTGCTCGGCGTGGGCGAGCGCGGCGGCGCGGTCGGGGGTGACGATGACGCCCTTGCCCGCGGCGAGTCCGTCGGCCTTCACGACGTAGGGGGCGCCGAGGACGTCGAACGCCGCCTCGACCTCGGCGGCGGTCGCGGCGCGCACGGCGCGGCCGGTCGGCACTGAGGCCGCCTCCATGATCCGCTTCGCGAACGCTTTGGATCCCTCCAGCTGCGCCGCGGCGCGGCCGGGTCCGAACACCGGGATCCCGTGCGCGCGCACCACGTCGGCGACGCCCGCGACGAGCGGCGCCTCCGGGCCGATGACGACGAGGTCGACGCCGTGCTCGTCGGCGAAGGCACGGACGGCCGAACCGTCCATCGGATCCACCTCGACCAGCGTCGCGTCCTGCGCGATCCCGGCGTTGCCCGGGGCGCAGAGGATCTCGTGGCCCTTCCGCTCGGCGCGCAGGGCGAGGATGATCGCGTGCTCACGGGCACCGGAACCGAGGACGAGGATCTTCACCCCGTCAGCCTACCGAGCGGCCGCCCGTCGATGACCGTCGTGAAGCCGTGCGACGGTCACACCTCAAGACGGATGGGCCGCTCGTCGGCGCGGTCCCACGGCAGGGTCCAGCCGGCGGCCTCGAAGACGCCGTCGAGCACCATCGCCGTGAAGCCCCACACGATCGTGCCGTCGACGTCGAAGGCGGGCCCGCGGAAGGTCTGCCCCATCCGGGTGAGGGTCGAGGTGAACCGGGTCGCCGGATCCAGCAGCGTCGCGACCGGCACGCGGAACACCTGCACGGTCTCGGCGTGATCCACCGCGACGACCCGTGACGGTTCGCGCCACCAGCCCAGCACCGGCGTGACGAGGTGGTTGCTGGCGGCGAGGGGGATCTCGGGGAGTGTCGCGAGGATCTCGACGCCGGCGGGATCCAGCCCGGTCTCCTCCTGCGCCTCGCGGAGAGCCGTCGCGGCGGGATCCGGATCCTCGTCCTCGCGGCGACCGCCCGGGAAGGAGACCTGACCAGGATGCGAGGAGAGCGTCGCCGCACGGCGCTGCAGCAGCACGTCGAGATCGGCCGGCACCGTGACCGCATCCGCGTCGGACGGCTCGTCGTCGAGGCGTCCGAACAGGATCAGCACGGACGCGGCGTGCGCGTCGTCGTCGACCCCGGGGAAGCGTCCGAGGCCGAGCGCGCCCTTCGCCGCCGCCGCGAGCAGGTCGGCGCGCGCCCCGGCGGTGTCCGTGGCGGGTGTCTCGGCGGAGGAAGTCATCGTGCCGAGCCTATGCCCGTGGTGCCTAGCATGGACCTATGGCGAGCAGGATCGACACCACGGCGGGGCGCGCAGCGCTCGATGCCGCCCGTGCGGCGCTCGCCGCCGGCGGGAGACCCGCCCGCTCCGACTACGCCATGGCCGTGCGGTATCTGCTGCAGCTGCTGGACGAGAAGGCGCCGGGCAACAGCGTCGAGGTGCGCGTGCCGCCGTTCGGCGCCGTGCAGGTGGTGCAGGGGCCGCGGCACACGCGCGGGACCCCGCCGAACGTCGTCGAGCTGGATCCGGCCACGTGGATCGCGGTCGCGACCGGATCCGAGAGCTGGGCGTCCGCGCTCGACGCGGGCCGGATCCACGCCTCCGGCACCCGTGCGGATCTCACCGATCTGTTGCCGCTGCGCCCCTGACCGGGCGGCAAGGTCGTTCTCGCGCGGAGCGGCCCACAGGTGCGCGTGGGACAATGGAGGCATGAGCACGCCGCAGCCGGACCGCACGCCCGAGATCGTCGAGGCGCGCGTCCGTCGTGCGCCGCGCTGGGGCGTCTTCCTCGGCATCGGCGTGGGCGTGGGCGTGGTCCTCGCCTTCGTGCTGACCGTGTTCGGCAACTTCGACGCGTCGGAGGCGACGCAGGTCGCCTACCCGTTCGGTCAGGTGTTCGGCTTCCTGCTGCTGTGGACGGTGCCGGTCGGCATCGCCCTCCTCGGCGTCCTCGCGCTCATCCTCGAGCGCGCCGCGCGCCGCAGCGAGCGAGTGGTGCGCGTCGATCGCGAGACCGTCGCGGAGTAATCCGCCGGGCCCGGGATCCGGGCGCCATCCCGCCGTTCGCAAGTTTCGGGGCCGCGCCCTCTCCGTTCGGGGCGCACCATCCCGTTTTGGGGCGCATCAGACCACGTTCGACGGCGGTGACGCGCCCCAAACGGAGCAGACGCGCCCCAAACCCGGGGATCCCGTCACGCCACCTCGGCGATCACGGGGCGGATCGCGCTGTCGAAGTCCACGGGGTCGTGCCGGAGGCTGTCGGTCACCGCGATGCTGAAGGCGCCGATGCGCCAGATCCCGCGCTGCGCGAGGGGCAGGACGTGCACGTTGAGCTCGAAGGAGTGCGCGCGGCGTCCGGTGTCGCGCTCGAACTCGGCGAGCGCGGCGGCATAGGCGCGGTACGGGTCGCCGGTTCCGGAGACCGAGCGCGAATAGCGCTTCTGGGCCTCGTTCGCGTAGCGCACCACCTCGGCCGCGAGCGGCGCGATCGCCGCGCGCAGCCGCTCCGCCCCCACGGCGGGGAGCGCGACGATCGTGTCGAAGCCGTCGATGAGCTCGAGCGGAGACCGGGACGGATGCGACTCGGGTTCGACCGTCATGTCCCAGTAGGCCCGCCATTGCCGCTCGAGCGCGTCGTCCACCCCGCCGTCGTCGAAGGCGCGCAGCGGGTGGTCCCTCAACGTCGGCAGCTCCGCCGGGATCCGGATCCCCAGCCGCTGGCGCAGCGCGAGCGCGATGAGCACCGGGATCCCGGCCTCCTCGCGCACCAGCCACTGCGGCTTGTCGACCATGCGCCCATCGTACGGATTTCCGGGCCGCGCGGGGCCCGATTGCGGGTCACGATCGAGGACGCGGATCCCGGGTGCCGCTCCGCCTCCGCGGGCCCCGACCGGCGGGCGACCGCACAGCCGCCCGCCGGTAGGATTGTCGGGTGTCCTCCCGCACCTATGCTGAGGCCGGCGTCGATACGGCAGCCGGCGATCGAGCCGTCGAACTCATGAAGTCCGCCGTCCGTGCCACGCACGGACCCGAGGTGCTCGGCGGGGTCGGCGGATTTGCCGGGCTCTTCGACGCCTCCGCCCTGCTCGGCTATCGCCGGCCGCTGCTCGCGTCGAGCACCGACGGCGTCGGTACCAAGGTCGCTATCGCGCAGGCGATCGACAAGCACGACACGATCGGGCACGACCTGGTCGGCATGGTCGTGGACGACATCGTCGTGGTCGGTGCGAAGCCGCTGTTCATGACGGACTACATCGCCTGCGGCAAGGTCTTCCCCGAGCGCATCGCCGACATCGTGCGCGGCATCGCCGAGGCCTGCGAGCTCACCGGCACCGCCCTCGTCGGCGGCGAGACGGCCGAGCACCCGGGTCTGCTGGGCGTCGACGACTACGACGTCGCGGGCGCGGCGACCGGCATCGTCGAGGCGGACCGGATCCTCGGATCCGAGCGCGTGCAGGACGGCGACGTCGTCCTCGCCCTCGCTTCCAGCGGCCTGCACTCGAACGGCTACTCGCTCGTGCGGCACATCCTCGCGAAGGCCGGGATCGGCTACGGCGACCGCGCCGCCGACCTGGGCAGCACCTGGGGCGAGGCCCTGCTGACCCCGACCCGCCTCTACACGACCCCGCTGCTCGGCATCGCGGAGCAGTTCGACGGCGCCGTGCACTCCCTCAGCCACGTCACGGGCGGCGGCATCGCGGCCAACCTCGCGCGCGTCCTGCCGCAGGGATCCTGGGCCGAGGTCGACCGCTCCACGTGGTCGCCCGCTCCGGTGTTCCGCGTGCTGAGCGACCTGGCGGGCACCACGCTGGAGTCCAGCGAGGGCACCTGGAACCTCGGCATCGGCTTCCTCGCGGTCGTCGACGCCGCCTCCGCTACCGCGATCGCCGGGGCCCTCACGGCCGGCGGCATCGACACCTGGCAGGTCGGGACGGTGCGGCTCGAGGCCGTCGCCGCGCGCCCGGCCGGAGACTTCGAACAGGGCGCCAAGGGCGTCGACGGCGGTGCCGTGCGCCTGGTCGGCGCCTACGCGGACGGAGCGAACTGACACCCATGTGCGGCATCGTCGGAATGGTCGGGCACAGCCCGGTCAACCAGGACATCTACGACGCGCTCCTCCTGCTGCAGCACCGCGGACAGGACGCGACCGGCATCGCCACGGCCGAGCCCGGCGGCGTCATGCACATGGCCAAGGCGGAGGGCATGGTGCGCGAGGCGTTCCGCACCCGCGACATGCGCTCGCTGCTCGGAAACGTCGGCCTCGGCCACGTCCGCTACGCCACGAAGGGCACCGCGTCGAGCGAGGAGGAGGCCCAGCCGTTCTACGTGAACGCGCCCTACGGCATCGTCCTCATCCACAACGGCAACCTCACCAACACGCGTGAGCTCACCGCCGACATGGCGCACCGCGATCGCCGTCACCTGAACTCCTCGAGCGACACCGAGCTGCTGCTGAACGTGCTCGCGCACGAGCTGCAGACCACGACCTCGACCGTCGACCTCGACTCCGAGCGCATCTTCGAGGCCGTCGCGCGCACGCATGAGCGGATCGAGGGCGCCTACGCCGTCATCGCGATCCTCGCCGGCTACGGACTGCTCGCCTTCCGGGATCCGTTCGGGATCCGTCCGCTGATCCTCGGCAAGCGCGTCAGGGCCGGCAAGGAGGAGTGGGTCGTCGCGAGCGAGTCGCTCGTGCTCGAGAACGGCGACTACGAGGTCGTCCGCGAGGTCGAGCCGGGCGAGGCCGTCTTCATCACGAACGAGGGCACGCTGTTCTCGAAGCAGTGCGCGAAGGCCCCGGTCCTCGCGCCCTGCGCGTTCGAGTACGTGTACCTGGCCCGGCCCGACTCGGTCATGAACGGCATCTCGGTCTACGAGTCGCGCCTGCGCATGGGCGAGCGCCTCGCGGACACGATCGCGACGCACGTGCCGCTCGACGAGATCGACGTGGTCATGCCGATCCCCGACTCCTCGCGGCCCGCCGCGATGGAGGTCGCCCGCAAGCTCGGCATCGAGTACCGCGAGGGCTTCTACAAGAACCGCTACGTGGGCCGGACGTTCATCATGCCCGGCCAGGCGGTGCGCAAGAAGAGCGTGCGGCAGAAGCTGAACGCGATGTCGACCGAGTTCAAGGGCAAGAACGTGCTGCTCATCGACGACTCGATCGTGCGCGGCACCACCTCGAAGCAGATCATCCAGATGGCGCGCGACGCGGGCGCGAAGTCCGTGATCTTCGCCTCCGCGGCTCCGCCGATCCGTCACCCGCACGTGTACGGCATCAACATGCCGTCGAAGCACGAGCTCATCGCGCACGGCCGGACGATCCCCGAGATCGCCGAGGTCCTGGGCGCCGACCGTCTCGTGTACCAGGAGGTCGAAGACCTCAAGGCGGCGATCACCGAGGGTTCCGCGCTCACGGACCTCGACATGAGCCCGTTCGACGGCCGGTACGTCACCGGAACCGTCACGGAGGAGTATCTGGGCTGGCTCGAGGGGTCGCAGACCTCGTGACGGCGGGCGGACTGCAGACCCGTCCGCTCTGGCAGGGGCGCACCCTGGCGGTGCTCGGGATTGTGCTGTGCGCGTTCTCGCTGCGCTCCGCGGTGGCCTCGCTGTCCCCGGTCGTCGACCTGATCGGGCGGGACTTCCCGCTCTCCCCGGCGATCATCGGCCTGATCGGCACGGCCCCTCCCGTATGCTTCGCGCTGTTCGGCCTGCTGACCCCGCTCTTCGAGCGCCGGCTCGGCCTGGAGCGGGTCGCGGTCATCGCGCTGAGCGCCGTGACGCTCGGGCTCATCGCGCGGGGCGTCGCGGTGAACGCGGTGACGCTCGTGATCGCGACCGCGCTCGTCTTCGCCGGCGTGGGCATGGCGAACATCCTCATGCCGCCGCTCGTGAAGAAGTACTTCGCGGACCGCATGGGTCTGATGATGACGGTCTACACGACGGTCATGGCCTTCTCGACCTTCCTCCCGCCGCTCGTCGCCGTGCCGATCGCGGAGACCGCGGGATGGCGCACCTCGCTCTCGATGTGGGCCGTGTTCGCGCTGGCCGGCACGATCCCGTGGATCGTCATGCTCGTGCGCGATCGGATCGGCGCATCGCGGGATGCGACCGCCGCGGATCCGGAACTCGCGACGGAGCAGCCGGAGCAGGAGGAGCGGATTCTCGAAGGCCGCGACGTCTCGCTCGAGGACGCGGTCGCCGCCGCGACCGGGCCGATCGTCGTGGCCCCCTCGAACGGGCGCATCTTCGCGCGGATGCCGAGGATCCCGCTGGCCTGGGCGCTCGCGGCCGTGTTCGCGACCTCCTCGACCATGGCGTACGCCGCCTTCGCCTGGCTGCCGACGATCCTCGTGCAGTACGAGGGCGTGAGCGCGCAGGCGGCGGGACCGCTGCTGTCGCTGTTCGCCTTCATCGGCCTGCCCGCGTCGCTAGTCGTTCCGCTGCTCGTGGTGCGCTTCCGCGCAACGACGCCGCTCTACATCGTCGGTGCGCTCGGCGGTCTGATCGGTGCGCTCGGGCTCATTCTCTGGAACCGGCCGGAGCTCGCGTGGCTCTGGGTGAGCCTGTTCGGGCTGGTCGGCCTGCTGTTCCCCCTCGCCCTCGTGCTCATCAGCATCCGCGCGCGGGAGCCGGAGACGGCGGTGGCGCTGAGCGGGTTCGTGCAGAGCCTCGGCTACACCGTCGCGGCCGTCTTCCCGGTGCTGCTGGGCGTCCTGCACACCACGACCAGCGGCTGGCAGGTGCCGCTCTGGGTGCTCGCGATCATGCTCGTGCTGTCGATCCCCGCGGGCGTCGTCGTCGGGCGCCCGCGCACGGTCGAGGCCGCGTGGGAGCGCCGCAACGGCCGACGCTGGTAAGGCGCCGGTAGGCGCACCC
>JAITLM010000059.1 GCA_031277885.1 Microbacterium sp.
TGGCGGGCGAGGGCGATGACCTTGTCAAGACGGGACTGTTCGGCCACGGTGGCTCCAATGGTCGCGATGATGCGGGGAATGCGCACGAAGAGGCGCGGATCAATCCTATCGGTGCCCTCCGGGGCGTGAGAGGGCACGCAGTCGGCGCACGCCACAACCGATGTCCGAGGCCCCTTGCACCATGGCCCCCATGGAACAGCGTGTGAGCTTCATCACCCTGGCCGTCGCCGACGTCGCGCGCAGCAGGGCCTTCTATGTGGACGGTCTCGGATGGCAGCCGATCTTCGAGGCGGACGAGGTCCTGATGCTCCCCGTCGCGGAGCGGATGATCCTGTCGCTCTGGAGCGTCGAGGGGTTCACCGCCGAGATCGGGGCGCCGCCCGCACCCGGTATCGCCCCGCTCACCCTGGCCCACAACGTGGCGAGCGACGCCGAGGTCGACGCGGTGCTCGCCGAGGCGGCGGCGCTGGGCGCTCCCGTCACGCCCGCCCTGCACCGCGAATGGGGCGGGTACTCCGGCTACTTCGCGGACCCCGACGGCTTCCGATGGGAGATCGCGATGAACCCCGGCGAGACCGGGGCCTTCGTGCTCGCACCGGCGAGCTGACCTCGCCGGTTCCCCGGTGGGATCCGCCCGCGCTTACCCTGGAATGATGAGCACCGCACAGGAAGCCCGCCCGCACGGCGAACGCGACACCCGGTTCTTCGGGCAGCCGTGGGCCCTCGCCCACCTGTTCGGGGTCGAGATGTGGGAGCGGTTCAGCTTCTACGGCATGCAGGGCATCCTGCTCATCTACCTGTACTACTCCGTCACCGACGGCGGACTCGGGCTCGACAAGGGCGTCGCGGGCGGCATCGTCGGCGCGTACGGCGGATCCGTCTACCTGGCGACGATCCTCGGCGCCTGGGTCGCGGACCGGATCCTCGGATCCGAGCGCACGCTGTTCTTCAGCGCGATCGTGATCATGGCGGGACACATCGCCCTCGCGCTGCTGCCGGGCGTCGTCGGCGTCGGCGTCGGTCTGGTGCTCGTCGCGATCGGATCCGGCGGCCTCAAGGCCAATGCGACCTCCGTGGTCGGGACCCTGTACTCGGCCGAGGATCCGCGACGCGACGCCGGTTTCTCGCTGTTCTACCTGGGTATCAACCTCGGCGGCTTCTTCGGGCCCATCCTCACCGGCCTGCTGCAGTCGACCCTCGGCTTCCACTTCGGCTTCGGCCTCGCCGCGGTCGGCATGGCCGCCGGGCTCGTGCAGTACTCGTTCGGACGGCGCGGGCTGCCGGCCGAGGCGAGCCGCATCGCGAACCCGCTGCCGCGCAACCGCTACGCGACGGCGGTCGTCATCGCGATCGCGGGGATCCTGATCATCGCCGCACTCGTGCTGACCGGCGTGATCACGGCCGCCAACCTGGCCACGGTCGTGATCATCGCGGCCACTGTCGCGGCGATCGCCTACTTCGCGGTGATCCTCACGAGCCGCCGCATCGACGCGACCGAGCGCTCGCGCGTGTGGGGCTTCCTGCCGCTGTTCATCACGAGCGTCGCGTTCTGGTCGCTGTACCAGCAGCAGTTCACGGTGCTGACGGTGTACTCGGACGAGCGCCTGAACCGCGACCTGTTCGGCTGGGAGATGCCGGTCTCGTGGGTGCAGTCGATCAACCCGGTCTTCATCATCGTGCTGTCGGGGGTCTTCGCCGCGATCTGGACGAAGCTCGGCGCCCGCCAGCCGTCCACGCCGGTGAAGTTCGCACTCGGCGCGATCATCATGGGCGCCGCGTTCCTGCTGTTCCTGCCGTTCGCCGGCGGGGCCGCGAACTCCACCCCGCTGCTGGCCATCATCGGGATCCTGTTCGTGTTCACCGTCGCCGAGTTGCTGCTCTCGCCGATCGGCCTTTCGGCGGCGACCAAGCTCGCCCCGACAGCGTTCCACACGCAGATGGTGGCGCTGTTCTTCCTGTCGGTCTCGCTCGGCACCGCGATCTCGGGCTGGCTCGTGCAGTTCTACGACCCGCACAACGAGGTCCCGTACTTCTCGATCCTCGGCGCGATCGCGATCGTCGTCGGCATCGGCCTGCTGGTGTCGGTCAAGCCCGTGCTCGCCCTCATGAAGGGCGTGCGCTGACCACGGGTGGCTTGCGCTGATTCAGGCTTGCGCTGATTCGGGCTTGCGCTGATTCGGGGCGGCTCCGGTTCGGATGCCCAGGTCGGGACCGGTTCGGATGCCCAGGTCGGGATCGGTTCGGATGCCCAGGTCGGGATCGGTTCGGGGCGCGCCCTCCCGGTTTGGGGCGCATCCCGCCAGGATCCCCCGACCTGATGCGCCCCAAACCGGCGAAGTGCGCCCCGAACTCAGCGCAAGCGCCCGGGAATCAGGCCTGGGTGACCACGCTCTCGTCCAGGTACGTGCCGTCGGCGAGCTGCTCCAGGAGCGAGCGCGCGGTCGGGGCCCAGCCGAGCTCCGCGCGCGCCTTAACCCCCGAGGCCTGCTCGTCGAGCAGCAGCGCATCGGCGAACGCCTCGCCGAGCCGCGCGCGCGTCTGCTCGACGCTCTCCGCACGGACGCCCTCTGCGACTCCGGATCCGGATGCGATCGCCTCGCCGATCTCGCGGATGGTCGGGTTCTGCCCGGAGGCGCCGATGTAGGTCTCGCCCGCGCGGCCGTTCTCGAGCGCGAGGACGTACAGTGCGGCGAGGTCGTCGACGTCGACGCTGGTCCAGTGCTGGCTGCCGTCGCCGATCAGGAGAACTCCCCCCTCGGTCGCGTCGGTGAGGATCCGCACGAGGCCGCCCCCGCGGCCGTAGACCGCGGCGGGCGCCACGACCGTGCCGCGGACGCCGGAGGCGCCGAGCACCTTCGCCTCCCCGGCACCGCGCCAGGCCGTGAGAGCGGGCCGGTCGATCGGCGTCTCCTCCGTGATGTCGCTCGCCGTGCCGTAGCTCCAGATCCCGCCGGTGTGCACGAACGGCTTGCCCGTGCCCCCGAGCGCGCCGAGCACGGCGTCGATGAACGCGGCGTCTCCCTCGGGCGTCGATGCCGTGTGGATGACGCCATCCGCCGCGGCCGCGGCCTCCGCCACGCGCGCGGAATCCGAGACATCGCCGATGAGCGCGGTCGCCCCCGCCGCCTCGACGGCGCTCGCTTTCGCCTCATCACGGACGAGCGCGGTCACGGTGTGACCTTCCGCGAGCAGCCGGTCGAGGACGGAAGTGCCGATGTAGCCGGTCGCGCCGGTGAGAAGAACCTTCATGCCTTTCGCGAACGCCGCGCCTTCGTGGATATTCCCGGATCCGGATCCGCTCGTGCCGGCTTCCGGATCCGGATCCGCTCGCGCCCTGCTTCCGGATCCGCCGCGGCTTTCAGGCGTTCGCGCGCCGGAGGGCGGACGGATCCGCGTCGCGCACGGCCGTGAGTCCGGCGAGTCCCAGCGTGATGTCGAGCTCGGCGAGCACGTTGCGGATGACCTCGCGCACGCCGGTCTCCCCGGCGATCCCGAGTCCGTACGCATAGGGGCGACCGAGCGCCACCATCGTCGCGCCGAGCGCGAGGGCGATGAAGACGTCCGCTCCGCCGCGCACTCCGGAGTCGAAGATCACCGGGATGCGGCCGGCGACGCGTTCCACGATCCCCGGCAGCGCCTCCAGCGTCGGCACGGACTGGTCGATCTGGCGCCCGCCGTGGTTCGACACCCACACGCCGTCGAGCCCCGCATCGACCGCGCGCGCGGCATCATCGGGATGCACGATGCCCTTGAGGATGAGCGGGAGCGAGGTCCAGTCGCGGGCCTTCGCCAGATCCTCCCAGGTGAGGGCGGGCGTGGAGAAGACGTCGAGGAAGGTCTCGACCGCGAGTCGGGGCAGCGGGGAACGCAGGTTCTCGCGCAGGCTCGGCGATCCCGTGACCGCGGCGCCGTTGCGTGCGATCGAGATCCCCGCAGCGATCGTCTTCGCGGTGACCCGCACCTTGGATCCACCGGTCGAGGATCCCGCCCGCGCGCGGACGAGGTCCCGGAACACCGGATCCGACGTGTACTGGGCGATGCCCATGCCCCGCGTGAACGGCAGGTATCCGAGGTCGAGGTCGCGCGTGCGCCAGCCCAGCAGGTGCGTGTCGACGGTGATGACGATCGCCTCGGCGCCGGCGGCCTCGGCGCGGCGCAGCAGTGACGCGTTGAGCTCGTCGGATGCGGACCAGTAGAGCTGGAACAGCCTCGCCCCGCCGGGCACCGACGCCGCGACGCGCTCCATCGGGACCGAGGCCTGATTCGACAGCACATGCGGCACCCCCATCGCGGCGGCTGCCCGGGCGACGGCCAGATCCGCGTCGGGGTGCGCGAGCTCCATGACCCCGAGCGGCGCGAGCAGCAGCGGCGTGGGCCGGTCGACGCCGAGGAAGCGCGTGCCCAGGTCGCGCACGGAGACGTCCCGCAGCGGACGCGGCCAGACCTGCCAGCGCTCGAACGCCGCACGATTCGCGGCGACGGTTCGCTCGGCGCCGGCCCCGCCCGCGATGTAGGCGAACGCCTCCAGGCTGAGCGCGGTTCGGGCGGCCTCCTCGAGCGCCGCCGGCTGGGTCGGGACGGCGGGCCGGGCGCCGCTCACGCCCGCGCGATAGACGTCGGACTGGGCTCGCCGCGCGATCCCCCGCGCAGCGGCCGGATCATCCGGAGCAGTGACGGCACCGACCATGAGACCTCCTCGGGGACAACCTCGTCCGCTGACGCTCAGGCTAGCCTGCACCTCGGACGCGGTGGGGTCCTCCTCCCTCTCGGAGGACCTCCGAACCCCGTTTCGGGACGGACTTCTCCGTTTTGGGGCGCATGATGCCCGCCGAGAGCGGCGTGGCGCCCCAAAACGAGGGAATGCGCCCCAAACCGAAGGAGGTGCGCCCCAAACCGAGCGGGAGGACGCGGCGCGCCGAGCCCCGGGGATCTACCGCGTGATCGTGCGGCCATCGGGGTCGCCGGGACCGTGAGGGCGCAGACGCGCGGGGAGCGGCCAGGCCAGGGTGTAGCGCTGGGTCGGCGGGCGCTGCATGTCGCCGAAGTCGTCGATCTTGACCGTGATCCGGCCTTCGCCCTCGGGCACGACCTCCACGATCTGCACCCGCAGCGGCCCCTCGGCCTCGCCCTCGAGGACCCACGGATCCGCGAGCCAGCGGATCCCGTGCTCCTCGAGCGCGGCCTCGGCGTCGAGCCAGTCGATCTCGCCGGTGAGCTCGCGTCCGAGCACGTCGACGGCGAGCCAGTCGGCGCCTGCGGGGCGGATCCAGCCCAGGAGTTCGCCGTCCTCACGGCGATGCGGGGTCCAGTCTGCGGGGATCATCCGGCGATCCTAGCCGACGGACGAGCCACGGCCGGGCGCCGCCAACGCCGCGAGCCGAGGACGAAACGCCTCGCGCTCGCAGGAAGCCGCGTCCCGTCCCGCGCGGCCTCCGGCCGTGCTCGCTCGACGCCCCCCCGGGAAAGGCCCGAAAACGACACACCCGCCCCGGCACAGGCCGGGGCGGGCGTCGCATCGCGGAAGCGGCGAGAGGTCACCAGATCGTGACGCGCTCCTCGGGAGCGAGCCACAGCTTGTCCGCCTCGGTCACGTCGAACGCCTCGTAGAAGGCGTCGATGTTGCGCAGGATCTGGTTGCAGCGGAACTCGTTGGGCGAGTGCGGGTCGATCGTGAGCAGGCGGATCGTCTCGGCCTCGCGGCTCTTCTGCTGCCACACCTGCGCCCAGGAGAGCAGCAGGCGCTGCACGCCGGTCAGGCCGTCGATGACGGGCGCCTCCGCGCCTCCGAGCGCGATCTCGTACGCCTTGAGCGCGATCCCGAGTCCGCCGAGGTCGCCGATGTTCTCGCCGATCGTGAGAGCGCCGTTCACGTGGTGCTCGGCGCTCAGGCCCTCCGGCACCAGCGCGTCGTACTGCGCGATGAGCGACTTCGTGCGCTCCTCGAACGCGGAGCGATCCTCGTCCGTCCACCAGTCCTGCAGCTTGCCGTCGCCGTCGTACCGGCTGCCCTGGTCGTCGAAGCCGTGGCCGATCTCGTGACCGATGACGGATCCGATCCCGCCGTAGTTCGCCGCCGCGTCGCGTCCGGCGTCGAAGAACGGGTACTGCAGGATCGCCGCGGGGAACACGATCTCGTTCATGAGCGGGTTGTAGTACGCGTTCACCATCTGCGGCGGCATGAACCACTCGTCGCGGTCGATGGGCTTGCCCACCTTGCCGATCGTGCGATCGTGCTCGAACTGCGCGGCGCGGCCGGCGTTGCCGACGAGGTCGCCGGCGTCGACCGTGACGGTCGAGTAGTCGCGCCAGACCTTCGGGTGCCCGATCTTCGGGGTGAACGTGTCGAGCTTGGCGAGCGCCTTCTCCCGGGTCTCCGGGCTCATCCACTCGAGCGTGGTGATCGACTGCCGGTAGGCCTCCAGCAGGTTGCCGATGAGCTCGCCCATCGCCTGCTCCGCCGCCGGCGGGTAGTGCCGCTCGACGTAGACCTTGCCGACCGCGTCGCCGAGCGCGCCCTCGACGAGCGAGACGCCGCGCTTCCAGCGCTCCCGGATGGTCGGGACGCCGGTGAGCTCGGTGCCGTAGAAGGAGAAGTTCTCCTGCACGATGTCGTCCGTGAGGTAGGCGGCGAGGCCGTGCACGACCTTGGCGCGCAACCAGGCCTTCCAGTCGTCCAGGCGCTCCGCAGTGAGCAGGGATCCGAGGCCCTCGAAGAAGCTCGGCTGGTAGACGACCGCCTCGGCGAAGGCGTCCGCGCCGGCGGGGCCCGCGACCGCGTCCCGCCAGGAGGCGAGGTCGACGCCGACCAGCGTCTGGAACTCGTCCCAGCTCTTCAGGTTGTACGTCTTCACCGCGTCACGGCTCTCGACGTTGTCCCAGTGGTGCCCCGCGATGTCGTGCTCGAGCGCGAAGGCGCGGTCGGCCTGGCCTGCGGCGTCCGCGACGCCTGCGAGGCCCAGGATCCGCTCGAGGTGCGCCCGGTAGGCCGCGCGCGTGGCCTCGAAGCTGTCCAGGCGGTAATAGCTCTCGTCGGGCAGCGAGATGCCCGCCTGCACCACGAACGGCACATAGCGCTCCGGGTTGCCGGGGTCCGGCTCCACGAACACGCCGATGAGGGCGGCGATGCCCTGGCGGTCGAAGGATCCGATGGTCGCGAGGAAGTCGTCGATCGTGGAGATCGCGTCGACCGCGGCGAGGGGCTCGGCCAGAGGAGCGGTGCCGAGAGCGGCGATGCGCTCGGTGTCCATGAAGCTCGCGAACAGGTCGCCGATCTTGCGCGCCTCGGTGCCGGACTCTGCGCCCTGCGCCTCCTCGATGATCGCGCGCACGTCCTTCTCGGACTGATCGGCGAGGAGGTGGAAGGATCCCCAGCGCGCCTTGTCGGCGGGGATCTCGGTCGTGGAGAGGAACGTGTGGTTCACGTACCGGTAGAGGTCGTCCTGAGGGCGGATCGCGGGGTCGAAGTCGCCGATGGCGAGGCCGGAGGGAAGAACGTCGGTCATGAGGCCCAGCCTATGCGCCGGGACCGACGGACTCGCCGATCGAGCGCGAGAACAGGGGCAGAGAGCGAAACGGGGCGGTTGCGCTCAGGCTTCCAGGAGCGCCTTGGCCTTGTCGAGCGCGGCCATCTCGCCGTCCATGCTCTTCTGCACGGGACCGCCCATGAACAGCTTCTTCAGGCCGCCCAGCTCGACCGACAGTGCGAACGTGACGCGCGTGCCCCTCTCGGTCTCCTCGAAGGCGTAGCTGCCGACCGGACGCACCGGGCCCGCGATCGTGGCGAAGGCGTAGCGGCGCGGCGCCGCGTACTCGGTGACGCGGATGTCGGCGTCGATCGATCGGCCGCCGGGACCCGCGATCACCTGATGAACGGTCGTCCCGACGGCGGGGGCGCCCTGCGCCTGCATCTCCTTGACGCCGGCGCGCCAGGTCGGGTCCTTGCTCGGATCCGTGAAGAACGCGAAGACGGTTTCGATGGGTGCGGCGATCTCGATCGACCGGGATGCGGTGGGCATGAGGCCAGTATCGCGCCCGGATCGTCCGCGGTACAGAGGGCGCGACCGAGGATCCGCGAGGCCTTTCCCGTGCTTCGGCTGATTCACCGTGTCGACCGGAATATCGACCCTGCCGCGAACGGCCCCGCGGTTCTAGGATGAGCACAGGAGCGGCGTGTGGGGCGCCGCGGGATGGGGATCCCATGCGCGGCCTGGGGCAGATGCTCGTGCTGACCGGCGCTGCGCGCGCCGATGATGTGACCTCCGCGGTGTCGGCGGTCGGGGACGGCGACGCACTGCCGGAGTACCTGCTCCGGCGCGGCCTGGTCAACGAGGCCCAGCTGGCGGAGGCGGTGTCGGTGGCGACCGGCACGCCCTTCGTGGATCTGTCGGCGTATCCGCTGGATCCCGAGGTCATCTCGCTCGTGCCTGGGGTGATGTGCCGGCGGTACCGCCTGCTGCCGCTGCGGCAGTACCGCGATCAGCTGACGGTCGCGATGCTGGATCCGACCGACATCATCGCCCTCGATGACGTCGCCAGCATCACCGACCTCCGGGTGAGCCCCGTCGTGGTGACCGGTGAGGCGCTGAACCAGGCGTTCGAGCGGTTCCTGCGTTCCGACGAGGAGCTCACCGACCTGTCCGAGCAGATCGGAGAGGCGTCGACCTCCGCGCACGTCGTCTTCACGGAGCAGCTCGACGATCAGGACGCGGATGCGCCCGTGGTGCGGTTCGTGAACCTGCTCATCACGCAGGCGATCAACGACCGTGCGAGCGACATCCACATCGAGCCGGGAGAGCACCGGCTCACCGTCCGGTTCCGGATCGACGGCGTGCTGCATGAGATGCAGCGCGCGGACCGCAGCATCCAGGACGGCGTCATCTCACGGCTGAAGATCATGTCCTCGATCGACATCGCCGAGAAGCGCGTGCCGCAGGACGGGCGCATCTCGGTGCTGCACGAGGGGCGCAGCGTCGACCTGCGCGTGGCGACCCTGCCGACGGTGTGGGGCGAGAAGATCGTGATGCGCATCCTCGACAACAGCGGGCAGGTCATGCTGATGTCGGACCTGCTGTTCTCCGACCGCAACGAGGAGCGCTTCACGCAGGCGATCTCCCGCCCGCACGGCATGGTGCTGGTGACGGGACCGACCGGATCCGGCAAGTCCACGACGCTCTACACGGCGCTGCGGGCCGTCGCGAACCCGCGCGTGAACGTGATCACGGTCGAGGATCCGGTCGAATACCGGATCCCGGACATCAACCAGATCCAGGTCAACCCGCGGGCGGGCCTCACGTTCGCGACGGCGCTGCGCTCGATCCTGCGGGCGGATCCGGACGTCGTGCTCGTGGGCGAGATCCGCGACCGCGAGACCGCGGCGATCTCGATCGAGGCGGCGCTGACCGGGCACCTCGTGCTGTCGACCCTGCACACCAACGACGCCCCGAGTGCGCTCACCCGGCTCGTCGAGATCGGCACCGAGCCGTTCCTCGTGGCGACCGCGCTGAGCGCGGTGATCGCGCAGCGCCTGGCGCGGCGGCTCTGCGTCAAGTGCCGCCAGCCGATCGACGACGACCGCGCGATGCTCGAGGCCGTCGGCATGCCACAGGACCTCATCGACGGCGCCACCGTGCACCGGGCCGTGGGGTGCGCCGCGTGCTCCAGCACGGGCTACCGCGGCCGGGTCGCGCTGCACGAGGCGATGGAGATCACCGACCGCATCGAGCAGGCGCTCGTCGGGCGCGCGACCGGTGGCGAGCTGCGCGAGATCGCCCTCGAACAGGGGATGATCCCGTTGCGCGACGACGGCTGGGCGAAGGTGGCTCAGGGCATCACGACGATCGAAGAGGTGCTGCGCGTTTCGGTCTAGTGCTGCTTCGCCAGGTCGCCGTAGAGCGTGAAGATCGGCAGGTAGAGCGAGATCACCATCCCGCCGATCACCACGCCGAGTCCGACGATCAGGACCGGCTCGATGAGCGAAGACAGCTGCTCGGTGGCGGTCTCGACCTCGTCCTCGTAGAAGTCGGCGATGCTGCCGAGCATCTCGGCGAGGGTGCCGGACTCCTCGCCGACCGCGACCATCTGGGACACCATCGCGGGGAACACCTCGGCCGCGGCGAGCGGGGCGGCGAAGGAGCGCCCTCCGCGGATCGACTCCTGGATGTCGCGCACGGTCTGCTCGATCTTCCAGTTGTTCGACGCCTGTCCCACGATCGAGAGCGCCTGGATGATCGGCACGCCGGCGTCGAGCATCATCGACAGGTTCCGGGTGAAGCGCGCGACGGCCATCTTCGTCAGCAGCTTGCCGAAGATCGGCAGCTTCAGCAGGAAGGGGTCGACCACCTTGCGGTACGCGTCCGTGTACCGGTTGCGCGCCCACCAGATCCACAGCGCGATCAGCAGCACGGCGACCGCGGGCGCGATCCACCGCATGTTCTCCGAGACCGTCACGAGGATCTGCGTCGGCAGCGGCAGGCTCGTCCCGAGTCCCGCGAACATGTTCTTGAACACCGGCACGACGAAGATCAGCATCGCGGTGACGCCGAGGATCGCGATGATCAGCACCACGAGCGGGTACGTCGTGGCGGCGCGGATCTTCGCGTGCAGATCGGCCTGCCGCTGGTAGGTCTCCGCGATCGACGTGAGCGCCTTGCCGAGGAAGCCGCCCGCCTCGCCGACGCGGATGATCGAGACCATGAGCGGCGGGAAGACCTGCGGGTGCCGTCCCATCGACGCGGACAGGGAGGATCCGGACTCCACGTCCGTCTGCACGATGACGAGCACCTGCTGCAGCTTCTTGTCGTCCGCCTGCTCCGCCAGCACGGTGAGGGTGCGCAGCAGCGGGAGTCCGGCGTTGATGAGCGCCGCCATCTGGCGGGAGAAGATCGCCAGGGTCTTCGCCGAGACGCCCTTGCGCAGCGACGGCAGCGAGATCTCACGATACAGACCCGTCTTCGCGACCGGCGCGACGCGCAACGGCGTGAGACCCTGCGCGCGGAGCTTGGCCGCGACCGCGCTGTCGCTCGCCGCGTCCATTGTGCCCTTGACGGTCTGCGCGCTGGCCACGTCGAGCGCCTGGTACTCGTACTCCTGCACCCCGGCCATCAGGATCCCCATTCCTCGAGCTGCCGGCCGGCGGCGAACGTCGACCACGACTCGGCGTCCAGATCCGCGGGCTTCACGTGCACGCCGTCGATCGACTTCGGATCCACGGCGAAGGTGCGCGCGACGTGCGCGGCGATCACGCCGTCGCCCACGAGCCGGCGCAGGTCCTGGTCGAGCGTGTGCATGCCGACGGACTGGCTCGACTGCATCGTCGAGTACAGCTGCGACACCTGGCCCTCCCGGATCAGGTTCGCGACCGCGGGGGTGTTGATCAGCACCTCGGTCGCGATCGTGCGCCCCGCCGTCTGCGCGCGCGGGAGCAGCGTCTGGCTGATGATGCCCTGCAGCGTGTCGCCGAGCTGGGTGCGGATCTGGTGCTGCTGGTCGGAGGGGAAGACGTCGACGATGCGGTTGACGGACTTCGCCGCGCCCTGCGTGTGCAGCGTGGAGAGCACGAGGTGGCCGGTCTCCGCGGCCGACAGGGCGGTCGAGATCGACTCCGGGTCGCGCAGCTCGCCGACGAGGATCACGTCGGGGTCCTGCCGCAGCACGCGGCGCAGCGCCTCGGCGAAGGAGGCCGTGTCGGATCCGACCTCGCGCTGGTGGATGAGCGCGCGCCGGCTGGTGTGGTGGAACTCGATCGGATCCTCGATCGTCACGACGTGCACGGGGCGGGTCGCGTTGATGATGTCGACCATGGCCGTGAGCGTCGTCGACTTCCCGGATCCGGTCGGGCCGGTGAGCAGCACGAGGCCGCGCGGGCGGAGCGCCAGGTCGTACGCGATCGCCGGAGCGCCGAGCTCCTCGAGGCTGAACACGCGGTCGGGGATGTAGCGCAGTGCCATCGCGATCTCGCCGAGCTGGCGGAACACGTTCACGCGGAAGCGCCCGATCTCGTCCACGGCGTGGGCCAGGTCGACCTCGTGGTGGATGGCGATCTCCTCCCGCTGCGCCGGCGTCATGAGGTCGTAGGCGGCCTGCTCGACCCAGTCGGCGCTGAGCACCTGCTCATGCCGCGGCACGGGCACGAGGTCGCCGTCGACCCGCATGAGCGGCGCGGCCCCGGCGGTGACGTGCACGTCGCTCGCGCCGGCACGGGCGCCGATCGCGAGGATGCGCGTGAGCTCCGCGGCGCTCACTTCGAGGCTCCTGCAGTCGGGGCCGCCGCGTCCGCGCTGACGAAGGCGAGCACATCCAGGTTCACGACGAAGCTCCCGTCGCTGCCCGTGACGTCCACCTTGTCGACCCCGAGCAGCCGGCCCGATCCGCGCAGCCCGTCCAGGAACGCCTGCACGGCGGTCATGTCGGACGCGTTCGCGACGACCGCGATCGGGATCTGCTGCCGCGCCGCCGCGACCGGGGTCGGCGCGGCGGACGAGCCGGCCCCGGCGGCCTGCGATGTCTGGGCCGCGCTGCTGTTCGCCTGCGCCGCCGTGCTGTTCGCCGCCCCCACCGGATCCGACGCGCTCGTCGGCTGCGGCGTGGGCTGCGGTGCGGACGGGGCCTTCTTGGCGGCCGCGGCGGCCGCGGGGCCCGCCTCGATCGGCGCCGTGCGCGCGACGTAGGCCGCGAGATCGCCGCGGGTGATGCTGGTGATGACCACTCCGGCGTTCTGCGCCGAACCGGAGATGACGTCGAACGCCTGATCGAGGTCGGGCACCGCGGCGATCTGTGCGCGCAGGTCCGAGACCGATGCGTCGACCTCGTCCTTGCGCGCCTTCTGCTTCTGCAGATCGGAGATCTGCTTCTCGTAGGCCTGGTTCGTCGTCCCGGCCTGTGCGGTGTCGCCGAGTGCGGTGAACGACTGTCCGAGCAGCGGCAGCACGCCGAAGACCACGGCGAGGGCCACGATGGCGATGGAGACGATCGCGCCGATGAGCGTGATCAAGGACTTGGTCATTTCTTCGCCTCCTCCGCGAAGCGGCCGGAGTAGACCGTCTGATCGAAGGTGATGTCGACCTTGTAGGTGAAGCGGCCCACGGCCGACGCGCCGCTGGTCGTCGCGTTCGCGTCGGCGGAGAGGACGCCGGTGACGCCGCGCAAGGAGCGCACGTACGACCCCAGATCCACCGCTGTCGGGCTGTCGATCGTGAGCGTCCCGGTGAGCCCGAGGGCCTTCTTCGCCGCGCTCTCCTTCTGCGTCGCGTCCTCGCCGCTCGTCGCGGCCGGCGACGCCCCCGGGGTCAGCGCGAACCCGGTCAGTGAGGCGCCCGCGGGCAGTGAGGCGCGGACCTTGTCCAGGATGCCGCTCCAGGCGAAGTCGGATCCCATCGCATCCGCACGGAAGCTCTGCAGCTCGCTCTCGGTCGCGAGCGCCTTGCTCACGTCGGAGAGCGCGGCGATCTGACCGATCAGCTGCTGCGAGCGATCCTGCTCCGCCGACAGCCGCTGCTGCGCGAAGAGGTTCCAGACGAACGCGCCACCGATCAGCACCGCCGCGAGCAGGACGGCCAGCAGGCAGATCCGCACCCAGACGGCGGTGAGCGCTTCGCGCTCCCTGCGCTCGATCTCGGACCGGGGCAGCAGGTCCACCCGGGGCACCCCGCCGGGCGCGACAGCGACGGTGCGTGCCATCAGCGTTCCTTCCCGAGGGCGAGCCCGAGCGTGCTCACCAGGTTGAGGGCGAGCTCTCCGGTCGGTTCCGGGACTCGCATCGGCAGCAGATCCGCGATGCCGAGCATGCGGACGGGCACCTCGACGCTTTCCGCAAGCCCGGCGAGAACGCCGTCGACGGCGGATCCGGCCCCGCACAGCAGCACCTGTCCCACGGGAGGGGCCGCCGGTCTGTTCGCATAGAACGACAGGGTGCTCCGTATCCGGCCGATCACGTCCGCGACCGGGCGCAGCGCCGTGTCGGAGCGGAGTGCACCGTGCGGCACGATGCCGGCGGCGCCGGCGAGATCCGCGACGACGAGGCGGGCCGGATCCAGGGCGCCGGCGGCGACGAACGTCCCATCCCCCGCCCCGTCGGGCGCGACCATCTGCGCCGCACGCCTCCTCACCGCCACGGTCTCCAGGTCGACGGGCGTGATGCGGACGAAATCAGGGATCCCGTCCCGCAGGATGACGATCTGCGTGGTGTGGTCGCCGATGTGGACCACCGCCGCAGTGCCCTCTGGCACGACCCTGGCGGCGGCGCGCGCGAGCCCGAACGCCCCGAGGTCGACGCCGTCCACGCGGATCTTCGCCCGGGCGAAGGAGGCGATCATCGACTCGATCGTCTCGGAGACCGCGGCGACGAGCAGCCCGTGCAGCTGATCGCCCTGCTGCGAGATCGGGTAGTAGTCCAGCACGGCCTGCGCGACCGGCACGGGAAGAAGATCCTGCACCTGGAACGGCAGGGCCTGGCGCAGCAGTTCCGGCGCCATGGCGGTCGTGGTGTGCTCGCGCACCAGCACCCGGCGGCTCGCGATGCCCAGGGTCGCCGACTTGGATCCGATCTTCGCGAGGTTCCAGAGCTGCCGGATCGCGACGGCGACGGCGCCCTGGTCGAGCACCTCCGAGTCGTGCGCCGCATCCGGGGGCAGCACGACCTCCCCGTATGCCAGCACCTGCGGCTGGCGGTCGACGCTCACCTCGACCGCACGGACGCTCTCCTCCGTGATCTCCACGCCCACGTGACTCTTCGCCATGTCCGCTCCCCTTCCCCCGCTGAGCCGTCGCGGCTCAGTGCATCCCCAGCAGTCCGAGATACCAGCGCCACACCGGCTCGCCGAGCGCGATCCCCGCCCAGGCTCCGGCGATCATCCACGGGCCGAACGGGATCGCCGTCTTGCGCCCGACCCGTCGCAGCAGCATCAGCGCGCCGGCGTAGATCCCGGCGAGCAGGAAGGCCGCGAAGGCCCCCACGGCGAGCGCGCCCCAGCCCGTCCACCCGAGGTAGAGGCCGACCAGGGCCGCGAGCCGCACGTCTCCCCCGCCCATCCCGCGCGGCTTGATCCGCCGCAGCGTGAAGTAGAAGGCGTAGAGGATCGCAGCGCCGGCGAGCGCGCGCAGCAGGTCCCCCCATCCGGCTTCGGAGGATCCGGTCGCCGCGGCGACCACGGCGGCCGCGCCCAGCAGCACGGCTCCTCCCGCGATGCTCGGCAGGACGATCGCGCTCGGCAGCCGGCGCGTGTCGAGGTCGATGAGGGTGAGCACGATCGACACGGCCGCGAAGCCGAGGAACGCGACCAGCACGATCCAGACCTCGGGCCCGCTCGACCACGTCACGGCGGGGCCGCCCGCTCCGGCGAGCCCGGTGGCCCCGAACGAGGACGGCGCATCGGCGGCGACGGCGCGGGAAGGACCCGCCGTCAACGCCCACCACGCGACTCCGGCGAAGGCGACCCCCGTGGCGGCCTCCACGAGCGGGTAGCGGCCGCTGATGCGCGCGGTGCATGCTGCGCACCGGCCTCGGAGCGCGAGCCACGAGACCACGGGAACGTTCTGCCACCAGCGGATGTGCTCGCCGCAGCTCGGGCACCGGCTCTCCCGGACCAGAGGGATCCCAGCGGGCACGCGATACGCGACGACATTGAGGAAGGATCCGATGACCAATCCGTAGAGGCCGGCGACGGCGAGCACCATGGCGGGCATCATTGCTCCGCCTGTGAGAGGAGGTTGCCGAGCGACAGGGTGTAGGTCGTGCTGCCCGCAGCCCCGCCCGAACCGAGGATCTTGCAATCCATGTTCGGCATCGGCGACGGAGTCGGGACCCAGGACATCGGCTGGCAGGTGAAGTTCCCGTTGTAGGTCATGGATCCGCCGACGTAGAACTGTCCGGTCAGCGTCCCGGTCCAGGTGCCGTTCATGCCGCAAGGCGTGTAGACCATGATCCGCGGTGCGATGGTCACGGATCCGGAGGTGAAACTGTCGCCGGACGGACGGCCGCAGTCCGTCGCGACGTTGCCGGTGTTCAAGCTCTGGTGCACGAAGAAGATCTGCGAGGTCGGGCTGGAGGGACCGGTGAGGCTCCCGTTGATCTGGACCTTCATGGTCTTGCCCGGTGCGACGAGGAAGACCGCGTCGCGCGGCACGTTCCCCGCGGCGAGGGTGATCGTCGTCGTGTTCCCCGATGTGGCCGAGCACCCGGATCCCGAGTAGTCCAGGATCACCGGGCCGGTCGCCGCGGCGAGCACCGTGTTCGGATTGGCCGGGCAGACGGAGGTCGTCGCGGCCGTCGGCGTGCCCTGCCAGGCCGTCCCCGCGCCGAACTCGATCCAGGTGGTCATCGCGTAGACCGTGCCGGAGATGGAGCCGCCGTTCTGCGCGGAGTTGAGCGGCGGCGCGAACGTCGGCGCAGGGCCGGCCGCGCCGACGAGCGCCGTGCCGTCCGGATGGGTCCACCCCGACGGGTCGATCACGGGGGTGGTCTTCCCGGTCACCGCCCCCTTGATGGTTCCCGCGCTGCCCGTCTTGCTCAGCTTGACCGCACCGCCGGAGGCGACCTGACCGCACGAGGATCCGTCCGCGGCCGCGCACGCTCCGCCGACGCTCGTGCCGTTGGACGACATCGTGATCGCGCCGCCCGCCAGGATGCTCTTCCCGACGATGATCGGGCTGGAGGGATTGGCTCCGTTCGTGCTGACCGCCCCGTTCGCGAAGACGTTCCCGGTGATGTGGCACCCACCGGTGAGCGTCACGTTGCCGCCGTTCGTCCCGTCGGATCCGCCGAGCACCCAGAGATCGCCGTCGATGATGCTCGAGCCGCTGCAGGTGTAGTCGCTGGTGCGGACGACGAGGTCGCCCGTGAGCGTGTTGCTCGACGAGCCGCCGCCGACCCCGTGGAACGAGCCGTTGGTTCCCGCCATCGTCCCGCTCTGCGAGGTGTGCGGCGTGACCTGCCATTGATAGACCGACAGGATCGTCGACTTCTGGCCTGCGACGCTGCTCGTGCCGTATCCGGTCGACTGGATGACGATGTAGCTCGTGTCCTTCGTCGGGCACGCGGGCGAGACCGCGCTGTTCCACGCCGTCGGGGCGCTGCCTCCCGCGGCGACCTGGACGGCCTGCGCCCTGGTGTCGAAGTAGGGGCCCGACGCCTGCGACATGCTGTTCGCCGTCATCGTCGAGGCGCCGCAGCTGTTCCCCGCGACCGCAGCGGTGAGCGCCGCCACGATCGCATCCCTGCCGGACTCCGCAGCGATGAAGGCCTGCGTGCTGCGCCTGTTGCCCAGGTTCCCGTTGATGACGAAGAAGATGGCCGCCGCGATGGTCGCCGTCGCGATGAGGCCGATCAGCATCACGAACACGACCAGGACGAGAGCGACGCCTTCGTCCTCCCCCTGGCTCTTGCGCCAGCGCGCCGACAGGTCGTGGATCAGAAGCATGTCTGACTCCCTCCTCCCGGCCGGACGCCCCATGTGGGATTGCGCAGATAGGCGGTGCCCTCGAAGTGGACCGCAGGCCCGTTGGCGCTCGTGACGTCGAAGGAGTAACTGACGTCCGTGCCGACCTGCGCGAAGAACGGCACCGATGTGCCCGCGGATGTCTTGTGCGCGGTGATCCCGGTCTGCCAGGTCGGCCACGGCGCCGGTGTCACGGCTCCGCCGGACGTCGTGGCGAGCTGCGCGGTCCCGCCGCCGAGGCTGAACGCCATGCAGGCGTTGGATCCGGTCATCGCGGTCGCCACCACGAGGGTGGATCCGGTCGATCCCGATGCCGTGAGCGTGGGATCCGTGATCTTGTAGGCGACCGCATTGCGCATGGCCTTCTCGATCTGCGAGGAGACCAGCTGTCCGCGCTCCGTCGCATCCACTTGATCGCTGACGCTCGCCTGAGCCTTCCAGGTGTTGAAGAAGACCACCGCGATGCCTGTCGTGATGAGACCGAGAATCACGACGTAGAAGATGAGCTCGACGAGCGAGAGCCCGTCGTCGTCCCGTACGTCGTCGTGCGCGTTCATTGCAGGTACACCAGTGCTTGGACGGTGGCGAGCGTCGTGCTGTTGACGCCCTTGGCGGTGATCGAGAGCCGTGCAGGGCTCGTCGAGCAGTCGTACGTGCCCGAGGTCGAGAAGCTCTGCCGTGCGCCGTCCGTGAAGTTCTGAAGTGACGCGGCCGAGCTCAGTGCACTGCACGTGTGCGTCTGCCGCGCCTGTTCGACGAGGGTATTGAGCTGGCGCGTCGCCGTCGCCGTCGTCGCCTGCTGCGAGGAGTAGATGATCCCGTTGTAGAGCGCGGGGATCAGGGCGATCGTGATGAGGGCGAGGAGGAACATCGCGATGATGAGTTC
>JAITLM010000112.1 GCA_031277885.1 Microbacterium sp.
CGCCGCGGGCCCGCGGCCGCTCATCCGCTCGACCGCGAGCTCGAAGGTGCTGCCGCTCTCCTCGGGCGCCGCCGACTGCTCGAGCTCGACGGGCGCCTCGGCCTGCGGCGGGGCGCTGCGCACCGGCGCGGCCGAGAACACCTCGACCGCGGCGTCCTGCGGGCCGCGCCGCGAACCGGAGGCCGCGCGACGACGGCGGGGCGGCGGCCCGGAGACGTAGGCCGCGCGGAACTGGGTCATCGTCTCGGTGTCGCTCTTGAGGAACCCGATGCCGGGCTCGGGCGGCAGGTGGTACGCGTCAGGGACGCCGAGGACGGCGCGCGACTCGGACGCGGAGAACGTGCGCAGACCGATCCGGTACGAGAGGTAGGTGTCGAGGCCGCGGAGCTTGCCCTCCTCGAGGCGCTGCGAGGCCAGCAGCAGGTGCACCTGCAGCGAGCGGCCGACGCGGCCGATGTTGACGAAGCTCTCCACGAACTCCGGTTTGGCGGCGAGCAGCTCGCTGAACTCGTCGGCCACGATGAGCAGCGCGGGCAGCGGCTCCAGATCGGTGCGGCCCCCGCGACGGGCCTTCTCGTAGTCGGCGACGTTGGCGAAGTTCCCGGCCGCGCGCAGCAGCTCCTGGCGGCGCACGACCTCGCCCTGCAGCGCATCCTGGAAGCGGTCCACGAGCGAGAGCTCACTGCCGAGGTTGGTGATGATCGCCGAGACGTGCGGCATGCCGGCCATGCCCGCGAACGTGGCGCCGCCCTTGAAGTCGACGAGCACGAAGTTGAGCTGCTCCGGCGAGTGCGTGAGCGTGAGCGCGAGCACGAGGGTGCGCAGCACCTCGGACTTCCCGGATCCGGTCGCGCCGATGATCAGACCGTGCGGACCCATGCCCTGCTGGGCGGATTCCTTGATGTCGAGGATGAGCGGGGAGCCGTCCTCGGCCTGCCCGATGGGCACGCGGAGGCGGTCGCGCTCGAGGCGCGGCGCCCAGACCGTGTCGAAGTCGATGTCGCGCACGTCCGGCAGGCCGAGCAGGTCGACGAGCTCGGCCTGCCCGCGGGCGACGGTCTTGTCGGCCACCGGCGAGAGCGCGGTGGGGGTGACGGCGATGAGCCGGCGCGCGGTGGCCTCCGCCTCGACGATCGTGATGCCGTCGGGCTGGAACGGCTGCGCCAGCATGGAGCGGCTGACCAGCTCCGCGGTACCGGGCTGGGAGGGCGACAGCGCGATGCGCAGGGTGCGGTCGTCATCCAGGTCGCCCCAGCGCGACGGCAGGTCGATGATCGTCACGCCCGCGACGCCGTCGACGAGGCTCGACGCCGGCACTCCGTCGGTGAGCACGACAAGGTGCGGCAGCTCGGCGGATCCGGCTCCGCGCGAGAAGCGGGCCCGCTCGCGGATCCCCGCGGGCAGCAGCTCCTCGAGGTCGCCCATCCGGGATCCGATCATGCGCGCAGGTCCCAGCGCGTCGCTGCCGGTACGCGAGTGCGTGTGCGGGAGCCACTTCGCCCACTCCCACTGCGGCAGCGCCGCCTGGTCCGCGGCGATCACGATCTGCACGTTCTCGGGGTCGTGCATGGTCGCGATGTGCAGCAGCATCGCCCGGGCGATGCCGCGCGCCTCGGTCTCGTCGCCGGTGATCTCGACGCGGGCGTGGTCGCGCAGCGAGACGCCCAGCGGCAGCTGCGTCTGGGTGGAGTGCGCGAGCATGAACCGGTGCGCGGCGGAGGCCGACACCGGGTCGAGCTGGGCGAGCGGCGGCAGCTCCGGCGCCTCGAGCGTGATGCACAGCGGCTGATCGCTGAGGCCGATCCGCACCGACAGGAAGTCCTCGTCCGCGGGTCCGCGCTCCGCGACGCGCGTGCGCTCCTCTGCGACGTAGGGCAGGGCCGAGGGCGCGGGCAGCTGCCAGTTCGCGGCGCGGCGCTGCTGGTGTGCGGCGACGCGGGTGGAGGCGCGCAGATCGGTGAGGTAGGCGAGGTACTCCCGCCGGGCCGCGAGAGTGGCCGCCTGCTTCTGCGAGCGCTGCCGCCAGCCGTTGACGACCACGAAGCCGAGGGAGGAGACCAGCACCATGCCGCCGATGAGGAAGCCGCCGGGCCCGGAGTTGTTCATGCTGACCATCACGACCGCGCCGATGCTGCCGAGCATCGGCAGGAGCGAGGTGAGCATGTTCGAGCCGCCGTCGGTCGGTGTCAGCTCGGGCGGAGCCTGCACCGTGAGCTTGCCCGAGGGAACCCGCGGAGGTGCCAGTCGCGGACCCGTCATGCGCTCGCGCCTCTCTCGCCGCCGTCTGGCAGCAGTTCGTTCACGGTGAAGGTGCGGTCGCCGATGCGCACGCGATCGCCGTCGTCGAGGAGCGTGCGCGCTCCGGGCGCGAGCTCGCTGCGGCGTCCGTCGTCGGCGAAGACGCCGGATCCGTTCGTGGATCCGAGATCGGTCGCCCAGGTGCGCCCGCGGGAGTGCTCCAGGCGCAGGTGGGTCTTGGACACGGTGCTGTCCGGATCCTCGACGGCGACGACGAGGTCGCCCGGCTCGGACGGCGCGGGACGACGGCCCAGGTTGACGGCGGCGGGCAACTCGATGCGGACCCGCTGGCCGGTGTCGAAGATCAGCAGCAGCGCGGACGGATCCGCCCGCACGGATTCGCCGGCCGGGGCGGGCGCCGCTACCGGCGCCACAGGGAGTGCAGGTGCCACGGGGAGCACGGGCGCCACCGGCTGTGCGCGCGGGACCGGCGCCACGGCGGCCGGTGCGACGGGGACGACGGCATCCGGAGCCTGCGGGAGCGCCGCGGCGGACCCGATCGGCGCCTCGTCATCGTCCACGGCAGGACGCACGGAGGTGTTGAACACGAGCGGAGGCGCGACGGTCGTCGCGGCGGCCGGGGCGACGACGGCTCCGCCCCGGGGCACGGCGACCACGACGGTGCCGGCGGCGCGGTCGGACC
>JAITLM010000124.1 GCA_031277885.1 Microbacterium sp.
TCCTTGAGCACCTCGTAGCGGTGGCGCAGGTAGTCCACGTCCTTCTGCCCGCGCACGAACGTCATGTGCGGGGTGGAGTTGATGAACGTCGTGGGGGCGTCGAGCACGCCGCGATCGACGAGCGTCGACCACAGCTGCCTGCTGAGCTGGAACTGCTCGTTGATCCCGATCGCCTTCGCCGGGTCGAGTGCGCCGTCCTTGCCCTCGGGCATGTAGTTCAGTTCGCACAGGGCGGCGTGCCCCGTGCCCGCGTTGTTCCACGCGTTGGAGCTCTCCTCCGCGACGTCTCCGAGTCGCTCGAAGGCCACGACCTTCCAGTCGGGCTGGAGTTCGCGGAGCAGGGTTCCGAGGGTGGCGCTCATGATGCCACCGCCGATGAGGACGACGTCGACGGATTCAGTCACCCGATCAGTCTAGTTCGCCGAGGGAGCGCCGATATTCGCCGTGGCGGCCATCCGGCGACCGGAATTCGCCGCGACGGAGGTCAGTCGCCGAGGCGCGCGGCGACGAGCTCCGCGACCTGGACCGCGTTCAGCGCGGCACCCTTGCGCAGGTTGTCATTGCTGATGAACAGCACGAGACCCTTGCCCTCCGGTGCGGACTGGTCGGCGCGGATCCGGCCGACGTAGCTCGGATCCTTGCCCGCGGCGTACAGTGGGGTCGGCACCTCTTCGACCACGACACCCGGTGCGGCGGCCAGCACGTCATAGGCGCGCTGCGGGCTGATGTCGTTCGCGAACTCGGCGTTGATCGCCAGCGAGTGGCCGGTGAAGACCGGCACGCGCACGCACGTCCCCGCGACACGGAGGTCCGGCAGCCCGAGGATCTTGCGGCTCTCGTTGCGGAGCTTCTTCTCCTCGTCCGTCTCGTTGAGGCCGTCGTCGACCAGGGATCCGGCGAGCGGGATGACGTCGAAGGCGATCGGCGCCACGTACTTCTCCGGCTGCGGGAAGTCGAGTGCGGAGCCGTCGTGCACGAGCTGGAGGGTGTCGCCCTGGGCGAGCACGCCCTCCACCTGGCCGAGCAGCTCCTGCGCGCCGGCGAGGCCGGATCCGCTCACGGCCTGGTAGGTGCTCACGATCAGGCGCTCGAGGCCCGCTTCGGCATGCAGCGCCTTGAGCACGGGCATCGCGGCCATCGTGGTGCAGTTGGGGTTCGCGATGATGCCCTTGGGCGTGTCCGCGATCGCCTCGGGATTGACCTCGCTCACCACGAGGGGCACCTCGGGGTCCATCCGCCAGGCGCTGGAGTTGTCGACGACGATCGCGCCGGCCGCGGCGAACCGGGGCGCATAGGCGCGGCTCGCGGTGCCGCCGGCGGAGAACAGCGCGATCTCGACACCGGCGGGATCCGCGGTCTCGACGTCCTCGACGATGACGGGCGTGCCGCCGAAGTCGATCGCGGTCCCGGCCGAGCGGGCCGAGGCGAACAGGCGCAGCTCGCGGATCGGGAAGGAGCGCTCCGCGAGGATGTCGCGCATGACGGTGCCGACCTGGCCGGTGGCGCCGACGATCGCGACGGAGAATCCTGAGTCGGAGATGCGGGTCATGGGGATGCTTCCTTGGCTTCGTGCCGTGGCGGGTGCCGGACGGCGGACGAGGCGGAGGCGCGGTCGCCGGGTGTGGCGGATCGGTCCGCGCCTGGCGCCGGTGTCAGGGTTTGGGCGATTCTACCGGGTCCGGAGGAGGTCCCGGCGCAGAGGGCGGTCGTGCGGCCGGGGTCAGCGGCCGGTGCCGGCGGCGACGACGGCCTCGACCTCGCCGTCCAGGCCGTACGCCGCGTGCACGACGCGAGCGGCCTCGGCGAGCTCGTCGCCGCGCACGACGACCGAGATCCGGATCTCGGAGGTCGAGATCATCTCCAGGTTCACGCCCGCGGTCGACAGCGCCTCGAAGAGGATCGCGGAGACGCCCGAGTGCGTGCGCATGCCGGCGCCCACGACCGAGAGCTTCCCGATCTGGTCGTCGTGCAGCAGGCTCTCGAAGCCCACGTCGGCCTGCTCCGCGGCGAGCGCCTTGAGCGCGGCGGAGGCGTCGGACTTCGGCAGCGTGAAGGAGATGTCGGTGCGTCCCGTCGACGCGGCCGAGACGTTCTGCACGATCATGTCGACGTTCGCACCGGACTTGGCGACGATCTTGAAGATCTCCGCGGCCTTCCCCGGCACGTCGGGCACGCCCGCGACGGTGACCTTGGCCTGGCTGAGGTCGGTGGCGACACCGGCGACGATCGGCTCTTCCATGACTGCTCCCTCGGATTCGCGGGGGTTCTTCATGCCCTCGCCCAGAACGTAGGTGCCCTCGGTCGAGGTGAAGCTCGACCGGGCGTGGATCAGGACGCCGTGCCGGCGCGCGTACTCGACGGCACGGATGTACAGCACCTTGGCACCGTTCGCGGCGAGTTCGAGCATCTCCTCGCTCGACACGTGCGAGAGCTTGTGCGCGAGCGGGACGACGCGCGGATCCGCCGTGTAGATGCCGTCGACGTCACTGTAGATCTCGCAGACGTCGGCGTCGAGGGCGGCGGCGAGGGCCACCGCGGTGGTGTCGGATCCGCCGCGGCCGAGGGTCGTGATGTCCTGCGTGTCGTCGTTGATGCCCTGGAAGCCGGCCACGATGACGATCGCGCCCTCGTCGAGTGCTTCGCGCAGGCGCGTCGGGGTGACCTCGACGATGCGCGCGGATCCGTGCCGGCTGTCGGTGCGCATCCCGGCCTGCGGGCCCGTGAAGGAGCGCGCGTCGAAGCCCATCGAGTGGATCGCCATGGCGAGCAGCGCCATCGAGATGCGCTCTCCGCTGGAGAGCAGCATGTCGAGCTCGCGAGGCGCGGGGATCGGCGCGACCTGGGCCGCGAGATCGAGCAGCTCGTCCGTGGTGTCGCCCATCGCGCTCACGGCCACGACGACGTCGTGCCCGGCGCGACGCGTGTCGACGATGCGCTTCGCGACGCGCTTGATGCTCTCTGCGTCGGCGACGGACGAGCCGCCGTACTTCTGCACGATGAGGGCCACGGATCACTCCTGGGGGATGCCGGGCGCCGGAGGCGGCGCACCACCGCACATTCTACGAGCGCAGTCCATGCCGGATCCGGTATGTGACGGCCGGGAGGCAGTGCCCTCCTGGTCGTGGCCCGTCCGTTGCTTCCTCCGGTTTGGGGCGCGTCCCGGCCGTTTGGGGCGCCCCACGACACGTTCACCGGGGGTGGCACGCCCCGAAACGGCAGGGGACGCCCCGAAACGGGAGTGGAAGAGGAGGGGGCGGCCTGCGCGGTGGTCAGAGCAGGCCGCGGCGGCGGGCCTCGGAGACGGCGCCGGTGCGGCTCTCTGCGCCGAGCTTGTCGAGCAGGTGCACGATGTGCGTCTTGACCGTGGCCTCGGTGACGAAGAGGCGCACCGCGATCTCGCGGTTGCTGAGTCCCTCGGCTACGAGCGCCAGCACCTCCTGCTCGCGCGCGGTGAGCTCGACTCGCGGTGCGCGCAGGGCGGCGACCAGGCGCTCGTCCCCGCCCGGAGTGGGCACGGTGGATCCGGCTGCCGCGTCCACGATCGCACGGGAGATGACCTCGACGCCGACCTCCTTGAGCAGGTACCCCGCGGCGCCCGCCTCCACGGCGCGGACGATCTGGGCGTCGTGATCGAAGGTGGTGAGGATCAGGACAGCGGGCGGCACCGGGAGCGCGCGCAACGCCGCGGTCGTGGCGACGCCGTCCATGCCCTCTCCGAGCCTCAGATCGCACAGGACCACATCGGGGTGCAGTTCGCGAGCGGCCTCGACGGCGTCCTCGCCGGTGCCGACCTCGGCGAGGACGTCGAAACCGCGCGCCTCAACGACCGCGCGGATCCCCGCGCGCACGATCGGGTGGTCGTCGACGATGATCAGTCGGACGCTCATTCCGCTCCCCCGCTCTCGCCGGTGCCGGACGCCGTGCCAGGAATCTCCCCCGCGCGGCCGACCGCACTCGGTCCGATACTCGTTCCTGCGCCCCCGCCGAGCGGCAGCGTCGCCTCGATCATGGTGCCTGCGCCGGGCGCTGATCGGACTGTGAGCTCTCCGCCGCCCTCCCGCAGCCGCGAGCGCATCGCGGCGAGGCCGTAGGACGCGTCGGAGGGGCGCACCGCCTGATCGAACCCGACGCCGTCGTCCTCGAGCCGCAGACGGACGGATCCACCGCCGGCCGTCAGCGCCACCTGGACCGTCTGTGCGCGCGCGTGCTGGCGCACGTTGGCGAGCGCCGACTGGGCGACCCGGAGCAGGGCGACCTCGACCGGCGTCGAGAGGGCGGGGAGCTCCGGATCCACCTGCAACGTGCCGGTGACGCCGGTCTCATCCCGCAGCGCGTCGAGCATGCGGGCGAGCGCCGCGGCGAGGGCGGACTCGTCGAGGTCGGCGGGTGCGAGTGCGGCGACGATGCGGCGCAGCTCGGTGAGCGAGTGCTGGGCGAGCTGCTCGATCTGCGCGGTGCGATCCGGACGCGCGCCGACGGCCGGGGCCGCGGGATCCGCATCGGCGCCGGCAGCGGGCACGGGCGCATCCGCGCCCGCACCGACCGAAGGGATCGCCGGCCCCAGGCGGGCGAGCATCACGATGGTGCTGAGTTCCTGCGCGATCGTGTCGTGCAGGTCGCGGGCGAGCCGCGTGCGCTCACGCGTCGCGCCGGCTTCGCGCTGACTCGCGGCGAGCTCGTCGTGCAGGCGCTCGGCTTCGCGCTGGGCGCGCAGCATCGAGTCGATCAGGCGCTCGCGCTCGGCCGCATCGCGCAGCATCGCGTCGTATCCCAGTGACACCGCGAAGGCGAACCCGCCGCCGACGAGGGGGCCGATCAGGTGGGCGAGCAACGTCCCCGGCGGCACTCCGCCCGGATGCAGCATCGGCGCGACGATCGAGGCTGCGAGCACCACGACCATGAACGCCAGGGACCAGGGCAGCCGCAGCACGTGGCCGGCGAGCAGCAGCAGCGGGAACGCGAGCCAGACGAACTCCGCGGACAGGGCGAGCATCCCGGCCCAGATCGCGAGCAGGCCCAGCATCCACCAGACGGAAGCGCGCTTGTGCGCGAAGCCCGCCCCGGCGCCGTACCAGGCGAGGTACACCGCCGCGGCGAGAAGGACGGGCAGCAGCTCCCCTTCGATCCCGGCGCGCGCCGTGGTGACGACGACGAGCACGACCGTGATGAGGTGCAGGGCGAAGCGCGCACCGCGCAGCATCCGCCGACGGGCGGATCCGGATGCGCTGCTCATGCTCCGATTCTCCCGCGCGGGCGGGGTTTCTGCCCAGTGCGGGGCCTCGTTCATTCGATGGATGCGCCGCGGAGCGGATGCGCGCAAGCTGGCATCATGACCGCTTCTGCCGACCTCACCGCCCCCTCCGCCTCCGCGCCCGCACAGCGACGCGCCCTCACCCAGCTCTTCGTCGCCGCCGTCGTCTGGATCGCGCTGGGCCTGCTGGCCGGGCTATTCTACCGGGAGTTCACGAAGGCCGAGGGCTTCCCGAACGGGGTGAGCGGCCAGCTCGCGCTCGTGCACACGCACCTGCTCGCGCTCGGCGCGCTCGTCACGCTCATCGTGCTCGCCCTCGAGAAGACGTTCTCGCTGTCCAGGAGCCGCCTCTTCTCCTGGTTCTTCTGGATCTACAACGCCGGCGTGCTCGTGACGGGCGCGATGATGGCCTGGCACGGGATCCTCGACGTGCTCAAGATCGAGGCGTCGAAGGCGATCTCCGGGATCGCCGGCGCCGGTCACATCCTGATCGGCGCGGCCTTCGTGCTGCTGCTGATCACTCTGTGGAAGGGGATCCGTCGGGCGTCCTGACGTCCGACCGGGCGGCCGGGTCGCGCGGTGCCGGTTCCGCCGGCGGCACCGGCTCGGCCGTCAGCTCGACCGCGGTCTCGTCGACGGCGGCCTTCGGCCGCAGCCGGCCGCCGGTTCCGGCGAACCAGCACCCGATGATCACCAGCGGGAACCCGATGATGAGGCCGGGGGTGAACGGCTCGGCGAGCACGATCGCACCCAGGATGATCGCGATCACCGGGTTGACGTAGGTGAACAGCGGTGCACGGACCGGGCCGACCTCCTTGATGAGAGCGAAGAAGGCGAGGAACGCGATCGCGGTGCAGACGACGCCGAGGGCGATCAGGGCGGCGATCGACGGCACGGTCGGCACCGCGTGCTGCGTGAACAGCGCGATCGGCAGGTAGAGGATCCCGATGAACAGCAGCGCGAGCGTGATCGTGCCGATCGACGGGACATGGCCGAGCTTGCGGGCGACGATGAACGGCGCGGTCGCGTAGAGCACCGCGACGAGCAGCACCTCGCCCGCCGAGAGGAAATCGACCTTGCCGCCCGTGAGCCCCGGACCCGCGACCACGACGCCGACGCCCACGAATCCGACGAGCAGACCGATCAGGCGCGCGGGGCTCAGCACGCTGCGGTCGCCGCCGCCGAGTGCGATGAGCGCCGCGAAAAGCGGAACCGTGGCGACGAGCAGGCCCGTCAGCCCCGAGGGCAGGGACTGCTCGGCGTGACCGAGGAGGAAGAACGGGCCGGCCATCTCGACGAGGCCGAACGCGAGCACCCAGGGCCAGTGCTTCCACGCGGCCTTGATCGCACCACTGCGGATCGCGAACGGAAGAAGCAGCAGCGCCGCGATGAGGGTCCTCCCCGCCACCATCGCCGCCGGGGAGAACGACTCCACGACCACGCTGATGAGCAGGTACGGCACGCCCCAGAGCAGGCACATCGCCCCGAAGAGCAGCCAGCCGCGACGGCTGAAGCCGGTGCCGCTCACAGCACGCGCCGCCCCTCGAAGGCACGTCCGAGCGTGACCTCGTCGGCGTACTCCAGGTCGCCGCCCACCGGCAGTCCGGACGCGAGACGCGAGACCGTGATCTGCATGGTGGTGAGCAGCCGGCTGAGATAGCTCGCCGTCGCCTCGCCCTCGAGGTTCGGGTTCGTCGCGAGGATCACCTCCTGCACGGTGCCGTCGGCGAGCCGGGTCATCAGCTGGGCGATCCGCAGATCGTCGGGTCCGACGCCGGCGATCGGGCTGATCGCGCCGCCGAGCACGTGGTAGAGCCCGCGGTACTCGCGCGTGCGCTCGATCGCCGCGACGTCCTTGGCGTCCTCGACCACGCAGATCAGGGCGGCGTTGCGGCGCGGATCGCGGCAGATCGCGCAGCGCTCCTGCTCCGCGACGTTGCCGCAGATCTCGCAGAACCGCACCCGCTCGCGCACCTCGACGAGCAGCTCGGAGAGCCGCTTCACGTCGAAGGAGGGCGTCTGCAGGATGTGGAATGCGATGCGCTGGGCGGACTTCGGGCCGATGCCCGGCAGGCGGCCGAACTCGTCGATCAGCTCCTGGACGATGCCGTCGTACATCTCGTGATCCTCATGATCGGTCGTTCACTGCTTCTGGTCGCCGCGGTCGCGGTTCCTCACTGGAACCGGGTCTGCGGCTCGTACGGCTCCTCGCGGAGGAACTTCGCCCCGAGCACCTGGCGCACGACCGCCTCGCCGTAGCGCTGCACGCCGGGGGCACCGGAGCGCGGAGCCCGGTCCGTGACCGCGGGTGCGGGAGGTGCGGAGCGCGGTGCCGGATCCGGACGTGCGGCGGGCGGGGTTGCGGCGGGTGCAGGTTCCGGACGGGCGGCGGACGCAGGATCCTCCTCCGCGGCGCCGGCCGAGGACGGCGCTCGTCCGGCCGGGGCCAGCGCGGGCTCGGGGGCGCCGCCGTAGGGACCGGGATCGGCGTCAGGACCGGGGTCGTCGGCGTCGTCCGGGAACGGCGGCTCATCGTCGAGGACGTCGCCGTCGTGCCCGGGCTCGTACCAGCCGGACGCCGGCATCGCCTCGATGTCGGCGGGCTCCTCGTCGACCGGGAACTGCGCCACCCGGGGTTCGGAGGTCGCGGGTGCGGCCGCCGCGGGCGCGGCTGCTGCCGACGCGGCGGGATCGGTCGCGACAGGCATCGCGGGGCCGGCGTCCGTCTGCGGAGCAGGATCCGGCTCCCCCTGCGGAATCGTGGCGACCGCCCACTCCGTGACAGGAGCGGCGGCCTTTGCAGCAGGGCGCTGCGGCGCACGAGCCGTGCTCGACGAGGGGGCGGACGGCGCCGATCCGGACCCGCTGCGCTCCTCGGGCTCGGACGAGGTCTGGTCGGAGGGGCGCGGGGCCTTCCCGCTCTCGGCTAAGTTCCGCTCGGGAGCGCCCGCGGGCAGCGGAGCCGGCAGGTATTTGACCTTGACGGCGAGCTCGCCCTCGATCGCCGTGCGCAGGTGGTCGGACGGTCCGTCGCCGGGCTTCGTCCCCTTGAACCGGGCGACGTCGTTCGGTCCGGGGAACCCGAGTGTGAGCACCTCGGTCTCGGCGTCGTACGCGAGCGGCTGCACGGCGGTGACCACGAGCCAGGATCCGCGGCTGATCTTCTCGAGTCGACCGAGCACAGCGGCCCAGGCGCCACGGACCCGGTCGAAGTCGACGGGACCCGATGCGGACGCCGGGGCGGGCTCCGCCACGGACGCGGGCTCAGCCGCCGAGGCGGGCTCGGACGAGGCCGGCTTGGACGAGGCGGGCTCGGGCCGGGCCGCAGGGGTCGGCTCGGACGCGGCGGCAGGGGCCGACTCCGGCAGGGCGGCAGCCTGGCCCGCGGCGTCTGCCGGGGATGCGGCCGGCGCCGGGGATGCGGCCGCTGCCGGGTCGGCAGGCTTCGACGGTGCCGGTGCCGGTGCGACAGCGGCAGCCGGCGCAGCGGCAGCGGCCGCCGGTGCCGGAGCGGCCGCAGCAGCAGGAACCGGAGCAGGAGCCGCCTCCCCGCCTCCGGCGAGCGCGGTCAGCACGCGGGCGACGAGCAGCTCGAGATGCAGACGCGGCGAGGTCGCGCCCGACATGTCGTCGAGCGCCGAGCTCACGAGGTCCGCCGCGCGCGACAGGCGCGGACCGCCGAAGGCCGCGGCCTGGCCGCGCATGCGGGTCAGCTCGTCCTCCGGAACCCCTCGCAGCACCGCGGAGGCGCCGTCGCCGACGGCGGCCATCACGATGAGATCGCGCAGCCGTTCGAGCAGGTCGTCGACGAAGCGGCGCGGATCCTGTCCGGTCTGCACCACCCGGTCGATCGCGGGGAAGGCGCCGGCCGCGTCGCCCGCGGCGAGCGCGTCGACGATCTCGTCGAGCAGTGCGGAGTGCGTGTAGCCGAGCAGTGCGACCGCGCGCTCGTAGCCGACGTCGCCGTTCTCCGAGCCCGCGATGAGCTGGTCGAGCAGCGAGAGGGTATCGCGCGGGGATCCGCCGCCGGCGCGCACGACGAGCGGCAGCACGCCCTGGGCGACCGTCACCCCCTCTTCGGCGCACAGCTTCTCGACGTATTCGAGCATCGCCGCAGGCGGCACCAGCCGGAACGGGTAGTGGTGCGTCCGGGAGCGGATCGTGCCGAGCACCTTCTCGGGCTCGGTGGTCGCGAAGATGAACTTGATGTGCGGCGGCGGCTCCTCGACGAGCTTCAGCAGGGCGTTGAAGCCCTGCGGGGTCACCATGTGCGCCTCGTCGAGGATGAAGATCTTGAACCGGTCGCGGCTGGGCGCGAACGTCGCGCGCTCGCGCAGATCCCTGGCGTCGTCGACGCCGTTGTGGCTGGCCGCGTCGATCTCGACCACGTCGAGGGATCCGCCGCCGTTGCGCGACAGCTCGACGCAGCTCGGGCACACGCCGCACGGGGTGTCGGTGGGGCCCTCGGCGCAGTTCAGGCAGCGCGCCAGGATGCGCGCGGACGTGGTCTTGCCGCAGCCTCGCGGGCCGGAGAACAGGTAGGCGTGGCCCACCCTGTCGCTGCGCAGCGCGGTCATGAGCGGATCGGTCACCTGCGACTGCCCGATCATCTCCCCGAAGTTCTCGGGCCGGTAACGGCGGTACAGGGCTGTGCTCACCCGTCAAGACTACGGTGTGCGTCGGACATCGGCGCGGGCCGTCCGGCGCCGGCACCGCGACGGCCGAGGCGTCGGCGCCCGCGCCGCGCCGGACGGTGCGGGAGAAGGCCGGGAGAACCCCTGCCGCAGCCCCTCGAACGGACGTACCCTGAAAGAGGAGGTGGACGATGACGCATGTGGCAGCAGGCGACCGGATCCGCATCCACGGCCGGGTGGTGGGCGGCGCGGAGCGGTCCGGCGTGGTCCTCGAGGTGCGCGGCGAGCTCCTGGTCGTGCGCTACGACGACGGGCACGAGGCGGTGCTCGCACCGGGCAGTGACTGCGAGATCAGGCACGGCGACTAGGCCGGCACAGGAAATGCGGGCGGGCGCCGGTCCCCTCGAAGTCTCGGAGACCAGCGCCACGGCCCGGACTATTCCCCCGACTCTCCGGCGTAGCCGACGATCGGGATCGCCGAGGTCGTCGGAACGGTCGGCGACAGGATCGTGCCGTCCTCGCGCCGTGCCTGCGAGCCGAACTCCGGGCGCCCGCGGAGGACGGGCCCCTGGTCCGCGAGCTGCACGGCGGCAGGAGCATCGAACGAGGCCGTGTGCATCGCTCCGCGCACGGAGAACGAGACCGGATCCCCCGACCGGACCTCGACCAGCAGCCGGTCCGCGGTCAGGGTGATCTGCAGCTGGGATCCGTGCCACTGCAGCGGGTACGACAGCTCGGGCCAGTCGGTCGGCAGGCGGGGATCGAAGCTGAGATCGCCGTCGTGGTCGCGCATGCCGCCGAACCCGCACACGAGCGCGGTCCACACGCCGCCGGCGGACGCCACGTGCACGCCGTCCGAGGCGTTGCGGTGCAGGTCGCCGAGGTCGACGTAGATCGCGTGCTCGAAGTACTCGTGCGCGAGGTCCTGATAGCCGACCTCCGCCGCGAGGATCGACTGCACGACCGCCGACAGGGTCGAGTCGCCCGTGGTGAGCGGGTCGTAGTACTCGAAGTCGGCGAGTTTCTCCGCCTCGGTGAAGTGGTTGCCCTGCAGGAACAGCGCGAGCACCACGTCCGCCTGCTTCAGCACCTGGAACCGGTAGATCACGAGCGGGTGGAAGTGCAGCAGCAGGGGGCGCTGCTCGGCCGGGGTGGCCGGCAGATCCCACACCTCGCGCTCGAGGAACAGCGAGTCCTGCGGGTGGATCCCCAGCGCCGGGCTGAACGGGATGTGCATCGCGTCGGCCGCGCGCTCCCAGCGCTCGACCTCGGCGGGCTCGATGCCGAGCCGCTCCACGGCCGCGTCATACGCCTCCGGCGCATCCGCCGCCATCTCCCGCACGACGCGGGCCGCGAAGCGCAGGTTGTACCGGGCCATGACGTTCGTGAAGAGGTTGTCGTTGACGACCGTCGTGTACTCGTCGGGTCCGGTGACGCCGTGGATGTGGAAGGTGTCGACACCCGCGGCGGAGCGCCAGAACCCGAGCGTCGCCCACATCCGCGCGGTCTCGACGGCGATGTCCACGCCCTGGCGGTAGAGGAAGTCGTCGTCGCCGGTCGCGCGCACGTACTTCCCGAGCGCATAGCTGACGTCGGCGTTGATGTGGTACTGCGCGGTGCCGGCGGCGTAGTAGGCGCTGGCCTCCTCGCCGTTGATCGTGCGCCAGGGGAAGAGCGCCCCGCCCTCGTTCAGCTGGCCGGCGCGGCGGCGCGCGGCGGGCAGCATGTGCACGCGGCAGCGCAGCGCGTTGCGCGCGAACTGCGGCGACGTGTAGGTGAGGAACGGCAGCACGTACACCTCGGTGTCCCAGAAGTAGTGCCCGCCGTAGCCGGATCCGCTCACGCCCTTCGCCGAGACGCCCGCGCCGTCCGCGCGCGCGGCGGCCTGCGCGATCTGGAACAGGCACCAGCGCGTCGCCTGCTGCAGGTCGTCGTGCCCGGCGATGCGCACATCGCTGCGCTCCCAGAACGCGGTCAGCCACTCGGCCTGCTTGGCGAACTGCGCCTCGACGCCCTCCACCGCCGCGCGGTCGAGGGTGCGGCGGCAGCGGTCGATGAGCTCGCGCGCGGGCACGCCGCGGGACGTGTGGTAGCTGACGAGCTTCGTCACGCGCGTCGGGACGCCGGCCTTCGCCTGCACCCGGAACACGTTCTTCGCGATGTCGGGCTCGACGAGCTGCCGCGCGGTGTACTCGTTCTCGGTCTCGACCAGGTGATCGGCCACCACCGCGAGAGTCATGCCCGAGTTGGCGACGCGGTACGCGAGCGCGGAGCGCCCGCCGTCCTGCCAGTACTCGGCGGGCTGCAGCACCCGGTCGCCGAACCGCTCCGCCTTGCGCGGATCGAAGCCGGCCTTCTCCCCCGGAGATCCCGCCGCCATCGACGGAACCCCGCCGTAGACGTCCTCGCCGTCCTGACGGTTCAGCAGCTGGCACGAGATCGTCACGGGGGCATCGGAGTTCTCCACCGTGACCTCGAGGCGCAGCACCGCGAGGTGGCGCTCCACGAACGACACGATCCGCTCGTCGCGGATGCGCACCCGCTTGCCCGACGGCGTCTCCCACAGCACCTCGCGACGGAGGACGCCCGTGCGGAAGTCGAGCTCGCGGCGGTACTCGCGCACATCCGCCTCGTCGAAGCTCAGCGGCTCGTCGTCGACGTACACCCGCATGACCTTGGCATCGGGGGCGTTCACGATCGTCTGGCCGACCTCGGCGAAGCCGAAGGCCTGCTCGGCATGGCGGATCTTCCAGGTCTCATGCAGACCGTTGATGAAGGTCCCGTGCTCGAGCGCGTTGCGGCCCTCGATGTGGTTGCCGCGCAGGCCGAGGTATCCGTTGCCGAGGCCCATGAGCGTCTCGGAGACGCCGGGGTTCACATGCGGATAGGACGTCTCGACCAGACGCCAGGGGTCGACGGGGAAGAGGTCGCGATCGATCATGCAGTGCTCTCCGTGAGGGGATCGGTTCAGGACAGGAAGCGGGCGAGGTCGTTCACGACGACGGTGGCGCCGTGGGCGAGGAGGGAGTCGGCTCCGGCGCCGCGGTCGACGCCGACGACCGTGCCGTAGCCGGCCGCGGCGGCCGAGGCGACGCCGCTGGTCGCGTCCTCGACGGCGACCGCGGATGCCGCATCCACGCCGATGCGCTCGGCGCCCACGCGGAACACGTCGGGGGCGGGCTTGGAGGCGAGGTGCTCGCGCTCGGCGACCACGCCGTCGACGACCACGGTGAAGAAGTCGCGGATGCCGGCCGTCGCCAGCACCTCCTCCGCATTCTTGGAGCTGGATACGACCGCCATCGGCACCCCGGCGGCGCGCAGCTCCTGCAGCAGGGCGAGGGATCCGGGATAGGGCGCGATGCCGTCGCGGCGCAGCGCCTCGGAGAAGGCGACGTTCTTGCGGTTGCCGATCCCGCAGACGGTGTCGGCCTCCGGATCGTCGTCGACGGATCCCCACGGGATCTCGACGTTGCGGCTGCGGAGCAGGCTCGCGACGCCGTCGTAGCGCTTCTTGCCGTCGACATAGGCGAAGTAGTCCTCGTCGGTGTACGCCGGCGCGATGTCCCAGAGCAGGAACACCTCGTCGAACACCGCCTGCCAGGCGCGCATGTGCACCTCTGCGGTCGGTGTCAGCACGCCGTCGAGATCGAAGAGCACGGCGGCCGAACGATGCAGATCGGGAAGCGCTGCGGGGGTGTCGGGCACGGCGGAGCCTCCGGGTGGCTGAGAGCGGGATCTTTCGGACCGGCACGTCTGGGTGCCACCCTGTCCAGGGTAGTGGGCACGGGGTGCCGCGGGAAGGCGTGCGGGCGTCGGATCCTCAGGGCAGAGTCGCGACCTTCTCGGCGGTGACGACCCGCAGCTCCGGGATCCCGGAACCGTTGTACACCGTTGTCCGCCCTGCGGCCGAGGGCACCACGAATCCGATCCGGAGCACATCTCCGCTCACGGCGGCATCGAGGATCCCGGGATCCGCGGTCAGGGCGACCGGGTTCGCGGCGTCCTGCAGCGCGCGCTCCGGCTGCGCGGCCCCGACGAAGCCGATGAGCCCCGTCGTGTCGCGCAGGCTCTGCGGAATGGTCTCGGTGCCGACCTGGATCTCGACGTAGGCCGTGTGCTGCTCCCCCTCGTGGCCGGCCGGGTCGCGGAGCAGCGCCTCCAGTTGCGCAGGGTCCAGCGCGGGAAAGGCCGGATCGGCAGCCGGGACCACGGGCGGTGCCGGGGCGGCGGGCGCGCTCGTCTCGACGATCGGCTGGACACTGTCGGGCGCGGAACCGTCGGAGGAGGACTGCTCCGACAGCCCGGCGACGAGCCCGATCACGGCGGGGATCAGGATGAGCGCCGCGATCGCGATGAAGATGAGCGGCGCCCACGACCGCCGCTGCGGAGGCGTCTCGGGCGCGGGAGCGCCGGCGGGGCGCGGGCGGCCGTCCCGATCGTGTTCGAGCGGCGGGATCACGTACGGGGTCGTGAGGTTCTTCGGCACCGCGGAGTACACGGTCGGCCTGCGCTCATCGCGTCCCATGCTCGGACACTAGCGCGTCTGCGGGCCGATCCCTCGAACCTGGTTCTGGGACGGGTCACCCGGGTGGGCCGACGGGATCGGCGAGGGCCCGGCGGAACATGCCGGGACTGCCGCCGCGGTTGCGCGGGCGGCGCCAGGCGTCGTGCGGATCCCACCAGTGCGGTCCGCGGATCTCGGGGACCCCGTGGCTCATGCGGATCCGCCATCCCGAGGTGTCGAGGGTGCGGTGGTGATGCCAGCAGAGGGCTACGCCGTTGCCGGTGTGGGTCGGGCAGCCGTCGGCATGCTCTCGGACGTGGTGGATCTCGCACCAGGTCGCGGGCACATGGCAGCCGGGGATCACGCACTCCCGGTCGCGATGCAGGATCGCGCGGCGTTGCAGGGCGTTGAAGATCCGCGCCGAGGTGCCGAGGGAGACGATCTGGCCGTTTTCGTCGTACAGCACGCGCTGGATCCCGCCGGCGCAGGCGGTGTGGTGCGCGACCGACAGGGGAACGTCGTCGTTCCTGCCCTCGATGAACGCTCGTCCG
>JAITLM010000157.1 GCA_031277885.1 Microbacterium sp.
GGGCCGGGGGCCGGCACCGGCTGTGTCCCGGTTTCGGCGCGACGGTGTCCCGGTTTTGACCCTACCATGTCCCAGTTCCGGCGCAGAATCACCCAGTTTCGGAGCCGAAAGTGGGACACGGTAGTCCGGGCTGCTCCCGGGGCTGATTCCCCGCACCATGTCCCAATTCTGGCCATGCCGTGTCCCAGTTCCGGCGCAGAATCACCCGGATTTCAGAGCCGAAAGTGGGACACGGGTTCCCCGAGCCGAAAGCGGCCACGCACGGTTTGTCAGGCGAGCCCCGGGGTGCTCCCCCGCACGACGACCTCGACGGGGAGCGGGGCCTGGATCCAGCCGTCGTCGACGATCGCGCGGAACGCCTGGTACCCCGCCTCGTTCAGGGGCACCCGCACCGTGGTGAGCGCGGGCGTCACGTCGCCGCTCGCGGAGACGTCGTCGAAGCCGCACACGGCGATGTCCGCCCCGACTGCCCGGCCGGCCGCGCGGATCGCCGACATGGCGCCCAGCGCGACGACATCGCTCATCCCGAAGACCAGAGTGCTGGGTTCGACGCCCTCCTCCAGCGCCGCGGCCATGGCTTCGGCCCCCGACTCGCGTCGGAAGTCGCCACGGTGGATCCTGTCCATCGTGCCGCCGCCCGTCGCGAAGCCCCGGGTGAAGCCGTTCAGCCGGTCATCCGAGGTGCGCACGCCCTCGGCGGCGCCGATGCCGATCGCAGAGCGGTAGCCCAGCGCGGCCATGCGGCGCCCGAGCTCCTCGGCCCCGCCGGCGTTGTCGATCACGATCGTGCGCACGCCGGCGTCGCCATCGCCGTCCCCCGGCAGGTCTCCGAACGCGACGACCCGCCCGCCGTAGCGCTCGAACGCCTCCAATTCGGCCGATGCGGATCCGCCTTCGGCGTCGTCCGCCCGCGACGCCGCGAGGATCAGCCCCTGCGGCCGCTGACCGCGAAGGGCCCGCAGGATCCGGTTCTCCCGCTCAGGATCGCGTTCGGTGATCGAGATCGTCACGACGAGGCCGTGCTCGTCGGCGCCCCGCGCGACGCCCGCGGCGATCTGACCAAAGTAGGGGTCGGCGATGTCGGCGACGAGCAGCGCGATGACCGGGGAATGGCCGCGGGCGGTCGCCTGCGCCGACACGTTCGGGGTGTAGCCGAGCGCCTCGGCGGCGCGCTCGACGCGCTCACGGAAGGCTCCGGCGACCTTGCGCTCGGAGCCGTTGAGCACGCGCGAGGCCGTGGCCAGGGAGACCCCGGCCTCCCGTGCGACGTCCTGCAGCGTCGCCGCGTGAGGAATGTCTGACGCGGCGCGCGGGGAAGGGCTTCCCGGATTCATGCCCCGAGCCTAGTGCGCGAGGCTCCCGCCGCGAGGTACCCGCGGAGGGCCGCGGCCTCCGTGGCGAGCGCGGCGGGATCATCGCCCGGCACGAACTCGAGCAGAGCGTCGCGCGGGGGCGACGATGCGGCGGACGCCGCGGCCGCGAACGCCGTCCACAACCCATCGCGCGCGGTGAGCGGGAGCCGCTCCGCCACGGGCCACCATGAGAACACGTGGACGGCGGACACCCGGTCGGCAAGCCGCTCGTACTCGGCCACGGCGACCGCGTCGGGCGCCGAGACCGTGGGCTGCCAGTACGTGGACAGGTGCGGGCTGGCGACCTCGGCCAGCACGCGCAGCGTCTGCTCGGCGTCATCGGCGAGGGTGCGCCCGTGGAACTCCAGGGCGAGCGAGATCCCTCGCCGGCCAGCCTGATCCGCCGCGCCCGCGAGCACGTCGATGACCTCGGCGCGCTCGGCCGCGGTGGCGTCCGCGGATCCGATGCCCCCCGCCCACACGCGGATCCGGTCCGCGCCGAGCGCCTCGGCCGAGTCCAGGACCGGGGCGATGTCCTCCCTCGCCTGCGCGCGGAAGTACGAGCCGTACGAGCACACCGCGAGTCCCGCGTCAGCCGTGATCCGGGCGACCTCGGCCGCGCGCGCGGCATCGCCCGGGGGCACGTGCACGTCCCCGCCCCACTCGATCACCTGCAGCCCCGCGTCGGCCGCGAGCGCCGCGATGCCGGCAGGATCCAACTGACGGAACGTGACGGAGCAGAGTCCGGTTCGGATGTCCATGCGGTCAGCCTTTCACGTGGAGCGCCTCGCTCCGTGCCCCGCTGCCCTCGCTGCCCTCGCGCCCTCGCTGACCGCGAGACTCCATCTGGGCGACGAGACTGCGGTTGTGGAGTGCAGTCTCGTCGCGGAGTTGCAGTCTCGCGGTCAAGGAGCTGCCGCAAGGCGGGCACGGGCGGATCCGGGGGCACGGGCAGATCGGGGGCGCCTGCGGAGCGGGGCGCCGCGGGGCGCCGGGGGCGGAGCGGGGCGCCGGGGGAAGGGTCAGGCGAGGTGCGGGGAGACCGCGGACGAGAACGCGAGCGCGGTGCGGCGGACGACCTCGGCGGGATCCTGGGCCCAGATGTCGGCGTTGAAGATCTCCACCTCGATGTCGCGGTCGTAGCCCGTCGCGACCACGGCCTGCGTGAGCGAGGCGAAGTCGATGACGCCGTCCCCGGGGTAGTGCCGGCTCAGCAGCACGTCGGCGGGCAGCGGCGTCTTCCAGTCGCACACCTGATACGTCGCGATCCGCCCCTCGCGGCCGGCGCGGGCGATCTGGTCGAGCACCTGCGGATCCCACCAGATGTGGAAGGTGTCGACCGCGGCCCCGACCACGGCCGGGTCGAAGTCCGTCGCGATGTCGAGCGCCTGCCCGAGCGTGGAGACGACGCAGCGGTCGGATCCGAACATCGGATGCAGCGGCTCGATCGCGAGCGTCACTCCGGCGGCTGCCGCGTCGACGGACAGGTCGCCGATCGCGTCGCGCACGCGCTCCCGCGCACCGAGCAGGTCGCGGGATCCCTCGGGCAGCCCGCCCGCGACGAGCACGAGCACGGCGGTCGATCCCTCCGCCCCCGCGGCGGCGAGCGCGGCGGTCTCCTCGATCGCGCGCCGGTTGTCATCGAGCGCCGCGCGACGCTCCGGACCGTCCGGGAGCGTGAAGAACCCTCCGCGGCAGTGCGTCGTGAAGCGCAGCCCGGAGTCGGCGAGCATCCGCGCCGCGACGTCGAGACCGACCTCGTTCACGGGCTCGCGCCACAGGCCGATGCCCTGCACGCCCGCCTCCGCGGTCACCCTGAGCGCGGTGGCGAGGTCGGCGTACTTGATCGTGGCCTGGTTGATGGACAGGCGCGGGTCGATGGCGGTCATGCGTCCACTCCGTTCAGGCGCAGCATCCCGTGCCAGCGCTCCCTCGCGAGCTCCGGATCCTCGAGCGCGAGCGAGGCGTTCGCGAGCTCGACGATACGGCTGAGATGCGGCAGGCTGCGCGCCGAGTGCAGGCCGCCCACCATCTGGAAGGCGGGCTGGTGCCCGTTCAGCCAGGCCAGGAACGCGACCCCGGTCTTGTAGTAGAAGGTGGGCGCGGCGAAGACCTGCCGGCTGAGCTCTTCGGTCGGACCGAGTATTTCGAGATAGCGGGCCGGATCCCCCGCGTCGAGCGCCTGGATCGCCGCCGAGGCGACCGGGGTGATCGCCGCGAACGCGCCGAGGAGCGCGTCGGAGTGTCCTTCGTCTCGCTTCGCTCGCTCAGGAACCGAGTTCAGGCTGTCGCCGCCGATCAGCCCCACGTAGTTGAAGTCGTCCCCGGTGAACATCCGCACGCCGTCGGGAAGCTGCTCGCGCACCGCGATCTCGGACTCGGCGTTCAGCAGGCTCATCTTGACGCCCGCGACCTTGCCCGGGTTCTCCGCGATGATCCGCAGCAGCGTGGCGGACGCCTCGCGCCAGTCCGCGGATCCGAAGTACCCCTCGAGCTGCGGGTCGAATGCGGTGCCGAGCCAGTGCAGCACGACCGGAGTGGTCGCCTGCTGCAGCACGGCGGCGTAGACGCGCAGGTAGTCGGTGCGCGACTCCGCGACGCGGGCGAGATGGCGCGAGGCCATGAGCACGGGGCCCGCGCCCTGCTCCTCCGTGAAGTGCAGCTGCTCGACGTAGGCGTCGATCACCCGCTGCAGCGGGATCCGCTCCTCGTCGACGTGGTCGGTGTTGACGCCGACGACGACGGATCCGCCCTCCTCGCGGGCGGCCTCCGCGCTGCGCGCGATGAGCTCGCGGGTCGCCGCCGCGTCGAGCCCCATGTTGCGCTGTGCGGTGTCCATCGCGTCGGCGACGCCCAGACCCCAGGAGTAGACGTTGCGACGGAACGCGAGCGTGGCGTCCCAGTCGATGTCGGCGGGCTGCCCCGGGGTGTTGTCCGCGTACGCCTTCGGCACGACGTGCGCCGCGGCGTAGGCCACGCGGCTCTGCAGCGGCGTCGTCGGGCGGGCGTATGCCCCGGAGGGATTGAGCTCGACGGTGCGGGTCGAGCCGTCGGCCGCGAGGAGGCGGATCGTCGTCATGGCCGGCCTCAGTCCAGGCTCAGGGCGGGCAGCGCGACCTTGCGACCCTCGGCGGAGGACTGCAGTCCCGCCTCGGCGAGCTGCACACCCCTGGCACCCGCGAGCAGGTCGAAGGCGTAGTCGGTGCCGAGCACGTAGGACGCGAGGTACTCCTCCCACTGCTGGCGGAAGCCGTTGAGGAACACGTCGTTCACCGGCACCTCGGCCCAGTCCGCGTCGTAGTCGTGCGCGTCGGCGAGGTCGGGGTTCCACACCGGCTTCGGGGTGGCGTTGCGGTGCTGGATCTTGGCACCGAACAGACCGACGACCGCGGATCCGTGCGTCCCGTCGACCTGGAACTCGACCAGTTCGTCGCGGTTCACGCGCACGGTCCAGCTGGAGTTGATCTCGGCGACGATGCCGCCCTCGAGCTCGAAGATGCCGTAGGCGGCGTCCTCGGCGGTGGCCGTGTAGTGCTCGCCGTTCTCGTCCCAGCGGTCGGCGATGTGCACGGCCGCCTGCGCGTAGACGCTCTTGACCTCGCCGAAGAGGTTCTCCATCACGTAGTTCCAGTGCGGGAACATGTCGCTGATGATGCCGCCGCCGTCCTCGGTGCGGTAGTTCCAGCTCGGGCGCTGCGCCGGCTGCCAGTCGCCCTCGAAGACCCAGTAGCCGAACTCGCCTCGGACCGAGAGGATCCGTCCGAAGAAGCCGGAGTCGATGAGGCGCTTGAGCTTCTGCAGGCCGGGCAGGTAGAGCTTGTCGTGCACGACGCCGGTCTTGACACCCGCGGCGCGGGCGAGGCGGGCGAGCTCGAGCGCCTCCTCGACGGACTCGGCGGTCGGCTTCTCCGTGTAGATCGCCGTGCCCGCGGCGATGGCCTTGCGGATCGCGGTCGCGCGCGCCCTGGTGACGAGGAAGTCGGCGTAGATCTCCCACTGCGGATCCGCGAGCGCGGCGTCGAGGTCGGTCGTCCAGTCCTCGATCCCGTGCTTCGCGGCGAGTTCGGCGAGCTTCTGCGCGCTGCGGCCGACGAGGATCGGCTTCACGGTGACGCGGGATCCGTCGGGCAGCTCGATGCCGCCCTGCTCGCGGATCGCGAGGATCGAGCGCACCAGGTGCTGGCGGTAGCCCATGCGCCCGGAGACGCCGTTCATGATGATGCCGATTTCGCGGGTGGTGGTCTCGGACACGGTGTCCCCTCTCCTTGCCTCGGCGGCCGCGGTGGTCTCGCCGGGTGTGCTGCGTGCGTGGTGCGGTGCCTGCGGTGCTGCAGCTCGCGGCGGTTCTGGCCTCGCAGCATACGGTAAGCGCTTTCCGAACCATGGTGACACGAGAATCCACCCGCCGCAAGGGGGCACGCACGGGCCAGGTGCCGCCCTACTTCCGAGTCGTCCCCGTCAGCGCACGCCATGGGGTCCGCTCGCGGGGACAACTCGGAGGTGGGAGCGCCCAGGAGCAACGGCACCTCCCCCCACTTTTCCGAGTCGTCCCCGTCAGCGGACACTGGAGGCTCCGTTCAAAGGGACGACTCGAAAGGGGAGAGAGGAAGGGCCGGGGGCTAGGCGCTCGCCCGGGAGATCAGGGCGGGGGCGAGCAGGGCCGGATCCGAGACGACCCGGCCCTCGACGCGGTCGACGACGAGGCCCACGGCCTGCTCGCCGAGCGCGGCGAAGTCCTGCCGGATCGTGCTGAGCGGCGGGCGGAACTCGGCGGCGTCGGCGATGTCGTCGAAGCCCAGGACGGCGACGTCCTCGGGCACTCCGCGGCCGGCATCGGCGAGCGCGCGCAGCAGACCGAGCGCCATCTGGTCGTTGGCGGCGAAGACGGCGGTGACCGCCGGATCGGCGGCGAGCACCCGGCCGCGATCGTGGCCCGAACCCGCACTCCAGTCCCCGCGCAGCGGATCCGGGACGCGCCGCCCGCGCGCCGCGAGCTCCTCCCGCCAGCCGCGCTCGCGCTCCGCGGCGGCGAACGAGCCCTCGGGCCCCGCGAGATGGTGCACGGTCGCCGCGCCCTGGTCGAGCAGGTGCGCGGTCGCCGCCCGCGCGCCCGCGGCGTGATCGGTCCCGATGACCGTGAAACGCGGATCCGCCGGCGCGTCCACGACCACGAGCGCGAGCCCCGCCGGATCCGCGTCGCGGGCCAGCGCCGAGGCCTCGTTCAGCACGATCGCCCCGTCGACACCCTGGTCGCGCAACCGATCGAAGGCCTCGCCGATGCGCCCTGCGGAGCCGAGCGTCACCACGGCGAGCGCATAGCCGCGCGCCTCCGCGGCCTCGGCGACGGCCTGGAGCAGGGCGGAGTTGCCGACCGTGGCGAGGGTCTGCGCGACCACTCCCAGCGTCTCGGAGCGCCCGGTGCGCAGCGCCCGCGCCGCGCGGTGCGGGCGGTAGCCGAGTTCGGCCATGGCCTCCTCGACCCGCACGCGCGTGGCCGGATCCACCCGCGGACTGTCGTTCACGACCCGCGAGACGGTCTGCCCCGACACGCCGGCGCGCGCCGCGACCATCGCCATGGACACGCGCCCGCTCGGCTTCGGTCCGCGACGCGCAGGAGCGGACGGCGCCCCGCTCTCGATCCGCCGCAGCTCCTCGAGCTCGTCGTCGCGCTTCGGCATCGGCCCGCCTCTCACCCCGCCGGTCCCGCATGTACCGACCTCAGGATTGTTGACGCTATCACGCCGCGTGCCTTATCGTGTTTACGTGAACATGGAAATGGCTCCCGAGTTCGTCGCGACCGAGACCACGACGCTCTCCGCCGGCGTGGTCAAGCGCGCGACGCGCCTCGCCGACGGCCGTGATCTCATCTACTACGACGATCCCGGATCCGCCCTCCCCGCGGAGCGCTCGATCGACGCACGCACGCTGGACCCCCGTCCCGAGACTGCGACGATGCGGCAGGACGTGCTGACCGGCGACTGGATCACGTTCGCCACGAAGCGCCAGACCCGGGTCATGATGCCGAGCGCGGATGCGGATCCCCTCGCCCCGCAGTCCCCGACGAACCCCTCCGAGGTGCCGTCGCGCTACGACGTCGCGGTGTTCGAGAACCGCTCCCCCTCGTTCGGCCCCGCCCTCGCCGAGGCCGTGGGCGCTGCTCCGGAGGCGGTCGATCCGCCTCGCGGCCTGGACGACCTCGAGACGATCGGCATCGAGCGCGCCCGCACCAGCGTGGGCCGGTGCGAGGTCGTGTGCTTCAGTCCGGAGCACGCCGGATCCTTCGGCACCCAGTCCGTCACCCGCGCGCGCACCGTGATCGAAGCATGGGCCGACCGCACCGCGGCGCTGAGCGTCCTGCCCGGCATCGAGCAGGTGTTCCCGTTCGAGAACCGCGGCGAGGCGATCGGCGTGACCCTCCCCCACCCGCACGGGCAGATCTACGCGTACCCCTACGTCACGCCGCGCACGCAGCGGCTGCGCGAGAGCATCGCCTGCACTGGCGCGGACCTGTTCGAGCGGATCCTGGACGCCGAGCAGCGCTCCGAGCGCGTCGTGCTGCAGGGCGAGCACTGGACTGCGTTCGTGCCCTTCGCCGCGCGCTGGCCGCTCGAGGTGCAGCTGCTGCCGCACCGCCACGTGCCCGACTTCGCCGCGCTGTCGGGCGCCGAGCGCGACGAGCTCGCCCCGCTCTATCTGCGCCTGCTCCGCGGCGTGGACGCGCTCTACGAGACGCCCACCGCGTACATTGCGGCCTGGCATCAGGCGCCCGTGCGCGTCGGACGCGACGAGATCCGGATGCGCCTCGAGCTCACCAGCCCGCGCCGCGCCGCCGACAAGCTGAAGTTCCTGGCCGGATCCGAGGCCGCGATGTCGGCATGGACCGCCGAGATCCTCCCCGAAGACGCCGCCGCGCGCCTGCGGGACGCGATCGCGTCGGTCCCCGCCCCGACCCCCTGACCTGACCTGTCCTGTCCTGTCCTGCCCGACCGTGTCCCACTTTTCGCTCCGGAATCAGCACTTTCACCGCCGAAAGTGGGACACGGCCCCACCCGAACTGGGACACGGGCGGCAGCACACCCCTCCCGAGGAGACCCGATGACCCCTGCCCGCACCACCACCGCCGCGACGACCGAGACGGCCGGCACCGCCGATACCAGCGCCGCCACCTCCGCCGCCCCCACCGCCGTCGCCGCCGCGGAGGCCCTGTTCCGCGAGGTGACCGGATCCGAGCCCGCAGGCGTCTGGTCGGCGCCGGGACGTGCGAACCTCATCGGCGAGCACACCGACTACAACGACGGCTTCGTTCTGCCCTTCGCGATCCAACACCGCACGGCCGCCGCCGCACGGCTGCGCGCCGATGGGCGGATCCGCGTCGCGTCCACGTTCGCCGCCGAACCGGTCGAGGTCGCGCTCGACGACCTCGAGACGCTGTTCCCGTCCGGGCGCGCCCGTCGCCCAGCCGCGAACGCTGTCGAGGAACAGGGACC
>JAITLM010000223.1 GCA_031277885.1 Microbacterium sp.
GCACGCCTGGAGGGCACCGGGTGGGACGTGCCGGTCTCGGTCGCCCGGCATACGGCGTGTGCGGGTGGGGTCCAGCGGGTGCTGTTCGATGAGCGGGGCCAGATCGTCTCGATCGGCACCACCGCTCGCGTCTTCACTGCGGTGCAGCGTCGTGCGATCGTCCTCCGCGACCGGGAGTGCGTGATCCCCGGCTGCCACGTGCCCGCGACCTGGTGCGAGATCCACCACGTCCAAGAACACGCCCGCGGTGGGCCCACGCACACGAGCAACGGTGTCGCGCTGTGCTGGCACCACCACCGCACTCTGGAGACCTCCGGCTGGCAGGTCCGCATGCGTCACGGGGTGCCCGAGATCCGAGGCCCCCACTGGTGGGACCCCCACCGCGGCTGGCACCGGCCCCGCAGCCGAGGCGGCTCCTCACGACACGCCCGCACCCCCGCCCACGCCCTCGCACCACCCGGATGACGACCCGCGCAGAAGGCCGATTCTCACGTCCCAGGCGGGAGGATGGGAGCGTGGAGACGCAGGCGGAGTTTCGGCGGTCGAGCAGGGCGATCGGCTGGCAGGTCGCGGCGGTGTGCGCCGCGCTGGTGCTGCTGGGTGCCGGCCTCGCCCTCGCGTACATGTTCTGGCAGACCCGGCCGGCCGAGGTGAACGGACCGCCGGAGCCGGGCTCCGTGCGCGTGTTCCTGGACCCGGCGGATCTGGTGCTCGGCGGGGTCGTGGTCGGACTGGGGGCGATCGTGTGCGCGGGTGCCGCCGCGTGGCTCATCGCCCGGCGGGCGGTGCGGCCCCTCGAGGAGGCCGCCCGGATCCAGGAGCGCTTCGTCGCCGACGCGAGTCATGAACTGCGTACGCCTCTCGCGGTGCTCAATGCGCGCCTGCAGCAGCTCGCGCTGCGCACCCCCGCGGACGACCCGAGGCGCGAGATCGTCGGTGCGCTGCGCGAGGATGCGGGGATCATGTCCGGGATCGTCGACGACATGCTCGCCGCCGCGACCGGGACGGCGCCGCAGCGCGGCAGCTGCGCGCTCACCGAGGTCATGGCCGCCGCGGTCGCCGACATGACGCTGCTTGCGGAGGGCCGCGGGGTGCGGATCTCCACGTCGCCTGTGACCAGGGAGGTCGCGCTCCCCGCCGCCGACCTGCGACGCTGCCTGGTCGCACTGATCGACAACGCCATCGACCACGCGCCGTCCGGCAGCACCGTGTCCGTGACGGCCGTCGCCGAGCGCGCCACCGCTCGCATCGCCGTGGCCGACCACGGATCCGGGATCACCGGGATCGATCCGAGCCGGGTGTTCGACCGCTTCGCGCACGGATCGCCCGTGGGAGGAGAGCGGCTCGGGGACGGGCTCGGCGGAGCAGGTGCAGGTGCAGGTGCAGGAGCAGGAGCAGGCGGATCCCGCACCCGATTCGGCATCGGCCTCGCGCTCGTCGCCGAGCTCGCCGAGCGTCACGGCGGCACGGTGCGCGTGGCGCGGACCGGCCCGGACGGCACGGTGTTCGAACTCGTGCTCCCGTTCGCCGACGAGGGGGCGGATCGATGAGCGGCCGGCTGCTCATCGTCGAGGACGACCCCCGCCTCGGCCCGATCATGCGCGACGTGCTCTCGGCCGAGTGGACGGTGCAGCTGTGCGATGCGGCGGAGCAGGGGCTGGAGGCCGTGCTGGCGCGCGGCTTCGACGCGATCGTCGTCGATCGGAGGCTGCCCGGGATGAGCGGCGAGGAGCTGGTGCGCGAGCTGCGCGGGCGCCGGGTGGGCACCCCGATCCTCATGCTCACGGCGCTCGGGGAGCTGCGCGACCGCGTCCAGGGCCTCGATGCGGGAGCCAACGACTACCTGGTGAAGCCGTTCGAGTTCGAGGAGCTGAGCGCCCGGCTGCGCGCTCTCACGCGCGATTACGCGGCGCCCGTCGCCGGCATCGTGATCGGCAGCTGGACGTTCCATCCCGACGACCACAGCATCGATTCGCCGTACGCCGGCCGGATCCTGCTCACCGAGGCCGAATCGGCGTTCCTGGCCGTGCTCGCCTCCGAGCCCGAGCGCACTTTCTCCCGCGAGTACCTGCTCGAGGCGGTGTTCGCGCGCGGGGAGAGCCCGACCACGGTCGAGACCTACGTGCACTATCTCCGCCGCAAGACCGATCGGGACCTCATCCAGACGGTGCGCGGATCCGGCTACCGGCTGGGTACTCCGGCCTGATCGGGATCGGCCGACGTCTGCGCGGGGTCCCTCTCCGAGACCTCAGCCGCGTCCTCCCGCTGCCGCCGGGTGCGGACCATCCCGCGCACCCCGCCGATCACGACCGGGACCACCGAAACGGCGATGATCGCGATCATGAGCAGGTCGATATTGTCGACGATGCCGGGGATCCCGCCGAGCAGCAGGCCGATCGCCGTCATCCCGCACACCCACGCCACGGCCCCGATCGCGTTCCACAGCAGGAACCGGCGGTACGGCAGGCGTGCGGTGCCCGCGACGAGCGGCACGTAGGTCCGCACGATCGGCACGAACCGGCCGAGCACGAGGGACAGCGGGCCGTAGCGCTCGAAGAAGCGCTCGGTCCCCACCAGGCGGCTGGTGCGCAGCACGCGGGCGTCGTCGCGGAACAGCCGCCGGCCGTAGCGTTTGCCCAGGACGTATCCGACCTGGTCGCCGAGCACGGCCGCCGGGATGCCGACCAGGATCACCTGCCACGGCTGGATCCCGAGGGGGCCGGCCAGGATCGCCGCCGTGACGAGCAGGGAGTCGCCGGGGAGGAACGGGAACAGCACCCCGGACTCGATGAAGATCAGCAGGGCGACGCCCGCGAGGACCCACGGTCCGAACGCGTGCAGCATCGAGGAGGCGTCCGGGAGGAGACCGGCCGGGGCCAGGGCGGAGGCGAGAAGGTTCACGATGTCGTCCTCCGGCTCAGGCGCCGAGATCCTTCAGCAGCACCGCGAGCTCGGCCTCCTGCGCCGCGGGTGCGGCCGCCTTCACTCCGGGGTGATCGATCGCGTAGGCCTGCAGCACGGCGTCCATCTCGTGATCCAGGAACGTCCACGCCGTGGAGTCCGCCGCCTGCAGCGTGCTCTGGTCGGCGTCCCAGGCGTCGCGCATCTTCTGCACGGTCGCGTGGGATCCGGCCGTGTCCCCGCTCCTGTCCTGCTGCACGGCGGTCTGCGCGAGGCTCACGTACTTGGCGACCGCGTCCTTCGGCAGATGCGCGGTGACCTGCTGCGGAGTGAGCTGCGTCACAGGCCCGCTCGATGCGCCGTCGTCCTGCGCGGACGCGGTCTGGTGCGGCAGGAGCGCGGCGATCGTGAGGATCGCGGCCGTGAGGACGCCGAGGGCGACGAACCCGATGAGTCCTGCTCGTTCGCGGCCAGGACTCGTGATGATCCGGGAGGCGTGCGCGGCGTCGTAGGTCTCCACGACGTCGCGGCGGGTGACGGCGAGGTAGATCACTGTGGCGAGGATCAGGCCGAGGAAGATCATGCTGGTCGCGAAGGTGCCGAGACCCAGGCCGACGGGGTCGCCCGGGTTCGCGGGCTGCGTGGGGGAGCCGAGGAAGTCGCCGATGTTGGCACCGAGCGGCCGGGTGAGGATGTAGGCCAGCCAGAACGACAGCACCGGGTTCGCGCCGCCGCGCCACAGCGCGGTGATCGCGAGGATCAGCCCGAGCGGGAGCAGCACGGCGACGCCGGGGCTCCACCCGGTCAGCTCCAGCGTCCAGTCCCCGGTCGCGGTGCCGAGGGCGAACGTGACGAGAACGGTGAGCCAGTAGAAGCCCTCACGGGGGCGGGTGTCGATCGCGTGGATCGACAGCGTGCGCTCGCGCGCCCACCAGATCCAGAACACCACCCCGAGCAGCGCGGCGAACACCGCCGAGGAGATCCACAACGGCACGTTGAGCTGGTCGGTGAGGATGTCGGTGTAGAGCGTGCCGGTGATCGACACGACCACGACCGTCAGCCAGTACGGGAACGGCGAGTAGCGCCGGAGGCTGATCTGCACGGCCAGCACGACGGCGAGCACCACGGTGAAGATCCAGGCCGTGTTCGTGAGCCCGACGCCGAGCGTGAGGTTGATCCAGTCCGCGAAGCTCTCGCCGACCGTGGTGCACAGGATCTTGATGATCCAGAACCAGATCGTGACCTCGGGGACCTTGTTCAGCAGGCGTCCCGCGGTCGCCGCGCGCGCGGTGCTCGTCGTCGTCATGCTTCGACGCTAGGAAGGCGTCACCAAGGACCCGCCAAGGAACTGGCTTCGGAACGGGACGGACGAGCTCGGGTCAGACCTTCTCGGGCGGACCGGCGGGGCGCTGCACCCGGCGGCCGGGCTGGGCGTTCGCGTCGCCGTAGAGGGGACGACCGGCGCGCTGCTGGCCGGGCACGGGCCGCGAGCGGCGTCCGTAAATGAGCTCGGAGGAGTCGAGCAGCCACGGCACGAGCGTGATCGTGACGCCGTGCACCAGCATCAGCTGGTTGGCCACGCGGCGGGCGCGGCGGTTGTGCAGGATCGATTCCCACCAGTGCCCGACGATGTACTGCGGCAGGTACACGGTGACCACCGCGGGGCCGTGCTTCTGCCGGTACTTGTTGATGTACGCCTCGACCGGCGCCGCGTAGTGGCGGAACGGCGACTCGACGATCACGAGCGGGATCGGGATCCGGTGCTGCTGCCAGTCCTTCTGCAGCTGCACGCCGTCCTCGGGGTTCGCGGCGACGTGCAGCGCGATCGTCTTCTGGTGCTTGGCGGCGATCGCGTAGTCGATCGCCTTGATCACCGGCTTCTGCAGCCGGTTGACGAGGATGATCGCGACGTCGCCCTCGGATCCGAAATGGGTCGTGTCGTCGATCGAGATCTCGTGCTCGACGTCGCGGTAGTACCGCTTGACGCCCATCATGAGCAGAGCGAGGAGCGGGATCGCGATGAACACCATCCAGGCGCCGTGCGTGAACTTGGTGATCGTGACGATCACGAGCACGGCGATCGTCATGGACGCGCCGAGAGAGTTGATCGCGAGGCCCGTGTACGCCGTGCGGCGCACCGGCTGCGCATCCTTCACGCTCATGACCTTCGTGCCGGCGAGCAGGCGCCGCCAATGCCGCACCATGCCGACCTGACCGAGCGAGAACGACACGAACACGCCGATGATGTAGAGCTGGATCAGGTTCGTCAGGTTGGCCTGGAACAGCACCAGCACGCCGATCGCGGCGATGCCGAGCAGGATCATGCCGTTCGAGAACACGAGGCGGTCGCCGCGGGTGTTGAGAGCCTTGGGCGCGTAGCCGTCGCGGGCGAGCACCGCGCCGAGCAGCGGGAAGCCGTTGAACGCGGTGTTGGCCGCGAGCAGCAGCACGCAGGCGGTGGCCGCCTGGATGATGAAGAACGGCAGGGACCCGCCGCCGAACACGGCCGACGCGATCTGCGCCATGAGGGACTGCTGGGGGAGCGCGCAGTTGAAGCCGACGAGATCGCGGCACGGGTTCTCCGCGTAGTGCACCTGGGTGATCAGGCCGAGCGCGGTGAGGCCGGTGAACAGCAGGATCGCGATCCCGCCCATCATCGCGAGCGTCGCCTGCGCGTTGCCGATCTTCGGGATCCGGAACGCCTGCACGCCGTTCGAGACGGCCTCGACGCCGGTCAGGGCGGAACAGCCGCTGGAGAACGCGCGCAGCACGAGGAGGATGACCGCCGCGTTCGCGAGCTGGTCGCCGTGCATCGCGTACTGCGCGCTCTCGGCGACCGGGGCGTCGCCGAGGAAGGTGCGCACCAGGCCCGTGACGATCATGACGCCGACGGATCCGACGAAGACGTACGTCGGGATCGCGAAGAAGGTGGACGCCTCGCGCACGCCGCGCAGGTTCACGACCACGATGAGGATGACGAAGCCGACCGCGAGCTCGACGCGCCAGGGGTCGAGCTGCGGCACGGCGGAGATGATGTTGTCCACGCCCGAGGCGATCGACACCGAGACGGTGAGGATGTAGTCGACGAGGAGGGCCGCAGCCACGACGACGCCGGGGATCTCGCCGAGGTTCTTCGAGGCGACCTCGTAGTCGCCGCCGCCCGAGGGGTAGGCCTGGATGAGCTTGCGGTAGCTCAGCACGATCACGATCAGCAGCAGCACGACCGCCGCGGCGACCCAGGGGGCGAAGGTCAGGAACGCCAGTCCGCCGAGCCCCAGGGTCATCAGCATCTCCTGCGGGCCGTAGGCCACGGAGGAGAGTGCGTCGGATGCGAAGATCGGCAGCGCCATCCGTTTCGGGAGGAGCTGTTCGTTCGCCTTCTCTGTGCTGAGCGGCTCCCCGAGCAGGATGCGTTTGGCTACCTGCGGGGCGTCGGCGCTCTCACGGCTGTCATTTGCCACGAGCGGCTAAATTACGCCTGGAACGGGGCGGATGCAATTTCGCACGCGGGTTGTTGCATCACTGCTCCATCACTCTTTGCCCGGATCCGATCCCGGGCGTGTCCGGAGCCGGTATTCGCGCGGGTGCGGAGAGCGCTCTCCTCGACTCGGGGGTGCGCTCAGAACGAACACACAGGAGATCCGAACTCCTTTTGCGTAGCGTCGCTGACATGAGCATGGCCCCCCTGGACGACGATGCGCTGAACCAGACCCTGTCCGAGGCGCGCGAGCTGCGCGACGAGTTCCAGCGGTTCCTGCACGAGTACGAGTTCGGGATGCGCGAGATCGAGACGAAGATCTCGATCCTGCGCGACGAGTTCACCCATCACCACTCCTACAACCCGATCGAGCACGTGAAGAGCCGGGTCAAGACGCCCGACAGCATCGTGGAGAAGGTGGCGCGCCGGGGGATCGAGCCCGACTTCGACACGATCCGCGCGAACATCACCGACATCGCCGGTGTGCGCGTGACGTGCAGCTTCGTCGCCGACGTGTACCGGCTGTTCGATCTGCTCGCCGCGCAGGACGACATCACGGTCCGCATCGTGAAGGACTACATCGCGACGCCGAAGGCCAACGGCTACCGCAGCCTGCACGCGATCCTCGAGGTGCCGGTGTTCCTCTCCTCCGGGCCCATCATGGTGCCGGTCGAGGTGCAGTTCCGCACGATCGCGATGGACTTCTGGGCCAGCCTCGAGCACAAGATCCACTACAAGTTCCAGGGCCAGGTGCCGGCCCACCTCGTGGACGACCTCACCGCGGCGGCCGACGCCGCGAGCGAGCTCGACGAGCGCATGGAGCGGCTGCACCACGAGGCGCACGCCCCGCTCGCCGCGCTGCCGCCCGTCCGCGTCGACGTCTGAGGACGGATCCGCGACGACCGAGCGCGGATCCGCTCAGCGCGCCTCCCACTGGAACCAGCGGATCCCGATCCCGGCGAACACGACCAGGTAGGCGCCGATCGCGACGATGGCCCAGCCATCGTCGCTCGTCCACGCCGCCGTGCTCTGCACCGCGGTGAACAGCGTCATCAGGGCGCCGACCGGCGTCCACTTCGCGATGTTCGTGAAGGTGTCGCCGAGCACACCGGAGACGCCGAGGATGCCCAGCAGGATCAGCACGATGTAGAGCACGCGCCCGACCGCGTTGACCGCGCCGGACGAGCGGATCAGCCCGACGACCGCCTGCCCGATCCCGAGGAACATCGCGGCGCCGTAGATCGCGACGGCGAAGATGAGCAGATAGGTGCCGGCGTCGTAGCTGAGGCCGTGCATGATGCCGCCGACGACGATCACGACGATCGCCGTCGCGATCGCGGCCGCGAACTGCACGATCAGCCGGCTCAGCATGATCGCCCAGGTCGGCGTCGGCGTGACGCGGAGCCGCTGGAACACGCCCGCTTCGCGGTCGCGGGCGACCGTGATCGAGTAGCCCAGGAGCGCCGAGGAGAGCAGGCCGTAGGTCAGCGCCATCGCGATCATCAGGCTCGGCCCGGCCGCGCCGATCGCGCTTCCGGCACGGTGCGTGGCCTGGTTCGTGATGATCAGGATGATGATTGGCACGGCGAGGTTCAGGATCAGGGTCTGCCGGCTGCGCAGGATCACGGCCAGGTCGGCGCCGACCAGGGAGCGCAGAGTCAGCCCGATCGGAGGACGGGCGATGGCGGTGTCAGTCACGGAGATCACTTCCCGTCAGGGCGATGAAGACGTCTTCGAGGGTCGGCTCGCCGTGCGCGATCGCAAGCACGCGCGGATCCTCCCGATGGGTGGCGATGAGCTCGGCCGGGCTTCCCGTCGTGACGATCCGGCCGTGATCGATGATCACGATGCGATCGCACACCGCCTGCGCCTCCTCCATCGAGTGCGTCGTGAGCAGGATGCTGCCGCCGCGGCGGCGCGAGGCCTCGATGCGCTGCCAGAGGCTGCGCCGCGATTGCGGATCCAACCCGCTCGTCGGCTCGTCGAGCAGCAGCAGGAGCGGATCGTGGAGCGTGGCGATGAGGAGGGAGAAGCGCTGTCCCTGGCCGCCGGAGAGGCCCTTGAGCCGCTTGGAGGCCTCCTGCCCGAGCCCCGCGTCATCCAGGGCGGCGCGGGCGTCGGCGCGCGACATCCGCACGCCGTAGAGCCCCGCGTACAGGCGCAGCAGCTGTTCGATGCTCAGCTCGGGCTGGAATCCCGAGCTCTGCAGCTGCACGCCCAGCCGGGCCCTGGCATCGATCGGATGGCGGAGCGCGTCGATCCCGTCGACGGTCACGGATCCGCTCGCCGGACGCCGCAGCCCCTCGATGACGCTCAGCGTCGTCGTCTTGCCGGCGCCGTTCGGACCGAGCAGGCCCAGGATCTCGCCGCGCGCGATCGCGAAGCCGACCCCGTCGACCGCCGTGCGGGATCCGTACTTCACGACGAGGTCGTCGACGCGGAGCACGCTCTCACCCGCTGCGCCGGGAACGGTCTGCGATCGGTCTGCCGGAGATGTCATGGCCCACCCCTTCGGAATGGGCTCAGCGTTCCACCGGGTGCTATCAGCCGGCTATGAGAATGGCTGGGGTTTGCCGTTCGTCGTGCGACGATCCGCACACGGCGCGACGATTCGCACACGTGATGACGTGGATCCGTGTGCCGATCGTCCCGGCCTGTGCAGATCGTCGCGCGGCGGGCCGGACCAGGGCGCGTGTCAGTCCAGGAATTCGCGGGCGGCGACCGTCAGGGCCTGCACGCCGATCTCGATCGTCGGGTGGATCTCGACCGCGAAGAACGGCGAGTGGTTCGTGGCGATCTCGCTGTCGACCGTGTCGTTCGCGACGGCGGCCGCGTACCGGGCCGGGGCGATCCCGCCCCAGAACCAGAACACGAGCGGGACGCCGGCGTCGCGGGCGAACCAGGACACGTCCTCGCTGCCGGTGAACAGGCCGGGGTCGATGACGTTCGCGTCGCCGAAGGCGGCCCGGAACGCGGCCGTGGCCCGCTCGGTGGCCGAGGCGTCGTTGATCGTCGCCGGCAGGGTGTGCAACGTCTCGATGGTCGGATCCTCGAGGGCTCCGGACGCCATCGCCTCGGCCTTGATGACCCGCTCGACCTTCTCCAGCACCTTCTCGCGCAGAGCCTCGTCGGGGTAGCGCAGGCTGAGGTCGAGCGTGGCCTCGGCCGGGATGATGTTGTTCTTGGTGCCGGCGTGGATCGCGCCGACGGTGACCACGGCGAGGTCGTGCGGATCCACCTCGCGCGAGACCACGGTCTGCAGGCGCATGACGGTCGCGGCGGCCATGACGACGGGGTCGATCGTGGAGTGCGGGCGGGAGCCGTGCCCTCCGCGGCCGTGCAGCACGACGTGCAGGCCGTCCGAGGCCGACATCTGCGGGCCGGGGCGGACGCCGATCATCCCGGCGGGGAAGGGCGTGACGTGCTGGCCGATGACGACGTCGGGGCGCGGGAAACGGTCCAGGACGCCGTCGTCGAGCATCGCACGGGCACCGGCGCCGTACTCCTCGGCGGGCTGGATGACGACGACGAGCGTGCCGGACCAGTCGTCCCTCGTGCGGACGAGCTCCTCGACGGCGCCGATCATCGCGGTCACGTGCATGTCGTGGCCGCAGGCGTGCATGATGCCCACCTCGTGGCCCTCGGGGTCGATGCCGGTCGCGGTGCTGGCGTAGTCCAGGCCCGTCTGCTCGGTCACGGGCAGCGCGTCCATGTCGGCGCGCGCCCACACGACGGGACCCTCCCCGTTCGCGAGCACCCCGATCACGCCGGTCCTTCCCACGCCCTCGGTGACCTCCAGCCCGAGGTCGCGCAGGTGCCCGGCGGCGATCGCGGCGGTGCGCGTCTCCTGGAACGAGAGCTCGGGGTTGCGGTGCAGGTCGATGAAGAGCGCTTCGAGGTCGATCGTCATAGCGCCGAGCCTACGCGGATCCGGCGCTCCGGCGGACCCGTCGGGCGATCGGTCACGCGGCGGACGTGCGGGGAGCGTAGGTCTCGAGCGGAGGACCCGGATGGAGCACGCCGTTCACGATCGCCCGTATCGCGAACGAGCTGGCCTCGGCGAGCTCGACGGCGGAGGGATCCAGCAGCCACTGCAGCTGCAGGCCGTCCATGACGGCGAGGATCGAGGCGGACGCGGTCGAGATCGCCGCGGTATCCGTCACGCCCTCCTGGGCGCAGAGTTCCCGGAAGGCGGCGGACACCTCCTCGCGGAGCTTCGCGTACCGGTGCTCGAAGAACCCGCGCGCGGGATGGCCGTCGGTCACCGACTCGCTGGAGAGCACGGTGTAGACCTGCACGATGCCCGGCCGCAGCTCATTCGCGAGCGCGGTCTTGACCAGGTGGAGGAAGAGGGCGGGGCCGTCGGGGATGTGCTTCTCGGCGAGTCCGGCGACGTCGCTCTCATCGCGGTAGGCGAGCACCTCGAGCAGCAGCTTCTGCTTCGAGCCGAAGTGATGCAGCACCCCGGCGTGGGTCATGCCGACCTGCTCCGCGATGTCGGCCAGGGTGCCGTTGGCGGATCCCTTGGCGCCGAAGATCTCGATCGCGGCCTTGAGGATCTCGGTCCGCTTGCGCTCGGTCTCCGGCCGCGACTTCACGCGGCTCGATGCGGTCGTGACCATCTCGTGTCCCCTCCTCTGCTTGTCATCCAGCTTACTGATCGGTAACCTCACCTTTACTTACTTTCCCGCTAGTAAGTAAATTCCCCAGGAAGCGGGACCCCGCACCAGATGGGCGCACGACGGCCGTGCCCCACCAGAAGGAGAAGCAATGAGGCTCAGGAAGACCTTGATCGCGGTGACGGCGTTCGCGGCGATCGGCGCAGTGGCGCTGACCGGCTGTTCATCGGGCGGCGGCAGCGCCTCGGGATCGGGCGGCGGCTCGCTCACGATCGCGAAGCCCGACGGGGCCGCCGTGCTGGCCACCCAGATCAACAACCCCTTCATCAGCACCGGATCCGGCATGTCGCTCGGCTACGACCGCATGATCTACGAACCCCTCGCGATGGTGAACCCCGTCGGGAAGAACGAGACCACGCCCTGGCTCGCCTCGAAGGTCGAGTGGAACGCCGACTACACGCAACTGACCGTCACCCCGCGGGCCGGGGTGAAGTGGAGCGACGGGAAGCCGTTCACCGCCGATGACATCGTCTTCACCTACACGCTGATCAAGAACACCCCGGCACTGGATCTCGGCGGGCTCAAGCTCGCCGACATCAAGAAGGACGCGGACAACGTCGTGCTGAGCTTCAGCGAGTCGAAGTTCGTCAAGCAGGGCGACGTGCTGCAGGTCGGGATCGTCCCGGAGCACCAGTGGAAGGACATCGCCGACCCGACCAAGGACCCGGTGAAGGAGGCCGTCGGCACCGGTCCCTACACGATCAAGAGCTTCTCCTCGCAGGGTGTCGTGCTCTCCTCCCGCAAGGACTACTGGGGCGGCGACGTGCCCGTCCCGCAACTCAAGTACCTCGAGTACAACGACAACACCGGACTGCTCCGCGGCCTGCAGAACGGTGAGACCGACTGGGCGCAGATCTTCATCACCGACTACCAGAAGAACTACGTCGACAAGGATCCGAAGCACAACGTGTTCTGGGCCGCCAACGTGCTGAGCCCCGACATGATCCTGGTGAACACGACGAAGGCGCCGTTCAACGACCCCGCGTTCCGCAAGGCCGTGAACATGGTCATCGACCGCAAGGCGCACGCCGAGAAGGCGCGCAGCAACGCCGGGCCCGAGCTGACGAGCGTGACGGGCATCCCGCAGCCGACGGGCGACCAGTACATCGCCCCCGAGTACAAGGGCAAGACCTTCTCGATCGACGTCGACGGCGCCAAGAAGGTGCTGACGGACGCGGGCTACACCTGGAACAAGGACGCGCTGATCGATCCGTCCGGCACTCCCGTCTCGTTCACGCTGCAGGATCCGCAGGGCTGGAACGACTACGTCACGGGGATCCAGCTCGTCGCCACGCAGGTCAAGAGCACGCTGGGCGCCGACGCGAAGGTCGCCACCCCCGATGCGGACACCTGGCTGAGCAACGTCGCGACCGGCAACTTCGACGCCGCGCTGCACTGGACGGGCTCTGGCACGAACCCCTGGCACATCTACGACGACGTCATGAACGGCGCGTACCTGGAACAGGCGGCCGGCGGCAAGGTCTCCGACAACTTCGGGCGCTACGACAACCCCGAGGCGACCGCGCTCCTGGCGCAGTACGCACAGGCATCGGACGACGCGACCCGCACGGATGCCCTGAACAAGCTGCAGAAGATCTTCGTGGAGGACGTGCCGGCGATCCCGATCGGCACGCACCCGCAGCTGGGCGAGTACAACACCCGGAAGTACACCGGGTGGCCGAGCGAGGACGAGCAGTACGCCACGGCCGACCCGACCCAGCCCTCCGCGGTCCAGGTCGTGCTGAAGCTGAAGCCCGCGGGCAAGTAATCGTCCGACCCTCTCGGTCGTCGGGCGAGCGTCGCGCTGTGCGCGGCCTCGCTCGACGACCGCGACAGGAGCATGCCCTCATGACAGACACCCTTCTCACCGTGCGCGACTTCTCGGTCGTGTACGACGTGGATCCGCCCGTCGCGGCGGTCAAGAACGTCACCCTCGAGATCGGCCGCGGCGAGATCGTCGGTCTGGCCGGCGAGAGCGGCTGCGGCAAGACGACCCTCGCCTACGGCGTGCAGCGACTGCTCAAGCCGCCGGCCGTCATCACCAGCGGCAGCGTCACCTTCCACGACGCCTCCGGCGAGGACGTCGACGTCAACGCGCTCGACGTCGAGCAGATGCGCCGGTTCCGCTGGGATCGGATCTCGATGGTCTTCCAGGGCGCGATGAACGCGCTCAACCCCGTCGCCACGATCGGCGCCCAGCTGGACGACGTGTTCCGGGTGCACCGGCCGGCGATGAGCCGTGCGGAGCGCCGCGACGCGGTCGTCGAGCTGCTGGAGATCGTGAAGGTGGGCGGGCAGCGTCGGCGCTCCTACCCGCACGAGCTCTCCGGCGGGATGCGTCAGCGCGTGATGATCGCGATGGCGCTCGCGCTGCGGCCTCAGCTCATGGTCATGGACGAGCCGACCACCGCGCTGGACGTGCTGGTGCAGCGCGAGATCCTCAGCCAGATCTCGCAGCTGCGCCGCGAGTTCGGCTTCTCGGTCGTGTTCATCACCCATGACCTGCCGCTGCTGCTGGAGATCAGCGACCGCATCGCGATCATGCGCGCCGGGGAGATCGTCGAGCTGGCCACGGCCGAGCAGATCTGGACCGATCCGCAGCACGAGTACACGCGGACCCTCCTGAGCTCGTTCCCGAGGCTCACGGGGGAGAGAGGGATGGTGCGGCGATGACGACGCTCGAGGTCAAGAACGTCACGAAGATCTACAACGTCCGCGGAGCCGGCCGGATCAAGGCGCTCGACGACGTGAGCTTCACGCTCGGCGCGCGCCAGACCATCGGCCTGGTCGGGCAGTCGGGGAGCGGCAAGTCCACGATCGCGAAGATCCTCACCCAGCTCGAGGCGCCCACGCACGGCGAGGTGCTGCTGGACGGCGAGGCGATCCCGCGCAGGGGCGCGGGTCTGCGCCGCTACCGGCAACGGCTGCGGATGGTGTTCCAGGATCCGTTCGCGTCGCTGAATCCGTCCCACTCGATCCGGCACCACATCGAGCGCCCGCTGCTGCTGGACCGGATCGTCCCGCGGAAGGATGTCGACGCCGAGGTGCGTCGCCTGCTCGATCGCGTCCGGCTGGAGCCCGGCGCCGTGATCGACCGTCGTCCGCACGAGCTCTCCGGCGGACAGCGCCAGCGCGTGGCGATCGCCCGGGCGCTCGCCTCCCGTCCGGATCTGCTGATCGCCGACGAGCCGGTCTCGATGCTCGACGTGTCGATCCGGCTCGGAGTGCTGAACCTCCTCGCCGAGCTGCAGCGGGAGGAGGGGCTGGGCGTGCTCTACATCACGCACGACCTCGCGACCGCCCGCCACTTCAGCGACGAGATCATGGTGCTCAACCAGGGCCGCGTCGTCGAACGCGGTCCCGCCGATGACGTGATCCTGAACCCGCAGGATCCGTACACCCGCGAGCTGCGCGCCGCGTCGCCCGATCCCGAGAAGCACTTCGGCAGAGCCGCGGTGCCCGTGGCAGGAGGTGCGCTGTGAGCGCCGAACCGACGACCGCCCCCGCCGTCGACCCGACGCTCGTCGGCACGACCGCGACCCGCGCCGAACGCGGAGGGATCCGTGTGCCGTGGCGGTTCATCCTGAGCCGTGCTGCGTTCTACCTGTTCACCGCGTGGGCCGCCATCACGATCAACTTCTTCATCCCGCGCATGATGAAGGGCGACGCGGTCGACTCGTTCATGGCCCGCAGCCAGGGCCAGCTCACGCCCGCTGCGGAGAAGGCCCTGCGCCTGATGTTCGGACTCGACTCCTCGGTGCCGCTCTGGCAGCAGTACCTCGACTACTGGGGGATGCTGCTGCGCGGAGACCTCGGCGTCTCGATCTCGACCGGCATGGCGCCGGTGAGCGAGGCGATCGCCTCCGCCCTGCCGTGGACCCTCGGCCTGGTCGGCGTCGCCACGGTGATCTCCTTCGCGGTCGGCACGAGTGTCGGCGCCGTGATCGGCTGGCGGCGCGGCAGCGCGCTCGACGCCCTCGTGCCGGTGACCACCTTCCTCGGCACGGTGCCGTACTTCTGGTTCGGGCTCATCTTCATCGCGCTCTTCTCCTCGACCCTGGGCTGGTTCCCCGCTGGGCACGCCTACGAGGTCGGGGTGGATCCGGGGTGGAACGCCGAGTTCATCGGCCAGGTGCTCTCGCACGCCGCGCTGCCCGTGCTGACGATCGTGATCGCGTCGCTGGGCGGCTGGGTGCTCGGCATGCGCAACATGATGCTCACGGTGCTCGACGAGGACTACATCACGGTGGCCCAGGCGAAGGGCATGCCGAACCGGCGGGTGCTCTGGAAGTACGCCGCGCGCAACGCGGTGCTGCCGCAGATCCAGAGCTTCGCGCTCTCGCTGGGCTTCATCGTGGGAGGCACGATCGTGATGGAGATGGTCTTCTCCTACCCCGGGATCGGCCTGCTCCTGCTCAACGCGACCAACGCCAAGGACTACGCCTTGATGCAGGGCATCTTCCTGGTCCTGGTGATGGCGGTGCTGGTGGCGAACATCATCGCCGACATCGTCTACGCCATCCTCGACCCGCGCACCCGACAGACGGAGGGCTGAGCATGAACGCTCCCGCCACGAAGCAAGAACTCATCGTCCCTGCCGCCGGCGCGGGCTCGCCCGAGACGGTCGCCGTGCTGACCGCCGGCCCCGGATCCGCATCCCGGCGCACCTTCCGGTCGCAGCTGCGCGCCTCGCTCGCCATGTTCGGCAACCCCAAGTCGGCGACCGGGCTCATCATCCTCGGGGTGTTCGTGCTCGTCGCGCTCTTCGCGCCGTGGATCGCCCCGTATCCGCCGACCGCGCAGCACCTGGATCAGACGCTCGAGGCGCCGTCGCTCCAGCACCTGCTGGGCACGACGCACATCGGCGAGGACGTGTTCAGCCAGCTCGTCTACGGCACCCGCGGCGTGCTCATCGTCGGCTTCCTGGCGACGATCATGGCGACGGTCGTGGCGATCGTCATCGGGGTCACGGCCGGGTATCTGCGCGGCTGGAAGAGCGAGGCCCTGTCGGCCCTCGCGAACGTCTTCCTGGTGCTGCCGGCACTGCCGCTCATCATCATCGTCGCCTCGCAGTTCCAGGATCCGCCGCTGTGGATCATCGCCGCGGTGCTGGGGCTGACCGGCTGGGCCTGGGGTGCGAGGGTGCTGCGCGCGCAGACGATGTCGCTGCGCAACCGCGACTTCATCCAGGCCGCGCGCGCGAACGGCGAACCGCTGCACCGGATCATCCTGGTCGAGATGCTCCCCAACCTGATGGCGATCATCGCATCGAGCTTCGTCGGCACCATGACCGCCGCCGTGCTCGGGCTCACGACGCTCGCGTTCATCGGCGTCATCCCCGTGTCGAACCTGAACTGGGGAACGATCCTGTTCTGGGCGCAGCAGAACAACGCGTTCCCGGACTACTGGTGGTGGTACGTCCCCGCCGGGCTCTGCATCGCCCTGCTGGGCGTCGCGCTGTCGCTCATCAACTTCGGCATCGACGAGTACGTCAACCCCCGCCTGCGCTCCGCCGGAGAGCGCGCCCGCGCCCTGAAGAAGCGCGGCATCGACCAGAACGCCGCCGTGACCACGGTGCGCACCGTCGCCTCCCCGGCGTCGACCACCGCGGCCGGAGCGGCCGCCGATCCAGAGAGCACCCCTGCATGAGCGACCTCCTGCCCTTCCGCGACCCGAGCCTCGGCACCGCCGAGCGCGTCGCCGACCTCCTCGGCCGCATGACGGTGGAGGAGAAGGTCGGCCAGATGCTGCAGCTCGACGCGCGCGACGACCTGCACGATCACGTGCGGCGGCGGCACGTCGGCTCGATCCTGCACACCTCGCCGGAGCGCATCCTGGAGGCGAACCGGCTCACCGCCGAGACGCGCCTGCGCATCCCGCTGCTGGTCGGCGAGGACTGCATCCACGGCCACTCGTTCTGGCCGGGGGCGACGATCTACCCGACGCAGCTCGGCCTGGCCGCGACCTGGGATCCGGCCCTGATCGAACGCGTCGCCCGCGCCACGGCCGAGGAGGTCGCCGCGACCGGGATCCACTGGACGTTCTCGCCCGTGCTGTGCATCGCGCGCGATCTGCGGTGGGGACGCATCAGCGAGACCTTCGGCGAGGATCCCTTCCTCATCGGCGAGCTCGCGAGCGCGATGGTGCGCGGCTACCAGGGCGAGGGGCTCGAGGATCCGACCGCGATCCTGGCGACCGCGAAGCACTTCGCCGGCTATTCCGAGACCCAGGGCGGGCGGGACGCGAGCGAGGCGGACATCTCGCGCCGGAAGCTGCGCAGCTGGTTCCTGCCGCCTTTCGAGCGGGTCGCACGCGAGGGCTGCCGCACGTTCATGCTCGGCTACCAGACCACGGACGGGGTGCCGATCACCGTGAACGACTGGCTGCTCAGCGACGTGCTGCGCGGCGAGTGGGGCTACACGGGAACCCTCATCACGGACTGGGACAACGTCGGCCGGATGGTCTGGGAGCAGCGCGTGCAGCCCGACTACGCGCACGCCGCCGCGGCCGCGGTCACGGCGGGCAACGACATGGTCATGACCACCCCGCACTTCTACGAGGGTGCGCTCGAGGCCGTGCAGCAGGGCATGCTCGGGCCGGAGGCGTTCGACGCCGCCGTGGCCCGCATCCTCACGCTGAAGTTCGACCTCGGCCTGTTCGAGGATCCGCGTCTTCCGTCGCCCGGGCTGGAGGCCGTGGTGGGCAGCGCCGCGCACTCCGCCCTCAACCTCGAGGCGGCCCGGCGTTCGATCGTGCTGCTGGAGAACGACGGGGTGCTGCCGCTGGGTGGGGGCGCGCCGCTCGCGGAGACGGATCCGGTCCGCGTCGCGGTGGTGGGACCCCTCGCGGATGACGCGCAGACGCAGCTCGGCGACTGGGCCGGCGGATCGGGCCAGGCCGGCTGGCTCGACGGGCAGCCCCGCGAGATGATCACGACCGTGCTCGACGGCCTGCGCGCGGTCGAGGGCCTCGCGGTGCGGCACGCGCACGGTGCCGACATCCTCACCCTCGAGGACGATCCGCTCGGCGCGACCTTCCCGGACGGGCAGCCCCGGCAGCCGGTCGTGGTGCCGGCCGCCTCGGATCCGCGGCTGCTCGCGGAGGCGGTCAGCGCGGCCGAGGCGGCGGACGTCGTGGTCGCGGTGGTCGGGGACAGGATCGAGCTCGTCGGCGAGGGCCGATCGACGGCGACCCTGGAGCTCATCGGCGCCCAGAACGCCCTCATCGACGCCCTGATCGCGTCCGGCACGCCCGTGGTGCTCGTGCTCCTCGCCTCCAAGCCGCTCGTCCTCCCGGCCTCGGCGGCGAAGGCCTCTGCGGTGATCTGGGCAGCCAACCCCGGCATGCAGGGCGGGCGCGCGATCGCCGAGCTCATCACGGGAGCGATCGAGCCGTCGGGACGCCTCCCGATCTCGTTCGCGCGGCACGTCGGCCAGCAGCCGACGTACTACAACCAGATCCGGGGCCAGCACGGCACCCGCTACGCGGACCTCACGCAGGCTCCGGCCTGGGCGTTCGGCGACGGGCTGTCGTTCACGACGGTGGAGTACTCGGCGCTGGCGCTCGTGTCCTCGGCGCTCGCCGCGGATGACACGATCGTCGCCGAGGTCACGGTGGCGAACCGCGGCGCGCGTCCCGTGCGGGAGACGGTGCAGGTGTACGTCCGCGACGTCGTCACGAGCGCGAGCTGGACCGACAAGGAGCTCAAGGCGTATCGCCAGGTCGAGCTCGCGCCGGGGGAGTCTGCCCGGGTGCGGCTCGACCTCCCGGTCGCCGACTGCACGATCGTCGATGCGGCCGGGGTGCGCCGGGTCGAGCCGGGTGCGTTCGAGCTGCTCGTGGGGCCGTCGTCGCGCGACGAGATGCTGCTCTCGGCGGCTTTCGAGGTGGTCGGCTGACCGCGGGTCCGACGATTCGTCCGGAATCCTCGCAAAAGGGGAGCGCGGAGCGGATCCGCTCTGGTTGGATGACCTGGTGCGAACGACTGCTGACGACACCGGCTTCCGGCCCGGAGCGCTGATCTGGCTCGCCGTCGCGACCTTCTCGATGGGGATCGACGGCTACGTCCTGGCGGGGCTGCTGCCCCAGATCGCCACGGACCTGGACGTCGACGCGGCCGCCGCCGGACAGCTCATGAGCGTGTTCGCGGCGACCGGCGCGATCGCAGGTCCCGTGCTCGGCGCCCTCACCGGGCGCTGGGAGCGCAAGTCGACGATCGTGCTGGCCCTCGGCGTCTTCGTGCTCGGCAACCTCATGGTGGGCCTCGCGCCCACCTACTTCTGGGCGATGAGCGGCCGGGTGGTGTCCGCCCTCGGCGGGGCACTGCTGAACGCCGTGATCGGCTCTTACGTGATCGCGCGCACCCCCGAGCACTACCGCGGCAGGGCGCTGTCGCTCGTGATGGGCGGCTTCCTGTTCGCGACCGCGCTCGGCGTCCCGGTCGGACTCGTGATCGGACAGGCGGACTGGCGGATCCCGCTGTTCCTCGTGGTGGGCGTCGGCACGGCGGCGCTCGTCGGCATCCTGTGGAAGGTGCGCCCGCTGCGCCTGCCACCGCTGTCTCTGCGCGAGGCTCTGAGCCCGCTCACGCGCCCGGCGATCCTGGCGGTGCTGCTCGTGCCGATGGGCCTCATGTGCGCGAGCTACTTCTGCTTCACCTACGCGACGCTCATCCTGGGTCCGCGCATCGGCGAGGGGTACCCGATCATCGGCGCCCTGTTCGGCTACGGCATCGTGAGCCTCGCCGGCAACATCGTGTCGGGGCGCGTGACCGACCGTCGTGGCCCGGTCGCCGTGCTCACGGTCATCGTCGCCACCGTGCTCGCCGCCGCCCTGCTCGGCTGGGCGGGTCTCATGCTCCCCGGCATCGCCGGGGCCGTGGCGGGACTGCTCTGGTTCCTGGTGTGCGCCTTCTTCAACGGCGGATCCGGCGTGGCGGCACAGACGCGGCTCGCCACGATGGTGCCGCCCGCGGTCGCCGCCCTCGTGCTCGCGCTCAACAACAGCGCCATGATGCTGGGCAGCGCGCTCGGCAGCGCGCTCGGCGGTGTCGCGCTCGCCGGGGGTGCCGCGCCGGACCAGTTGCTGCTGCTCTCGGGCGTGGTGCTCGCGGTGACGCTCGGGGTGCAGCTCGTCACCGCGGTCGCGCACCGGCGGCGCGCGACGGCGATCGCGCCGGTCGACGCCGGCGAGCCGCCCGTGGGGGCGCTCGACCCGGCGTGAGCCCGGGCCGGTCCTTCCGAGGGCGCCGCGTTTCGTCCCGGTCGTCGCACGTCCCCGTGCGACGACCTGAGGGGTATCAGTCGATCGTGTACCAGGCGGCGGAGTTCGCCGGCAGCACGGTCCCGGCCTCGGGGGCGCTGTGCACCACGACGGCGGCCCCCGCCGGGAGCGGCAGCGGCGTCTCGCCGAGGTTCGCCGCGACGTGCAGGTCGCCGCGCCGGAACGCGACCGCGTCGGATCCCAGGTCCTCCCAGACGAGCGATCCGGATCCGAGGCCGCGCTCCTTGCGCAGCCGCAGCAGCGTCTTGTACAGCTCCAGGGTGGAGCCGTCCGCACCCTCCTCGAGCGCGCGGGCGTGCTCGGCCCATTCGGCGGGCTGCGGCAGCCACGAGGCGCCGGTGTCGTTGAAGCCGTAGGACGGCGCGGGGCCGCTCCACGGCAGCGGCACGCGGCAGCCGTCGCGTCCGTAGCGCTCGCCGTTCGTGCGGAACCAGGTGGGATCCTGCCGGTACTCGTCCGGGATCTCCATCGCCTCCGGCAGTCCCAGCTCCTCGCCCTGGTACAGGTAGGCGGATCCGGGCAGCGAGAGCATCACCGTGGTCGCGGCGCGGGCGCGCGCGAGCCCGAGCGCGCGGTCGGGCTTGGGCTCGTCCCGCGGGCCGATGCCGTCGCCCTGCGGGTTGTCCCACGTGAGGGCCAGGCGCGAGGCGTGCCGCACGACGTCGTGGTTGGAGAGCACCCAGGTGCTGGGCGCCCCGACGGCCCCGAACGCGTCGAGGGAGTTGCGGATCACCGCGCGCAGCTCCTCCGCGTTCCACGGCGTCATGAGGTAGTTGAAGTTGAACGCCTGGTTCATCTCGTCGGGGCGCACCCACAGCGCGATCTGGTCCAGCGTGGGCAGCCACGCCTCGGCGCACAGGGCGCGGTCGCCGTCGTATGCGGCGAGCACGTCATGCCAGTCGCGGTAGATCTCGTGCACGCCGGGCTGACCCCAGTACGGCACGTCCTCCTGGTCGCCGCCCATCGAGTCCGCACCGTGGTCGGGCGTGTAGTCAGGCAGCCCGGCCTTCTTGATCATGCCGTGGGCGACGTCCACCCGGAAGCCGTCGACGCCGCGGTCGAGCCAGAAGCGCAGCACGCCGCGGAACTCCTCGCGCACCTCTTCGTTCGTCCAGTCGAAGTCGGGCTGGCTCGGGTCGAAGATGTGCAGGTACCACTGGCCGGGTGCGCCGTCGGGCTCCGTGATCCGCGTCCACATGCCGCCGCCGAACACGCTCTGCCAGTTGTTCGGCGGCAGCTCGCCGTGCTCGCCCTTGCCGTCGCGGAAGATGTACCGCGCGCGCTCCGGGCTGCCGGGGGCGGCCTTCAGCGCCTCCTGGAACCAGCGGTGCTGGTCGGAGGAGTGGTTGGGCACCAGGTCGACGATCACGCGGATGCTGCGGTCATGCGCGGCGGCGAGCATCGCGTCGAAGTCGTCGAGGGTGCCGAACAGCGCATCGACGCCGCGGTAGTCGGAGACGTCGTAGCCCGCGTCCTTCTGCGGGCTGGGCATGAACGGGCTCAGCCAGATCGCGTCGACGCCGAGCTCCTGCAGCGCGTCGAGACGGGAGGTGATGCCCGGCAGGTCGCCGATGCCGTCGCCGTTCGCGTCGGCGAAGGAGCGGGGGTAGATCTGGTAGATGACGGCGGTGCGCCACCACTCGGATCCGGGGGCGGACTGCTGCTCGATCTCGGCCATGCGATCAGGGTACCGGGACGCCGCCGGATCCCGGAAACGCAGGGATCGAATCGGTTCGAGCGGGGCGGCCCGGTCGTTGAGCGCCCCTCGACAGGCTCAGGGACCGGCCGGAGGCGATCGAGACGAAACGCGGCGATCTCGCGGGGCCTGACGTTTCCTCTCGCTCGCGCTCCGCGCGTGTTCGCTCGACGACCTCGGGCCGGCCTCAGCGCGGGATGAGGTTCACCGGCTCCTGGCCCGCGAGCAGACGGTCGATCTGGGTCCGCACGAGCGCGGCGATGCGCGGGCTCATGGCGGTCGAGGCGCCGCCGACGTGCGGGGTGAACAGCACGCCGGGGGCGGTCCACAGCGGGTGGCCCGCCGGCAGCGGCTCCGGATCCATGACGTCGAGGGCGGCGCGGATCCGGCCGTTCTCGGCGACCAGCGCGTCCGTGTCGACGAGCGTGCCACGGCCGACGTTGACGAGCAGCGCGCCGTCCGCCATGCGCGCGAGCATGGCCGCGTCGAAGAGCCGGTGCGTGGCGGATCCGCCGGGCAGCGACAGGATGACGATCTCCGCATCGGGCAGGAGGTCGGGCAGGTCGGCGAGCGCGTGCACGGCGATCTCGCCGACGCCGTCGATCGTCTCGGTGCGGGCGGTCTGGGCGACCGCGGTGATCGTGGTCTCGAAGCCGGCGAGTCGGCGGGCCACGGCCTTGCCGACGCCGCCGATGCCGACCAGCAGCACGCGCCGGTCCGCGAGGCTCGACGTGAACGCCCGGTCCCACACGCCCGCATCCTGCGCGCGCACGAATCGCGGCAGCTGGCGCTGCGCCGCGAGGGTCAGTGCGAGGGCGAGCTCCGCGGTGGCCGGCTCGTGCACGCTGGCGGCGTTCGCGAACGGCACCCCCGCGGGCACGCGGTCGATCACGGCCTCGTAGCCGATCATCTGCCCCTGCACGAGACCCACCTCGACGCCGTCCAGGGCCGAGAAGCGCTGCCGTCCGAGGTACGACGGCACGACGATGTCGATCCGCGATGCGGGCGCGGGCACGGCCATGTCCCAGACCTGCACCTCCACGCCGTCGGGCAGCGGGCCCTGGGCGGCGATGTCGGCGGCGAGTTCGGCGGTGGGAACGGTGACGAGCAGGCTCACCCCTCGAGCGTATGCCCCCGGCGCACCGGCCGGACCTCGCCGAGCTGCGGCGGGCCGCGAGCGCACGGGATCCTGCCGTGGTCGGGTCGCGGGTGCACGGGATCCTGCCGGGTGCACGGGTTCCTGCCGGGCGGATCCGGCCAGTGCACGGGTTCCTGCCGAGCGCACGGGTTCCTGACGCAAACACGTCGTGCGTTCGACGGCAAGCCGTGCAGTCACGCGGCAGGGGTGGGGGAGCCGGCATGTGGCTCAGCGAGCCCGACCCGTGCACTCCGTCCGCCGACCTCGCCTCGTTGACAGGATCGCGCTCTGTATACATAATACTGAGTGCGTCCCGCACTCCCGAAGGGCCCTTCAACGACGAAAGAGGTGGCGTCATGCCCCGCACGAACCCTCGACTCCTGCGCACTCTCGCCGCGGTCTCCGCCGGTGCGCTGATGCTCGGCCTCGCCGCGTGCAGCGGCGGCGCCTCCGGCGGCGGCAGCGCAGCCGGCGGCAAGTCCACCGTGGTCTGGTCGACCTGGGGCAGCGCCGACGAGCTCAAGCGCTATCAGGACTTCGACAAGGAATTCATGAAGCGGCACCCCGACATCACGGTCAAGCTGCAGCCCGTCGCCGGCTACGACGACTACCACTCCAAGCTTCTCGCACAGCTGACCAGCAACACGGCGCCCGACGTCTTCTACGTCGGCGACGACATGATCGGGCAGTTCGTCGGGTCCAACCGACTGATGCCGCTCAAGAACCTCATGAACGGATCGCAGAGCCAGAGCAAGGTCGACGACTTCTCGCCGGGCCTGTTCGGTGCGGCGGAGAAGGACGGCGAGATCTACGCCGCCCCGAACGACTCGAACCCCGACGTGTTCTGGTACGACAAGGAGGCGCTCAAGGCCGCGGGCATCACCGAGGACCCGGCGACCCTCGCCGGCGAGGGCAAGTGGACCACGAGCGCGTTCCTCGACATGAACAAGAAGCTCCGCGACGCGGGGCTCACCGGCACGATGTTCTGGAACTACTGGTCCACGCAGTGGAGCTGGCTGAGCTCGCAGGGCGTCTCCGCGCCCTACGACAAGAGCGGGAAGTTCGTCGCGAACAAGGACGCGGGCGCCGTCAAGGCGCTGGACCAGCTCGGATCCCTGTTCCAGGACAAGACGTTCCTCGTCGCCGACACCCTGCCCGACGGTGCGGGCGCCGACAGCCTCTTCGTCTCGCACAAGGCCGGCTTCTTCGTCCAGGGCCGCTACACGATCGGGACCGTCGAGGCGGCCGGATCCAAGGACTCCTACGACATCGCCCCGTGGCCGACGCCCGACGGCAAGGCCGCGCCCACCGGCGTCGCCACCTCCTTCCTCGCGATCAACAAGAGCACCAAGGTCAAGGACGCGGCGTTCACGTTCTGGACCGAGTTCCTCTCCGCCGAGGGGCAGACCCTCCGCCTGCAGGGCGGCGGAAACGCGGTTCCGTCGATCAAGGGTGCGGACAAGGTCGTGCTGGACGGCTACCCCGCGCACGCGCAGACGTTCCTCGACATGCGTGACATCGGCTTCGTCAACTACCCGACCGAGGCGCGCCTGCCCGGCATCCGCGGCGGCATCGGCGACCAGTTCCTCGCGCTCTACCAGGGCAAGCAGGACGCCCAGGCCACGCTCGACGCCGTCGGCAAGCTGGTCCAGGACGGCAAGTGACGATGAGCACGCAGGCTGTCAGCACTCGGGCGCCGTCGACGACGGCGCCCGAGTGGCGGCGCGAGGCCGCCTGGCGGCGCCGGGATCGACGCTGGGGCTACGCGTTCGTGGGCCCGCAGCTGGTGGGCATGGGGCTCTTCGTGGTCGTGCCGTTCCTCGCGAGCCTCGTGCTCGCCTTCGCGCACTGGGACGGCCTGACCGACCTCAGCTGGGTGGGCTTCGAGAACTTCGGCACGGAGCTCACGGATCCCCTCTTCGGCCGCGCGATCCTGAACACGCTCCTCATCGCGATCATCACGGTGCCGATCGGGCTCGCCCTGGCCGTGATCATCGCGGTCGCGCTCGAGAAGCTGAAGACCCGCACGCTCTATCTGGTGCTCTTCTTCGCGCCGGTGGTCACGTCGACCGTGGCCGTCGCGATGATGTGGCAGCAGATGTTCCGCGCGGACGGAGTGCTGTCCTCGGCGATCTCGAAGGTCTTCGGGGTCGCACCGCCGGACTGGTTGCAGGATCCGCGGCTCGCCCTGATCGCCGTGTGCATCGTGACGATCTGGTCGTCCCTGGGCCTCAACGTCATCATCTTCCTCGCGGGCCTGCAGAACATCTCGCCGTCGGTGATCGAGGCCGCCCGGATCGACGGCGCGGGCGCCTGGCGGCTGTTCACCGCGATCCGGCTCCCGCTGCTGTCGCCGATCGTCTTCTTCTCCTCGGTGATCGCCTTCATCTCATCGCTGCAGACCTTCGACACGGTCTACGTCCTGGTCAAGAACGCCGGGCCGGACAACGCGACGCGGACGATCGTCTACCACATCTACGACCTCGGCATGAAGCAGTTCAACTTCGGCCTCTCATCGGCCGCGAGCATCATCCTGCTGCTGCTGACCCTCGTCATCACGGGGATCCAGTTCGCCGCGCAGAAGAAGTTCGTCCACTACGAGGATGACCCCGCATGAGCGTCGACACCACGCGCATCACGACCGGCGGCCACGCGCCCGCCACCGATTCCACGATCGCCCTCGTCGCACCCGGCCGGCGGATCCGTCCGCGCGTCGCCGGCAAGGGGCGCCGTCGCCTGTCCGCGACGATTCTGCACGTCGTGCTGGTCGTCGCAGGCCTCGCGATGGTGTTCCCGTTCATCTGGATGCTGCTGACCTCGTTCAAGACGCTGCCGCAGCTGCTGAAGAACCCGCTCTCGGTGCTGCCGAGCCCGTGGACGTTCGACAACTACGTCCAGGCGTGGAACGCGGTGCCCTTCGCGCAGGCCTACCTGAACAGCGCCTACATCGCGGTGCTGGTCGTCGTGGGCACGCTCATCACCGCCTCGATGGCCGGCTACGCGTTCGCGCGGATCCGCTTCCGCGGGTCGAAGGTGCTCTTCATCGTCTTCCTCGCCACCCAGATGATCCCCAAGCAGGTCACGCTGATCCCGTTCTACCTGCTGATGTCGCAGCTGGGATGGGTGGATTCCCACCTCGCGCTGATCATCCCCGGGATGATCGCGAACCCCTTCGCCGTCTTCCTCATGCGCCAGTTCGTGCTGTCGCTGCCGCGGGAGCTCGAGGAGGCCGCGCTCGTGGACGGGGCGGGCCGGATCCGCACGTTCTTCCAGGTGATCCTGCCGAACCTGAAGCCGGGCCTCGCCGCGCTCAGCATCATCGTCGCGCTCGACGTCTGGAACTCCTTCCTGTTCCCCCTCGTGCTGCTGAACACGCCGGACCTGTTCACCGTGCCGCTGCTGCTGCAGTCCTTCCAGGGACAGTTCGGCTCGGTGAACTACGGGCTGGTGATGGCCGCCTCGGCGATCTCGACCGTGCCGATGCTGATCGTGTTCGTGATCGGGCAGCGGCGGATCCTGAACAGCATGGCCGCCTCGGGTCTCGGAGGGCGCTGACGTGACGGATCCCATCGCGGCTCGCGAGGCCGTGTCCGCCGCGGAGCTCGCGCTCGCCGCGGGGCGGCGTCTCGACCTGGTCACCGCGCCGTTCACGATGCCGCGCTCGCGCCTGCTCGTGTTCCGCGAGGGCGACGGCGTGCGGGTGCACACGTCCGAGTACGAGCGGGGCCTCGACGAGTGCCGCGTGCTGGACGCGCTCGTCGTGCACGACGCGTCCGGCCGGATCCTCCCGATCGTCGACGTGCAGCCGCACCGGATCTCGTTCGGCGCCGTGACGCTCACGTTCGACGGACTGCGCACGCTCAGCATTGGCGGCGACCCCGCGGCCTCCGTGCGCCTCGTGCGTCCGGACGGCGGCGCGGCCCGGCAGGGGATCGGATCCGGGATCCGCATCGACGTCGCCGCCGATCGGAGCGTCGCGATCTCCGTCCAGGGCGGCGGCGCCCACGACGCGGCCGAGGAGGCGCTGCGGGCGCTGTGGGCGGAGTGGTTCGCCCGCTGCCCGCACGTCCGCGAGGACCTGCAGGACATGGCCGCGTTCTGCTGGTGGGTGCTCGGCGCGAACATCGTGGAGCTTCCCGCGCTCGAGGGCGCGCGGGCGATCGTGCCGTCGAAGATCGGCTACGTCGGCCTCTGGCAGTGGGACGCCTACTTCATCGCGGTCGGTGTGCGTCACGGCGACCCCGAGCTCGCCAGGGAGCAGCTCGAGCTCGCATTCCGGTTCCCGAGCGAGAACGGTCAGCTGCCCGATGTCGTGCACGAGCAGGGCGTGCTCGCCACGAGCGACGACCTGCCGGAGTCCGACCGCGCGACGCTGCGTCGCGCGGGATCGCAGGTCGCGGACCCGGACGCTCCCGTGCCGCTCAGCAAGCCTCCGCTCGCCGCTTGGGCGCTGCGCAAGGTGCTCGAGATCGAGGATGCGCCGGAGTGGGCCGCGATACAGCTCGAGCGGGTGATCCGCTCCCAGGACTGGTGGTTCGCGGGACCGGAGCGGCACGGATCCGATCTCGACGGTGACGGGCTTCCGGAGTACGGCCATCCGTACTCCTCCGGGCTCGACGACAGCCCGGTGTTCGACGGGCCGATCCCCACGACGTCCCCCGATCTGGCGGCCTACCTCGTGCAGCAGGACCGCGAGATCGCCGCGCTCGCCGCGCGCTATCTGCCGGAGCGCCCCGTCGCGCCGCACCTCGCCCGTGCCGAGCGCACCACGGAGCTCCTCCTGGAGCGGCTGTGGGATCCGGCCGAGCGGCGCTTCCTCGCCCGCGGCCCGGGCGGGAGCCGCATCGCCAGCGACACCGTGGTGGGGCTCATGCCGCTGCGCATCGAGGGGCTCCCCGAGGACGCCCGGACCGCCCTTCTCGAAGCGATCGACGACCCGCGACGGTACGCCCTGGAGTGGGGGCTTCCGACCGTGTCGGCAGCGGATCCGGACTTCTCCCCGGAGAGGATGTGGCGCGGTCCGATCTGGATCAACACCAGCGCGCTCATCGCGGAGGGCCTGGACGCCGCCGGCCACCCGGAGCGCGCCAGGGCGCTGCGCGAGCAGACCGTGCGCCTGGTGATCCACGGCGGCGGCCCGCAGGAGTACTTCAACCCGCTCACGGGCCGGAAGGCCGAGCGCGCGACGACGGCCTTCGGCTGGTCGGCGGCGCTGTTCATCGATCTGGCGGTCGAACTCAGCCGCTGACGCGCGAGACCCCCACAGAGAGTCGACGCCCCCTCCCAGGTACGCAATCAGGAGGGGGCCTCGACTCTCTGTGGGGGTCTCGGCGTCTTGCGGCGTCGGTGCGGGCGGCCGTGGAGCCGGCCTCGACAACCCTGGTGTTTGCGTAACCACGCGTGTACTGTATGCAATATCCAATTCTGACGAGGAGGTCATGATGAAGCGACGCGGCATGCTCGCGCTGGCGATGGGAGCGGTGGCGACCATCGCCCTGTCCGGGTGCGCGTTCGGCGGCGGGGCGCCGACGAGCGGTGAGGCGTTGAAGGCGGATGGGGCGGCCACCGGCACGATCACCATCTGGTCGTGGGACGTCGCGGCGACCGCGCTCAAGCGGCTCGGCGCCGACTACGAGAAGGCGCACAAGGGCACCACGATCAAGGTCGTCGACATCGGCTACGACAACGCCTACGACAAGATCTCGGTCGGCCTGCAGGCCGGCACCGGGCTTCCCGACATGATCACGCTCGAGACGGATCACAACCAGAGCTATCTCACGCAGTTCCCGAAGGGCTTCACCGACCTCTCGCCCGTGCTCGGCGACAAGAAGGCCGACTTCGACCCGTTCAAGTGGGCGACCGGCACCGGCAAGGACGGCGCGCTGCGCATGGCGCCGTGGGACTCCGGCACCGTCGGCCTGTACTACCGCACGGACTACTTCCAGGCCGCGGGGGTCGACGCCTCCGCCGTGAAGACCTGGGACGACCTCGTCGCGGCGGGGGAGAAGATCAAGGCCGCGACCGGGCACACGCTGCTCACCGCGGATCTCTCCTCGGGCGGATCCCTCTCGATGTACCTCCAGCAGCAGGGTGCGGGATACTTCGACGAGAAGGGCGACATCACGGTGAACTCGCCCGACGCCGTGCGGGCGCTCACCCTGCTGCAGACCATGCAGCAGAAGGGGCTCATCAAGAACGCCAAGGGCTGGGACGCGAGCGTCACGAGCGCGAAGGACGGCGACTCCGCCGTCACGCCCGAGGCCGTGTGGTGGATCGGGACGCTCGAGGGCGAGGCCCCGGAGCTGAGCGGGAAGTACGCCGTGAGGGACCTCCCCGTCTTCGACGGCAGCAGCGCGCCCACGTCGAACAACGGCGGATCCGGTCTCGCGATCCCCGCACAGGCGAAGAACCCGCAGCTCGCCGCCGACTTCATGGCCTACGTGCTGGCGAACAGCGCCAACCAGTCGAGCATGATGCAGAAGGAAGGGCTCTTCCCGGCCTACCTGCCGGCGCTCAAGGCCGACTTCTTCGAGCAGCCGAGCGACTACTTCGGCGGACAGAAGGTGTTCCAGACCTTCGCCGGGCTGACGCCGAAGATCCCCTCCATCACCTTCACCTCGGACCAGTCGGTCGCGAGCGACGCCGTGACGAACGCCGTCGGCGCCGCGGTGCTGAACGGCGAGGATCCGAAGAAGGCGCTGGACGACGCGGCCGCCCAGATCGCGAACTCGACCGGCCGCAAGATCGCGGGCTGACGTGACGGTCGCCACTGTGCGGCGTCCTCCGGCGGAGGGGAGCCGCGACGAGAGTCGTCGCGGCTCCCGCCGCACGGGTCGTCGTCTCGCCGCGCGCATGCAGCGTCCTGGGATGTGGTTCGCGCTGCCCGCGGCCGCGCTGCTCGCCCTGTTCTTCGCATACCCGCTCGCGGTGTCGTTGCTGCAGAGCCTCTTCCGCACCTCGGGCGGCGTGAGCACCTTCGTCGGGTTCGAGCAGTACGCGCGGATGTTCCGGGATCCGCTCGTGCTCAAGAGTCTCGGCAACGCGCTGCTCATCCTCGTCGTGCAGGTGCCGATCATGATGGCGCTCGCGGTCGGTCTCGCGTACCTGCTGAACCAGGCGTGGCTGCGCTTCCGGGCGGGGTTCCGCCTGCTCACCTTCCTGCCCGCCATCACGACGCTCGTGGCCTACTCGGTCGTGTTCCGAGTGATCATGACGACGGACGGCGGCCTGCTGAACCAGTTCCTCGCGCTGTTCGGCGCGGGGCCCATCGACTGGCTGAACAACGAATGGTGGGCGCGGGTGGCCGTGATCGCCTCGATCACCTGGCGCTGGACCGGCTACAACATGGTCATCATCCTCGCGGGACTCCAGGCGATCCCGCCCGAGCTCTATGAGGCCGCGCGCATCGACGGCGCAGGGCGCTGGCAGATCTTCCGGCACATCGTCGTCCCGCAGCTGCGGCCCGTGCTGATCTTCACCAGCGTGACGTCGACGATCGGCGCGTTGCAGCTCTTCGACGAGAACTTCATCCTCACCGGGGGCGGTCCGAACAACGCGACCCTGACGCCCGTGCTCTACCTGTACAAGATCGGCTTCCAGCAGTTCGACTTCGGCTACGCCAGCGCGATCGCCTGGATGCTCGTGATCCTCACCGGGATCATCGCCGTGATCCAGTTCCGCATCATGAGGGAGAAGCCATGACGACCCAGCTGATCACGACCGGCCGGGGCCGGCGCAGCGGGCAGCCCTCGACCCGATCCGGGGAGCCGCTCGTGCGCCGGGTCGTGCTGCGGGCTCCGGTCTATGCGGTCATGGTCGTGGCGAGCGTCCTCGCGCTCGTCCCGTTCCTGTGGATGGTGATCGCGTCCACGCACAAGACCAGCGACCTGTTCGTCACGCCGCTGCCGCTCCTGCCCGGGGGCGAGTTCTGGCAGAACCTCGGCCGCCTGCAGGAGAGCATCGGCTTCGGCCAGGTGATGCTCAACAGTGTGGGCGTCGCCGTGGTCTACACGCTGTTCAGCTCGCTGATCAGCATCATGTGCGGCTACGGCCTCGCCACCTACCGGTTCCGCGGCCGCGGCGTGCTGCTGGGCGTGATCCTCGTCACGATGATGATCCCGATGCAGGTGCTGCTGGTGCCGCTGTTCCAGATGATGGCGAGCGCCGGATGGATCGACACCTACCAGGCGCTCATCGTGCCGTTCCTCGCGAACGCGTTCGGCATCTTCCTCATGCGGCAGGGATTCCTGGACTTCCCTGTGACGCTCATCGAGGCGGCGCGGATCGACGGCGCGAGCGAGCTGCGCACGTTCTACCGGATCGTGCTCCCGGTCGCCCGCCCGCAGATCGCGGCGCTCGTGATCTACACGTTCATCAGCCAGTGGAACTCGTTCATCTGGCCGCTGCTCATGCTCAACACCGAGGACAGGTACACGGTCCCCGTCGCGCTCAACACGATGATCGGTCTCAGCCGCGTCGACTACTCCGGGCTGATGCTCGGATCCCTGCTCGCGACGCTTCCGCTCTTCGTGCTGTTCCTGGTGTTCCAGAAGCAGTTCGTGGCGGGCCTGCTCGGCGGAGCCGTCAAGGGGTGACGGCGGATCCGCGCCTGCGTGCCGTTTGCAGGACCCGGTCACGGATGCACGACCCGATCGCAGGATCCGTCGTGCATCCGTTCCCGGATCGTGCAGGCGTGCGCGGCGCCCGAGCAGGGCTCAGGCCGAGAAGTACGCGCTTGACGAGTTGTCGAGGATCCGGCGCATGCCGTGCAGCCAGTTGACCTTGAGCGCCTCGATCGCGGTCGGCACGTCGCCGGCCGCGAGGGCGCGGGCGATCGCGGCGTGCTCCGCGGCGACGCGGTCGATCTTCACATCCTCGGCGACGAGGAGGGCCTCGTAGCGGTGGAAGGATCCCCGCACGCTCTCGATCACGTCGAGCAGTCGCCGGTTCGGGCAGGCCGACAGCATGACGGTGTGCCACTCGTCGTCCTTCGTCATCACGAGGGAGTGCTCGACGTGCTCGTCCGTGAACGCCTCGGCGAGCTCGACGAGCCGCGCGCCCACGGCCTTCAGCTCGTCGACAGGGCTGAGCTCGAGCGCGAGGCTCTCCAGGGTCGCCATGACGGGCGCCAGGTCCTCGAACTCGCCGGCGCTGAGCGGCACGAAGCGGAAGCCCTTGCCGTTCTCGCTGGAGATCTGCCCCTCGGACTCGAGGGCGATCAGTGCCTCGCGCAGCGGAGTGCGGCTGACGCCGAGCTCGGCGGCGAGCTGCACCTCGTTGATGCCCTCGCCGGGCCGGACGTTCCCCGTGCGCATGCGCGCGAGAAGCTCCTCGCGCACCTGTGAACGGAGGTTCTTGCGTTCGATGGCCATCTTTCCCCTCCAGTGGAACCTTAGCGACAGTGCTCAAGGCTCGGGCTGTTGACGTGATCATGATCCCGCCATAGTGTTATGTATACAAAATACACCTGACGGCGGGAATCGTCGTCATCCGCACGGAACGTGCACGAAAAGACTCAGGGAGGAGCCTTCGTGGCCCAGCATCTCGACGACGAGCGGATCCGCGAGGTCCGCATCGACGCCCTGGCGTTCGGCGGCGACTACAACCCCGACCAGTGGTCCGAGGACGTATGGCGCGAGGACATCCGGCTGATGCTCGACGCGGGCGTCAACATGGTGAGTCTGCCGATCTTCAGCTGGCCGCAGCTCGAGCCGGAGCCCGGCGTCTATGACTGGAGCTGGCTGGATCGGATCGTGGAGCTGCTGCACGAAGCGGGCATCCGCATCGACCTCGCCACGGCGACGGCCACTCCGCCGTCCTGGCTGCTGCGGGCGCACCCCGAGATGGCGCCGTGGGACTCCGATGGCCACCGCCTGGAGTTCGGCTCCCGGCAGACGTACTGCCCGTCCTCGCCGATCTGGCGCGAGAACGTCGCACGCATGACCCGCGCGATCGCCGAGCGCTACGGCGAGCACCCCGGCCTCGCGATGTGGCACATCTCGAACGAGTACGGCGACCACGTCTCGCGCTGCTGGTGCCCGGAGTCGGCGCGGCACTTCCGCCGCTGGCTGCAGGACCGCTACGGCGACCTCGACGGGCTCAACGAGGCATGGGGCGTCAACGTCTGGGGTCAGCGCTACACGTCGTGGGAGCACATCGAGACGCCGAAGAAGGCGCCGGGGCCGATCAACCCCACCAAGCTGCTCGACTTCGAGCGGTTCTCCTCGGACGCGATGCTCGAGCTCTTCCAGGTCGAGATCGACGTGCTGCGCGAGGTCACCCCCGACATCGCCGTGACCACGAACTTCATGAGCATGTTCCGCGACCTCGACTACTGGCGCTTCGCCGAGCGCGAGGACGTGGTGACCGACGACGCGTATCCGGATCCGATGGATCCGACCTCGCACGTAGGCGCCGCGCTCAACTACGGGCTCATGCGCGCGCTCAAGGGCGGGCGCCCCTGGCTGCTCCTGGAGTCCTCGGCGAGCGCGACCAGCTGGCGCGACGTGAACGTGCCGAAGGCGCCCGGCAGGATCCGGGTGGAGAGCCTGCAGGCCGTGGCGCACGGATCCGACGCCGTCATGTTCTTCCAGTGGCGCCAGGCCAAGTACGGCCAGGAGAAGTTCCACTCGTCGATGCTCGGCCATCGCGGCGAGCGTTCGCGCAGCTTCCAGGAGACCAAGGCGCTGGGACTCGAGCTGAAGAAGCTCGAACCCGTGCGCGGCACCCGGGTCCGCTCGCGCGTGGGCCTGGTCGTGGACTGGGACTCGTGGTGGGGATCCAGCGCCGCCGAGTCGCTGCCCTCGCAGCGGCTGCAGTGGGCGCAGCAGGCCCGTGCCTGGCACCGCGCCCTCTACACGCTGGGCCACGCGGTCGACGCCGTGCGCGTGGGCGGCGAGGCGAGCGGGACCCCGTTCGACCGCTACGACGTGATCGTGGCGCCGAACCTGTACATCCTCGAGGAGTCGCAGACGGCGGCGCTGCGCGCCTTCGTCGCTCGCGGCGGAACCCTCGTGGTCGGCCCGTTCTCCGGCGTCGTGGACAGCACGGAGAAGGTGCACGACGGCGGTGCACCAGGGCCGCTCCGCGACCTGCTCGGCATCGAGGTCGACGAGCAGTGGCCGATCGCGGACGGCGTCGTGGAGCACCTCTCCTACGGCGGCGACGAGCTCGCGGTGCCGCACTGGGGCGAGTGGATCGAAGCCGACCCCGATGTCGAGATCCGCGGGGCGTACTCCAGCGGGGAGCTCGCCGGTCGCCCCGCCGTCACCCGGCGCGCGCACGCCGCGGGATCCGCCTGGTACGTCAGTGCGATGCTGCAGCCCGAGGGGCTGGTCGCGGTGTTCCGCGACATCGTCCGCACGGCGGGTCTGCCCGCGCGCGACGAGGTCTCGGTCGCCGCTGAGGCCGTCACGCGCTCGGACGGGACGACCGACTACACCTTCCTCCTGAACCACGCGGCCGAACCCGTGACCTTCCGGCTGCCCATCTCCGGCCGGGATCTGCTCACCGGATCCAAGGCCGCGGGAGAGCTCGCGCTGGGCGCCTACGGCGTCGCCGTCATCGCCTCGCCGAGCACCGACCGCATCCCTTTCCTCACCCTCGCCCATAACCCCCGGCCCACCCAGGCCACCCCGTCGAAGGAGTTGGCATGACGCAGACGTTCGTGCATCCGTACATCCCGAACACGGCGCCGGAGACCTACGCCGAGATGCTCGCCGCCGTCGGCGCCGCCTCGATCGAGGACTTCTACGCCGACGTGCCGGAGGAGCTGCGCCTGCGCCGTGCGCTGGACGTGCCGGCGCCGCTGCCGGCCGAGCAGGACCTCGCCCGCCACGTGCGCGGGATCCTCGCGCAGAACCGCACCACCGAGGAGCGCCTGAGCTTCCTCGGGGCGGGCACCTACAACCACTACGTGCCCGCGGTCGTGGACGAGGTCATCCGCCGCAGCGAGTTCCTCACCGCCTACGCCGGTGAGCCGTACGAGGACCACGGCCGGTTCCAGGCGCTGTTCGAGTACCAGTCGCTCATGGCCGAGCTGCTCGCGATGGACGTCGTGAACGTGCCGACCTACGACGGGTACCAGGCCGCGGCGACGGGTCTCGCGATGGCGGGCAGGCTCACCGGCCGCGGTGTCGTGCTCGCCGTGAGCGACGTGCTGCCGGAGAAGGACTCGAAGGTGCACGACTACACGCGCGCGGGGCTCGAGATCGAGCGGATCCCCGCCGTGGGCGGCATCGCGGATCTCGCGGCGCTGCGGGCCAGGCTCGCCGGCGACGTCGCGGCCGTGTGGGTCGAGACGCCGAGCTTCACCGGCGCTGTCGAGACGCGGCTGCGCGAGATCGCGGACGCGGCGCACGCCGTCGGCGCGGTCGTCGTCGTGGGCACCGACCCGATCGGATACGGGGTGCTGACCCCGCCCGCCCTGCAGGGCGCCGACATCGTCACGGGAGACATCCAGTCGCTCGGGCTGCACCAGTGGTTCGGCGGAGCGCATGCCGGTTTCATCGCCGTGCACGACGAGCCGCGGTACGTCTCGGAGATGCCCTCCCGACTGTTCGGCCTGGAGTCCACCGACGTGCCCGGCGAGTACGGCTTCGGCGACGTCGCCTACGACCGCACGTCGTTCGCGCACCGCGAGGACGGGAAGGAGTGGGTCGGCACGGCCGCCGCCCTGTGGGGCATCGCCGCCGGCGTGCACCTCGCGCTCATGGGACCGCAGGGCATGGCGGACCTCGGCGAGCTGCTGCTCGCCCGCACCGCCTACGTGCAGCAGCGGCTCGCCGCGATCCCGGGGGTGGCCCTCGGGGACGACGCGCTGCATCTGCGCGAGTTCACGATCCGCGTCGACGCGATCCGCGCGGCGGACCTCGTCACGGCGCTGCGCGCAGAGGGCATCGAGCCCGGCGTGGTCGTGGACGAGCACACGCTGCTCGTCTGCGTGACCGAGGCCACCTCCGCATCCGACATCGACCGCCTCGCCGCCGCGCTCGCGACGGCCATCGACACCGAGGAGCAGCACGCGTGCGACGCACTGAGCGACGACGGCAAGGAGGAGACGAAGTGAGCCTTCCCGTCGCCCCGAAGCAGAGCCCCCGCCGATTCCAGCAGGCCAGCTGGGACGAGCCGATCGTCTTCGAGCTGTCCGCACCCGGCGAGAGAGGCGTCCTCGTGACGCCGGTCGAGCCGGCCGTGCGGGAGGCCGTCGGCGACGTCGTCGCCGCACTCCCCGAGGGCATGCGCCGTCCGACCCCGCCCGCGCTGCCGGAGATCGCGCAGATGCGGGTGCTCAAGCACTACCTGCGCCTGTCCCAGGAGAACCTCGGATCCGACCTCAACGTCGACATCGGCCAGGGCACGTGCACGATCAAGTACTCGCCGAAGATCAACGATCAGCTCATCGAGGTGCCGCAGCTGCGGGCGCTGCACCCTGCGCAGGATCCGGCCGACACGCAGGGCGCGCTCGAGACGATCTGGCGCCTCGAGCGGCTCATGGCCGAGATCTCCGGCATGGACGCGGTGTCGCTCGCCTCGCCCGGCGGATCCGCCGGCATCTGGACCAACATCGCGATGATCCGGGCGTATCACGCGTCGCGGGGCGAGGCGGCTCAGCGCGATGAGGTCATCACGACGATCTTCAGCCACCCGTCCAACGCGGCCGCCGCCAAGGTCGCGGGATACAAGGTCATCACGATCTACCCCGACGCGGACGGCTACCCCGACCTCGGCGCGCTCAAGGCCGCGCTCTCCGAGCGCACGGCGGCGATCATGGTGACCAACCCCGAGGACACCGGCATCTACAACCCTGCGATCAAGGAGTGGGTCGATGCCGCGCACGAGATCGGCGCGCTCGCCTCCTACGACCAGGCCAACGCCGCGGGGATCCTGGGCATCACGCGCGCCCGCGACGCCGGATTCGACGTGTGCCAGTTCAACCTGCACAAGACGTTCTCCGCCCCGCACGGCAGCGGAGGCCCCGGTGCCGCGGCCAATGCGGTGAGCGCGGCGCTCGCCCCGTTCCTGCCAGGACCGCGCGTGGAGAAGGTCGAGGGGCGCTTCGTGGTCCGCGAGCCCGGCGACCTGTCGATCGGGCACGTCGCGCCCGCGCACGGCGTCATCCTGCACGTGGTGCGGGCGTACGCCTGGATCATGGCGCTCGGCGCCGAGGGCATGCTCGCGGCCTCGCAGGTCGCGGTGCTGAACAACAACTACCTGCTCAGGAAGGTGCTCGAGATCCCGGGGGCGTCCGCGCCCTATGCGACGGGGCGCCGCCGCATCGAGCAGGTGCGGTACTCGTGGCAGGAGCTGTTCGAGGAGACCGGTATCACCTCGGAGGAGATCGGCATCCGGATGGCCGATTATGGCTTCCACTACTGGACGAGCCACCACCCCTACGTCGTGCCGCAGCCCTTCACGCTCGAACCCACCGAGTGCTACTCGAAGGCCGAGATCGACGAGTACGTGGCGGCGCTGGCGCAGGTCGCGCAGGAGGCCAGGGAGAACCCGGAGCTCGTGCGCACGGCGCCGCACAACCAGACCGTGCATCACACGCACCACGACGACCTGGACGATCCCGAGCGCTGGGCGATCACCTGGCGCGCCTACCGCCGGAAGTACTTCGGAGAGGTCCCGGCCGGTCCCGCCGTGAGCGAGCTGCCGCGGAACGGCGACGCGGATCCCGCGCTCGCCGAGGCCGTCGCGGCCGGAGCCTGATCGCGTGATCGGTCTGATCGTCAACCCTGTCGCCGGAGTCGGCGGGCCCGCGGGCCTCGCCGGCTCCGACGGCGCGGCCGTGCAGGCGCAGGCGGCGGAGCACGGCTCCGTGCCGCGCGCGCACGACCGCGCCCGGCAGGCGCTGACGGTCCTCGCGCGCTCGCACCCCGGGGCGCGGATCCTCACCGCCGCCGGAGCCATGGGCGC
>JAITLM010000136.1 GCA_031277885.1 Microbacterium sp.
GACGCTGCTCGTGCTGCCCACGCTCTACAACCTCGTCGAGGGGGCGAGGGAGCGCCGGGCCGCCAAGCGCGCGGCGAAGGCCGGGGAGGCTGACGGGGCGGGCGCGGTGCTGGCCGGAGTCGGAGCGGGCGCGGTGCTCGCCGGAGAGGCCTCGGCCGGGGCGTCTTCCGCGGACGACGCTTCGATGCCACCGCACCACCCCCCCCGTCGCGAACTGCGCGAGCACGGGCAGCCCGATGGCCACGCGGGGTCGTCGAACGACGACGCCGCAGGGTCTCCCCAGGGGCCGTCGAACGACGACGCCGCAGGGTCCCCTCAGAGGTCGTTGAGCGAAGACGCCGCAGGCGACTGAGACGAAACGCGGTGCCCTCGCGGGAGGAATTCCGCGACGGCGCCGCGTCGCCGCGCTCGCTCGATGCCCCCGAACGGTCAGCCGAGTTCGTGCTCGTGGATCGTCGTCGTCAGCGTCGTGCCGTTGAGGTCGAGGTAGAGCACGCGCTCGGTGACGGTCATCGTCACGGTGTTGCGTCTCTCGAGCAGCGGCACGGCCGACTCGATGAAGCCGGGGTCGAAGCTGTAGACGCGGATGTCCTCCGCGCGGTGGATCCGCTTGCCCTCCCACGGCGCCATGACCTTGGCCGGGTCGCGGTGGGTGTAGACGACGGTGCGGTCGGCGAGGCGGCTGCCGTAGTGCAGGCGCTCGGCATCGGGGGCGCCGACCTCGATCCAGCCCGTGGTGCGCCCGGTGAGATCGCGCACGACGACGGCGGGCTCCTCGGTGGAGGACAGCCCCTCGCTGAACGTCACGCCCTCGGTGAACTCCAGGCCGTAGGCGAGGAGGCGGGTCAGCATGTACGCGTCGGTCTCCGAGGGATGCCGCGCGACGCGCAGCGAGTAGTCCTCGTAGACGCCGCGGTCGGTGTCCGCCAGCTGCACGTCGAAGGTGTGGATCGTCGCCCCGATAGCCATAGGCGTCTCAGCCTACGGGGTGCGTCCGTGGTCGCCGGCGCCGCGGAGCTGGGCGAGCAGGTGGTCGAGGATCGGATCCAGCACGGCGAGCCCGTCGCGCACCCCGCCCCGTGAGCCGGGCAGGTTCATCACGACCGTGCGGCCGGCGACTCCGGCCACGCCGCGGGTCAGCAGCGCCATCGGGGTCGCCGCGAGGCCGCGGCGGCGCAGCTCCTCCATGAGGCCGGGGATCTCGCGGTCGAGGAGCGCCGCGGTCGCCTCGGGCGTGCGGTCGTCGGGGGAGAGCCCGGTGCCTCCGGTCGTGAGCAGCAGGTCCGGGGCGCTGTCGAGGGCGTTCGCGAGGGCGTCCGCGACGGAGGCGTCGGCGACGACGACCGGATCCGCGGTCGCGAACCCGCGCTCGGCGAGCCACGCGCGGATGAGCGGACCCGTCTCGTCGGCGTAGACGCCCGCAGAGGCGCGGGTGGACACCACGAGCACGGTCGCGGAGCGGACGGACGACGGCTCCGCGGTCACTCGGCGGTCCAGTCGCCGCTCTTGCCGCCGGACTTCGCGAGCACCCGGATGTCGCCGATCACGGCGTGCTTGTCGACCGCCTTGATCATGTCGTAGAGCGTGAGCGCCGCGATGCTCGCGGCCGTGAGGGCCTCCATCTCGACACCGGTCACGCCCTTCGTGACGGCGGTGGCGATGATGCGCACGCGGTCGCCCTCGGGGACGAGGTCGATCTCGACCCGGCTCAGCGGCAGCGGATGACAGAGCGGGATGAGCGCCGAGGTCTGCTTCGCGCCCATGATCCCGGCGATGCGCGCGGTGCCGAGCGCCTCGCCCTTGGGCAGCGATCCGTCGGCGATCTGCGCCACGACGGCGGCGGTCGTCTGCAGCACCGCCTGCGCGCGCGCCTCGCGCCGGGTCACGGCCTTGTCGGTCACGTCCACCATGTGCGCGGATCCGTCGGCCCGCAGGTGCGTCAGCTCGCTCATCACGTCTCCAGACTCGTGCCTGCTCAACCGCCGGCGAAGGGCGGCAGGATGTCGACGGTCGATCCCAGCGGCCGGGCGTCGTCGCGGCTGACCGTGCCGTCGACGAGGAAGGATCCCGACTTCAGCACCTTCGCCATCGGCGCGCCGTAGCGTCCGAGCAGTTCTGCGCGCAGGGCTCCCACCGTTGACACGGCATCGGGGCCGTCCACGATCAGCTGCTCCTGATCGCGTCCGGCGGCCTCGGCGGCTGCGGCGAAGTACCGCACGGTGATGGTGGCCATGTCCTCAATCTAGCCCGTATTGCGGAAATCGGCATCCGCATCATGGAAATCTGACCGTCTCGCGGGCCATTCCCCGCGTACACTCGATCCTATGATCGCGCTCGTCGAGCCGGGGCCGGAACTGCCGCCCGAACACATCGCCCGGTACAGCCGCCAGCTCGTGCTGCCCGGCTTCGGCGAGACCGCGCAGCGGCGTCTGCGCGCGGCCAGGGTGCTCGTGATCGGCGCGGGCGGTCTCGGCAGTGCCCTCGTCCCCGCGCTCGCCGGCAGCGGCGTCGGCACGATCGGCGTGATCGACGATGACGTGGTCGAGCTGTCCAACCTGCACCGCCAGCTCAGTCATGGCATGGACGACATCGGCCGGTCCAAGGTCGGCTCCCTCGCCGACACCGTGCGCGACATCGATCCGGGGATCCTGGTGCGTCCCTATCGCGAGCGTGCGACGGCCGAGACCCTGCCGGGAATCCTCGCCGAATACGACCTCCTCGTCGACGGCAGCGACAACTTCCCCACCCGCTACCTCGCCGACGACGCGGCGCGGCTGGCCGGGAAGCCCCTGGTCTGGGGATCCATCCTGCGCTTCCAGGGGCAGGTCGGCGTCGCGGTGCCGGACGTCGGGTTCCGCGACCTCTTCCCCGTGCCGCCCGCCGCCGACGAGGTGCTCTCGTGCGAGCTCGGCGGAGTGCTCGCGAGCCTGTGCACCGCGATCGGATCCTTCATGGCGACCGAGGTCGTCAAGCTCGTCACCGGGATCGGCGAGTCGCTCGTCGGCCGCGTGCTGTTCTACGACGCGCTCACGGCGCGCACCCGCGAGATCGGCTTCGAGCGCGCCGCGGACGCGCCGCCCGTGACCGAGCTGGTCGACTACGAGCTGTTCTGCGGCACGGCTGCCGCCGGCGACTCCTCCGCGCTGTCGGCCGCCGAGGTGCTGCGGCTGCGGCGGGAGGGCGAGGTGCGGCTCCTCGACGTGCGCGAGCCGCACGAGATCCTGCTGCGAGGCATCCCAGGGGCGGCAGCGCTGCCGCTCGGTGCGCTCGAAGGCGGTGCTCCGCTTCCCGAGACCCTCGGCGACGGCCCGGTCGTCGTCTTCTGCGAGAAGGATCCGCGTTCGCAGCGTGCGGTGCGGGTGCTGCGCGAGCGCGGCGTCGACGCGCGCTATCTCGCCGGCGGGATCAGCGCTTTCGCCGCGGTCGGCGGAGAGACCGAGGGCACGGGCGCAGCGGCCGCGCCGAGCGAGCGGACGGAGTCGGAATGAGCGAGCGCGCGATCATCAGCGACCAGCCCCTGGACGAGTCGGTCATCCGCGGGGCGGTCGGCGACGCGGCGCACGGTGCGACCGTGATGTTCTGCGGCGTCGTGCGCGACCACGACGGCGGGCAGGCCGTGCGCTCCCTGGACTACCGCGCCCACCCCGACGCGGAGCGGTTCCTCGAGGAGATCGTCGATCGCGTGACGGCCGAGACCGGGCTGCTCGTCGCGGCGGCGCACCGCGTCGGCGACCTCCGGATCGGCGATGTCGCCCTGTTCGCGGCCGCATCCGCGGGGCACCGCAAGGAGGCGTTCGAGGCGTGCGAGCGCCTGGTCGAGGAGATCAAGCGCGGCGTGCCGATCTGGAAGCGCCAGCACTACGCCGACGGCGTCTCGGAGTGGGTCGGGCTCTGACGGCTCGGGCTCGTGCGGCGGGCTCGGGCTGCCCCCACCTGCCTCGACGGCCCCTCTGGTGACCGACGCCCCCTCGCAGGGACGTATCTCAGCGGGGGCGTGGATCCCCAGAGGGGGCGTCGACGGAAGTGAGCGCGGAAGCGAGCGCGGCGTGCCGGGTGAGGAGGGAAGCGGGGCGGACATGCAAGAGTGGCGTCCGTGAAGTTCCTGACCGTCGTTGCGTGGGTGGTGATCCTCGTCATCCGCGGGATCGCGCTCTGGCTGCTGATTCCGCTGGCCTTGCTCGCCTGGCTCGTGGTGCACGCGTGGGTGAACGATGCCTCGCCGGGCCGGGTCATCGCCTGGTACGACCTGAACTTGATCGCGGCATTGACGAACGGTCCGTTCCGGGTGCTCATCCCGGCGGTGGACAGGCCGCGCTTCATCGGTCTCACGGAGTTCGCGACGACGAGCCGGCATCGGGTCCGGCTGAACGACCTCTGGACCGATGATCTCTGCTGAAGCGGCGTCCTGCCTCGACGCCCCCTCTGGTGACCGACGCCCCCTCGCAAGTATGTATTTCAGAGGGGGCGTGGATCCCCAGAGGGGGCGTTGACGAGGAAGCGAGCGAGGAAGTGAGCGGGGGAGCGCTCGCGGACGATACGATTCGTCGCAACCGATGGCCTCATCCAGGGAGAACTCGCGAAGCGACGACCGCATCTGACGGTGATGACGTTCGTCGTCGCAGTCGCGCTGATGACGGGCTTGGCTCTTCCGGGCGCCGCGTTCGCCGATGAGACGCCGCCGCCCGCGGACGGCGGTGGCGAACCGGCCGGACCGGGCACCCCGACCGGGACCACAGGCACCGGGGATGTGACGGACCTTCCCGCGCTCCCCGCCGGCGGACTTCCGCCGCTGGAACCGTCCGTGCCCGTAGGAGAGTCGTGGCCGATCGGCCCTTTTCCCGGGACCGCGATCGGAGACTCCTCGACCGCCCCGAACGCGGCGGGTCCCTGGCCGCTGCTCCTCTCGCCTGAGGCGCTCTCCGCGAGAGACGCGCTGCGGGCGCAGCTCGCCGCGAAATACGGATCCGTCGAGGCCGGTGCCTCCGCCGAGGGGATCGATCCCGCGACGCTCGAGGTCTCCGGATCCGCCGCCGAGCCGTCGGCCGCGCTCAGAGCGGCGGAGAACTTCCGGATCGCGCTGGCTCTGCACCTGCTGGTGCCCAAGGCCTGGTCCTCCTGGACGGGGAACGCCACCACGCTGTGGATCATGTGACCGATTCCCTGCCTCGACGCCCCCTCTGGTGACCGACGCCCCCTCGCAGGGACGTATCTCAGCGGGGGCGCGGATCCGCAGAGGGGGCGTCGACGGAAGAAGGCCGAACTAAGGAGGGCCGACGCTGAAGCGTCCCCGCCTCAGCCGCCGATGTAGCTCATCTCGATGCGGTCGCGGGCGGCGCGCAGCTCGGGGGTGAGGCTCGACCGGATCTCGGAGTAGCGGTCGTCGCGGACGCCCCAGATCCGGGCGAGCGTGGCGGTGAGCTCGGCATCGTCCGCGCCGCCGCGCAGCAGCGCGCGCAGGTCGTGCCCCTCTGTGGCGAACAGGCACGTGAACAGGCGCCCCTCGGTGGACAGGCGGGCGCGGTTGCAGGTGCCGCAGAACGCGTTCGTGACGGACGAGATCACGCCGATCTCCCCGGATCCGTCGGTGTAGCGCCAGCGCTTCGCGGTCTCGCCGGTGGCGGCGGGGGCGACGGGCTCGAGCGGGAAGCGGGAGTTGATCGTCGCGACGATCTCCGCGGAGGGGACGACCTCGTCCAGGGTCCAGCCGTTGGTCGCGCCGACGTCCATGTATTCGATGAAACGCAGCACGTGTCCCGTCCCGCGGAAGTGCTCCGCGAGGCTCAGGATCTCGCCGTCATTGAGCCCGCGTTTGACGACCGTGTTGAGCTTCACGGGCATTCCCGCGGTTTGTGCGGCGTCGATGCCCTGCAGCACGCGCGCGACGGGGAACTCCACGTCGTTCATGCGACGGAACAGCTGATCGTCGAGGGAATCGATGGACACCGTGACGCGGTCGACGCCCGCCGCCTTGAGCGCTTCGGCCTTGACGGCGAGAGCGGATCCGTTCGTCGTCAGCGCGATCTCGGGCTTCGTGCCGTCGAGCGTGCGCAGGGCCGCGAGCCGCGCGACCAGATCCTCGATGCCGCGGCGCAGCAGCGGCTCGCCTCCGGTGAGGCGCAGTTTGCGGACGCCGTTCGCGAGAGCGGCGCGGGCGATCCGCTCGATCTCCTCGAAGGTGAGCAGTTCATGCCGTTCCAGGAATGCATAGTCCCGGCCGAACACCTCCCGCGGCATGCAATAGACGCAGCGGAAGTTGCACCGGTCCGTGACGGAGATCCGCAGGTCGCGCAGAGGGCGGTCCCTGGCGTCGAGGACGCCGGTCGAGGGCAGCCGCCGAGCACCCCGGGGGACGGCGAGGAGGGAACCGGCACGTGCCGGAGCGGCATCGGTCTCGAGTGATCGCGGCGAGATCGTCATCGGTCGGCCCCCTTTCGATGGGCAACCGTAGCACCGCTGAGAGGGAGCGGGATCCGCGAGGCGCAACGCGAGGCGGCGGGACGCCCTTCGTCTCGCTCCGCTCGCTCAGGGACCGGCGCGAGGCTCAGCCGGCGTCGCCGCGGATCGAGACATCCGCCTCGTCGATGCGGAACGACAGGTGCTGACCGGGGCACAGGCCGAGGTTCACGGCGTGCGTCGAGGGGCAGTCCACGGCGACGCCGGGGTGCTCCGCGGTGTGCAGCCTGATCCCGCCGGGGATCGGGTCGAGCTGTGCGACGCGGCCGGTCCAGCGGTTCGGCGACGGGGCGGATTCGGGGGTCGCGGTGCGGCCGAGGCCTCCGGATTCGTCGAGCGGATCCACGCGCACGGATCCCGGCGCGAACACGGCGCTCCCCGTCTCGCCGGCCCGCAGCGCATCGCTGTGCCCGCGGAGCAGGAGCCCGCCCGCAGAGACGACGCCGTCGCCGGCGCCGACCGCCTCGAGGCGGTTCACGCCGGCGAGCGCTGCCACGAACTCGGAGCGCGGATGCCCCAGCACCTCGGCGGTGCTGCCGCCCTGCACCACCGTTCCGTCGTGCATCACGAGCGTGCGGGCGGCGAGGATCAGCGCGTCCATCGGGTCGTGCGTGACGAGCACGATCGGGATCGCGGGGCTCTCGCTGTGCTGCGCGGCGATGAGGCGCCTGGCCTGCGCGGCGGACTGCGCGTCGAGTGCGGCGAACGGCTCGTCCAGCAGCAGTGCGTCGGGCTCGGAGGCGAGGGCGCGTGCGATCGCGGCGCGCTGCTGCTGCCCTCCGGAGAGCTCGGCGGGGCGGCGCGCGGCGAGACCGCCGAGCCCCACCTCCTCCAGCCGCCGGTCGGCGCGACGACGGGCCTCGGCGCGCGGGACGCCCTGCGCCCGCGGCCCGAACGCCACGTTCTCGCGCACGGACAGGTGCGGGAACAGCAGCGGGCGCTGCCCGAGCAGCGCGATGCGCCGGCGCGCCGGAGGGACATGGATCCCGCGCGCCGTGCCGGGCCGGGCGGGCGCGTCGAGCACGCGATCGCCGACCGCGACGGATCCGGAGACGGGGAGGAGGCCGGCGATCGCGTCGAGCAGCGTCGACTTGCCGGATCCGTTCGGTCCGATGACCGCGAGGATCTCGCCCGGCTGCGCCTCGAACGCCGCGGACATCGCGAAACCGCCGCGACGCGCGCGCAGATCGACCTTCATCGCACGGCCCCCGCCCGCCAGCCGCGCACCAGCACGAGCACCGCGAGGGCGACGATGATCAGCAGGAGCGACAGCGCGATCGCGGTGTCCTCCTCGACCCCGGCGCCGTTGAAGGCCGTGTAGATCGCGAGCGGCATGGTGCGGGTGACCCCGGCGGCGTTGCCCGCGAACAGCGCGGTCGCGCCGAACTCGCCGAGCGCCCGCGCGAAGCACAGCACCGTGCCGGCGATCAGCCCGGGGGCCGCGAGCGGCAGCGTCACCCGGCGGAAGACCGTGAAGCGGCTCGCACCGAGGCCCGCTGCGACCCGCTCGTGCTCGGTGCCGATTGCGCGCAGCGCGCCCTCGATCGAGATCACCAGGAACGGCAGCGCCACGAAAGCCTGTGCGATCACCACGGCCGCGGTCGTGAACGGGATCCTGATCCCCGCGACGGCCAGCGCCCCGCCGAGCAGGCCGTTGCGTCCGAGCAGGGCGAGCAGCGCGATGCCCCCGACGAGCGGGGGCAGCACGAGCGGCAGGGTGGTCAGCGTGCGCAGCACCGAGGCGAGCCAGCCGGGGCTGCGTGCCATCGCGACCGCGAGCGGCACTCCGAGGATCGCACAGATCACGGTCGCGATCGCGGCCGTGGACAGGGAGAGTCCGAGCGCCTGCAGCGCCGCGGGAGAGGTGATCGCCGCCGGAACCGTCGCCCAGTCCAGCCGCACCAGCAGGGCGATGAAGGGCAGCACGAGCAGCAGCACCGCGATGATCGCCGGGACCAGCAGCCAGGCGGGCAGGTGCTCCCCGCGCCGTCGCAGGACGGGCGCGGGGAGCACGGGTGCGGCATCCGGGGTCGGGGAGTCGCCGCGCGCGGCCGCCGTCATCGACGACCCGGCCGCGCGCGGTTCCCTCCGGCCCTCCGTCCTCATGCGCCGCCGAACCCCAGATCCTTGAGGATCTTCTGGCCCTTGTCCGACTGCACGAAGGCCTGGAACGCGGTGGCGGCCTCGGCGTTCTTCGACGCCTTGAGCACCGCGATCGGGTACTTGTTGGTCGCCTTGTCGGCGCCCGCGATCGCGATGCCGGTCACGGCGGATCCGGCGGCCTTGACGTCGGTCGAGTACACGAGCCCCGCATCGGCCTCGCCGGCCTTGACCTTGGCGAGCACCGCGGTCACGTTCTGCTCCTCGCTGGCGGGCGTCACGGTCACGCTCGCCGCGTCGAGCAGCGTCTTCGCGGCGTTGCCGCAGGGGACGGCGGGGGCGCACAGCACGAGCTTCAGCCCCGGATCCGCGAGCGAGGCGAGGTCCTTGACCTTGAGCGGGTTGCCGGGGGCGACCGCGATCTGCAGCACGTTCGTCGTGAAGACGGGGGCGTCGCCGGCGAGACCCGCCTGGGTGACCTTGTCCATGTTCTTCTGATCGGCCGAGGCGAACACGTCGACCGATGCGCCCTCGATGATCTGCGTCGCGAGCGTCGAGGAGCCGTCGTACGTGATCGGGTTGACGTGCACCTTCGGGTTCTCCGCCTCGAAGGCGGTCGTGATCTGGTCGAACGCCTGGCTCAGCGAGGCGGCGGCGAACACGGTGAGCTCGCCGCTCACGGTCGAGGCCGCGGCGGTGCTCGTCGGCGTCGGGGTCGCGGCGGGGGAGGAGCCGGAGCACGCGGTCAGGGCGAGGGCCGCGGCAAGAGCCGTGGCGGCGATCGCGGAGAGGCGGAACGGGAGCGGGGATCGGGTCATCGGGACTCGGTCCTTTCGGTTTCGATGATCATCATGGTGGCTTTGGTGACGGCGACGGCCTTGCTCCCGACCTCGAGTCCGAGCTCGGAAGCGGCCTCGGCGCTCATGAGCGACACGATGCGGTGCGGACCGCTCTGCAGCTCGATCTGCGCCATCAGCCCCTCGACGCGCACGGCCGTGACGAGCCCCACGAACCGGTTGCGCGCACTGCGCAGGACGTTGTCGCCCGGATCCGGCTCGCTCGCCAGCGCCTGGGCGCGTTCGGCGAGCTCGGCGCCGGGCACGACCTGGTGTCCCGTGGCGTCGGTGGACAGGGTCAGGATGCCGTCCGCGGCCCAGCGGCGCACGGTGTCGTCGCTGACTCCCAGAAGGCCGGCTGCCTCGCGGATCCGAAAATGCGTCATGGCGATGACCATAGCGCCGCGAATGCGGAGAAGCAACACGGAATATCACGATGTGGAATCCAGGTTCCAAAAAGTGATAGACGCGGCAGGGGAACGCTGTTAGTGTCATTCCAGCCCGAGGCCGTACCCACGGCCGGAGGCGGGATGACAACCTAGCGGTTCGACGTACTTATCTCGAGGAAGGGCCCGACGAAGGGCCCGACCGGAAGCCGTATCACTGCGACGACAGCAAGGAAGCTCTCCATGAACAGCACCCGTGTGCCCTCGTCCGCTGCGCAGGCGACGCCCGCCGAGTATCTGGCTCAGGCCGTCGCCCTCGCCACGGACAACGTCCGAAACGCCGGAGGTCCGTTCGGCGCCCTCATCGTCTCGGCCGACGGCCGGGTCTTCGAAGGCGTCAACCGGGTCACCGCGAACCTCGATCCCTCGGCGCACGCCGAAGTGACCGCGATCCGCAACGCGTGCCAGCAGCTCGGCACGTTCGACCTCTCCGGCGCCACCCTCTACACGAGCTGCGAGCCGTGCCCGATGTGCCTCGCCACGTCGCTGTGGGCGCGCGTCGACCGCGTGTACTTCGCGGCCAACCGCGACGACGCCGCCGACGCCGGCTTCGACGACGCGGTGTTCTACCGCTATTTCGAGGGAGGGCCCGAGGATAAGGCGCTCATGCCCGTCTCCGACATCGCCCTGCCTGCGGAGGAGCGCATCGCACCCTTCACCGAGTGGAGCCTCACCACCACCCGTATCGAGTACTGACCCGACCCGACGAATCCAGGAGAAGACAATGACGTCCCCCACTCCCACCCCCGAAGCCGAGGGAACACCCGAGAACGAGGCCACCGCGCTGTTCTCCCGTCAGGAGGAAGCACTTCCTCCCTTGAAGACCGGCGCCACCTCGACGATCGAGGCCGAGCCCAAGAACGGTTTCGACCGGTTCTTCAGCATCACCCGCCGCGGTTCGACCGTCGGTCGTGAGATCCGCGGCGGCATCGTGACCTTCGTCACGATGGCCTACATCGTCATCCTGAACCCGCTGATCCTCGGCGGCACCAAGGACGTCGCGGGCCACGCCCTGGACGCGGCGCAGATCGGCGCGGCGACCGGCCTCACCGCCGGTGTCATGACGATCCTGTTCGGCGTGATCGCCCGGCTGCCCTTCGCCCTCGCCGCGGGTCTCGGGATCAACTCCTTCCTCGCGGTCGCGGTCGTCGGCCAGGTCACCTGGGCCGAGGCCATGGGTCTCGTGGTCATCAACGGCATCCTGATCGTGCTGTTCGGAGCCACCGGCATCCGGACCGCGATCTTCCACGCCGTGCCGCAGCCGCTCAAGGCGGCGATCACCGTCGGCATCGGCCTCTTCATCGCCTTCATCGGCTTCGTCGATTCCGGTTTCGTGAACCGCACCGCAGGCCCCGGCGGTCCGCCGGTGCAGCTCGGCAACGACGGATCCATCACCTCGGTCCCGACCCTCATCTTCCTGCTGGGTCTCGTCGTCATCGGCATCCTGGTGGCGCGGAAGGTGCCGGGCGGCATCCTGATCGGCATCGTCGCGACCACGATCGTCGCGCTCATCGCCCAGGCGGTGCTGCAGCTCGGTCCCTCCTTCAAGGACCCGAACGGCTGGCACATGACGATCCCCGAGCTGCCGAGCTCGCTCGTCACGATCCCGGACTTCAGCCTGGTCGGACAGTTCGACCTGTTCGGCGCCTTCGGCCGCGTCGGTGCGCTGTCGGCGACGATGCTCGTGTTCACCCTGGTGTTCTCGAACTTCTTCGACGCGATGGGCACGATGACCGGTCTCGCCAAGAACGCGGGCCTCGCCTACAAGGACGGCACGTTCCCGCGGCTGCGCTCCGCGTTCGTGGTCGAGGGCTTCGGCGCCGTCGCGGGAGGCATGACCTCGACCTCGTCGAACACGGTCTACGTCGACAGCGCCTCCGGTATCGGCGAGGGCGCCCGCACGGGGCTCGCCTCGCTCGTGGTCGGCGTGCTGTTCCTGCTGTCGATGTTCCTGACGCCGCTCACGCTCGTGGTGCCGATCGAGGTCGGATCCGCCGCCCTCGTCATCGTCGGCGCGATGATGATGGGACAGATCCGCGAGATCAAGTTCACCAACTTCGCGGTCGCCCTCCCGGCCTTCCTCACGATCGTGACCATGCCGCTGACCTACTCGATCGCCAACGGCATCGGCGTCGGCTGCATCTCCTGGGCGCTCATCAACGTGCTGTCCGGGCGGGCGAAGAAGGTGCACTGGCTGATGTGGGTCGTCGCCGCCGGGTTCGCGCTCTACTTCGTGCGCGGGCCGGTGGAGCAGATCCTCAGCCACTGAGGACTCGTCCGAAGCCCCCGATCCGCCTGCGCGGGTCGGGGGCTTCGGCGTACACATCGCCGGGTGGGGCTTCGGCCCCGGGTGCGACAGGGTCGCGCGGCGGTCAGCGGGGGATGCGCAGCTCCGGCCAGGACGCGAGGTCGGCCGGCTCGTCGATGTCGTCGCCGCGGCCCAGATCGGCGCACTCCACGTCGTCCACGAGGTGACGGTTCCTGGCGATCCACGCCCGGGCCGCGGCGTCGCCCTCGGCGAGGGCCGCGGCGGAGCACAGCTCGCCCGTGCCGAACACCACAGGGTTCCCCGGCACGCCGTGCCACGTCGCACGGGTCACGCGTCCCGGAACGTGGGCCGCGAACAGCCGCCGGATCACGGACGCGTCGACGCCGGGCTGATCCACGAGCAGCACGACCACGGCGTGCGGCGGGGCATCGGTCACCACGAGGGGCAGCACCGCGGCGCGCAGGGACGCGGACATGCCCAGCTGCGCGTCGTGCACCTCGACCACGTGCGCGGCCGGGCAGCGGGCGCGGAGCCAGCTGCGCGCCGTGCGGGCGGCGGGGCCCACCGCGACCGTGACGCTGCAGCCGGCCTCCGCCGCCGCCCGGGCGGCCCTGGTGACGAGCACCTCGCCGTTCCAGGGGAGCAGCGCCTTGGGCCCGCGGCCGAGGCGGGTGCCGCGTCCGGCGGCGAGCACGATCGCGTGACGGGAGCGCGTGGTCATCGGCCGGCCTCCGCCGCATCCCGCTCGAGGACCGCGGCGTGGATCCGGTCGCGCGTGAAAGGGGTCGCGGTCATCCGGATCCCCGTCGCGTCGCGGATCGCCGCCGCCAGCGCCGGGGCGATGGGGTTGAACGGCGACTCGCTCATCGACTTGGCGCCGAGGGGGCCCAGCACGTCGGAGGTCTGCGCGAAGTGCACCTCGGACCGCGGGATGTCGGCGAACGTGGGCACGTGGTACTGCCGCAGGATGTCCGACACCACGGTGCCGTTCTCGTCCAGCCGCACGATCTCGTGCAGCGCGGCGCCGATGCCCTGCGCGATGCCGCCCTCGACCTGACCCCGGCACTGCTCGGGGTTGACCACGACGCCCGCATCGGCGGCGTGGATCGACCGCAGGATCCGCAGCTCACCCGTGGCCTCGTCGATCGCGACGCGGAACCCCTGCACGTTGAACGCGACCGAGCGCGGCGTGCCGCCCCAGTACCCCTTCTCTTCGAGCATCTCCCCGCGGCGCTCCGCGTCGGCGGCGAGGTCGGCCAGCGGGATCGACCGCTCGCCGCGGATCACGCGGTCTCCGGTAAGAACGCACTCGGCGACCGGCGCGTCCAGCAGCTCGGCGGCACGGGCGCGGATGCGCTCGGCCAGCGCGGTCGCGGCCGCGTGCGTGGCCCGCCCCGCGACGACGGTTCCGGTCGAGCCGAACGCGCCGGTGTCGTGCGGCACCAGATCCGAGTCGGACTGGCGCAGCCGCACGGCGCGGGTCGTGGTCTGCAGCACGGTCGCGGCGATCTGCTGGTGCACGGTGGAGGTGCCGTTGCCGAACTCCGCCGTGCCGACGTCGAGGCCGAACGCCCCATCGGCTTCGAGCCGGATCACGGTGTGCGAGTGGTGCCCGCGCGGCGGGACCGTGGCGATCATCGCGACCGCGGATCCCTCCCCGAGCCGCCAGCCGGGCGCGAGCGCGGCACGGTCGTCCTCCCGGTCGCGCGCGAGCCCGTCGCGCACGATCCGGACGCACTCGTCGAGGCCGTAGCTGCCGATGATGAGGTCGGGCTCCTCGTGCGCGGCGATCATGGCGTCGTCCTGCCCGATGAGGTTCGCGGCGCGGAACGCGAGCGGATCCCTGCCCAGCCGGCGGGCGAGCTCGTCGACGGTCGACTCGATCGCGAAGATCATCTGGCTGAGGCCGTAGCCGCGGAACGCGCCGGAGGGCACGGTGTTCGTGTAGACGACGTCGGCGTCGATCTTCTTCGCCGCCGCGCGGTAGACCGCGATCGACTCGCCCACGCCGTGGAACATCACGCCGGGGCCGTGGTTGCCGTAGGCGCCCGTATTGGAGCGCACGTCGACGCCGATGCCCGTGATCCGGCCGTCCGCGGTCGCGCCCATGCGCACGCGGATGCGGAACGGATGCCGCACGCTCGTCGCCGTCAGCACCTCCTTGCGGGAGAACTCGACGCGCACCGGGCGGCCGGTCGCCATCGTCGCGAGCAGGGCCAGATCCTCGGTGAACACCTCCTGCTTGCCGCCGAAGCCGCCGCCGACGCGGGCGGAGTAGACGCGCAGCCGCTCCTTCTCGATGCCGAAGATCCGGGCCAGGGTGCGCCGGGCGAGGAACGGCACCTGGGTGCTGCTGCGCACCACGAAGCGGCCGTCCGGATCCTGCCAGGCGAGGGATCCGTGGGTCTCCAGCGCCGTGTGCGAGACGCGGTGGGTGTGGAAGGTGCGCTCCTCGACGACGTCGCTGGCGGCGAGCGCGGCCGCGAGGTCGCCGACCTCGGAGCTCATCTCCATGACGATGTTGGCCTCGGCGCGGGCGACGCCCTCGGGATCGGGCACGGAACCGCCCTGCGCCCGCGCGCGCCGCCCGGCGGGGGAGGCCGCGCCGTGCAGCGCGACCGTGTCCGGGTGATCGGCGAGCTCCGGATCCGTGTTCGCGGGCAGGACCTCGTACTCGACGTCGACGAGGCGCGCGGCGCGGTCCGCCGCGCGCTGCGACTCCGCCACGACCAGGGCCACCCGCTGCCCGGTGAAGCGCACGTACTCGTCGAACACGCGGGTGTCGTAGGGGTCGTCGGCCTCGATCTCGTGCTGCGCCGTGGAGAAGACGGTCGTCGGGGCGTCGTCGCGGCTGAGCACGCGCACGACGCCGTCGGCGGCGAGGGCGCGGGTCGCATCGATCCCGGCCACGCGGGCATGCGCGTGCGGGCTGCGCACCACGGCGGCGTACAGCAGCGGCGCGGGGAGCTCTGCGGGGTCGATGTCCATCGTGTAGCGGACGGTGCCGGTGACGACCCCGGTCGCGGCGGGGGCGCCCGTCGCACGGCCCACCCCGCCGGCGCGGTCGTCGATGTTCACGGCGCCGCGCACCGCGTCCTCGATCGCGCGGTAGCCGGTGCACCGGCAGATGTTGCCCTTGAGCGTGCGGCCGAGGTCCTCCTCGGCGCCCTGCGGCATCGAGGCGACCGTGCAGACCATGCCCGCGGTGCAGAACCCGCACTGGAAGCCGGCGGCGCGGCGGAACCCCTCCTGCACCGGGTGCGGATCCTCGGGCGTGCCGAGACCCTGGACGGTGACGATGTCGCGGCCGGCGGCGCGGTGGGCGGGATACACGCAGCTGTGCACGGGATCGCCGTCGACGATCACGGTGCAGGCGCCGCAGTCGCCGCCGTCGCACCCCTTCTTCACGCCGTAGGAGCCCTGATCGCGCAGCCAGGTGCGCAGACACTGCCCCGGTTCGGGGTCGACGGCGACCGTGCGCCCGTCCAGGGTCGCATGCGGGCCGCAGAAGTGGGGCGCTCGCGAGACGTCACTTTCTGCGGGAGACACCACGGCAGACGTGGTGTCTCGTGTCGGATCCGGTGTCTCATGATCCATGCGGGTCGTCGGAATACCGCTCACAGCGTGCTCCTCTCGATGCGCAGGTCGCCCGTGACCCGCCCGATCGCGTCGTCGATGCCGGTCGCGGACTCCGGCAGCAGTTCGGCAAGGATCTCCTCGCCGAGGCGGTGCGTCATCAGCCGCCGCCAGGCCGGCTCGCCGTGGATGTCGTCGTACCAGCCGCGCGTGCGGGCGACCGCGGCGTCGATCGCGTCGCGCCAGGCGGCGCCGTCGGCGCGGACGGTGCGCGCGGGGGTGGTGCGGCCGGTGCGCACGGCGGCTCCCGCGGCTCCCGCGGCCGCGACGGCACCCGGATCCGCGGTCACGTCGAGCAGGATCGGGTGGAACGTCGAGGCCGTCACGGTGAGGCGCAGCGACGACGCCGAGGTGCGCCGGCCGATCAGCAGGGCCGCGGAGCGCCCGCGCTCGGTGAGCGAGATGCGGCGGAACGCCGGGGTCTGCGCGAGGGCGTCGCCCGGCACGAGGAAGCTGCGGATCAGCTCGCCGTCGGCGAGCCGGGTGCGGGCGGGGCCGACGACGAGCTCGGCCACGGGCGTGCGCCGTTCGGTGCCGTCCGGGCAGAGGATCACCGCGGTCGCGTCCCAGCCGCTCAGCAGCGAGATCATCGGACCGGCGGGGAGGCCCGTCGCGACGTTGCCGCCCACGGTCGAGACGTTCCAGATCTTCCAGGACGCGACGAAGGCGTCGCACGCCGGCGGGATCAGGGCCAGCCCGGGCAGCGTCGCTCGGGGCACGCCCCCCGGGAACGGCTCGTCGGCGAGCGCGCGCAGCTCCGCGATCCGGCAGGTCGCCGCGATCTCCAACGCCGGCACCCCCTCCACTTCTCGCGTCGTCCCTGTCAGCGGACCCTCTGGGGTGCGCTCATAGGGACGACTCGAAGGTGGGTGGTGCCACGTGAGCGGGGGCCAGCCGGCGCCGGTGATGTCGAGGAGCCGGGTGGGGGCGCCGCGGGTGATGTCGGTGCCGTAGGAGTAGAGGACGGTGCCGCCGGCGAGCCAGGAATCTCCCTGGCGCCACTGGCGCGGATCCGCGCACATCAGCACCTCATCGACGCTCGTCACATCCATGCCAGAGCCTCCTTGGTCGCCGTCGCCGTCGCCGTCGCCGTCGCCGTCGCTGTCGCGGTTGCGGGCGCCGCCATCGTCGCCGGGGCGGCGGCGCAGAACGTGCGTGCGGCGTTCCGCCGCGCGTCGTCGTGCACATTGCCGGCGGTGTCCCGCAGCCGTGCGGGCGATGCCGGGCGTCGCGCGGCCGCAGGGGCGTCGCCGGATCCGGCCCGTGCGGACGACTCGACGAGGATCAGCTCGGCCAGGATCGACACCGCGACCTCGGCCGGGGTGCGCGCACCCAGATCCAGGCCGATCGGGGAGTGCAGTCGGCCGAGGTGCGCGGCGGAGAGCCCTCCGGTACGCAGCTCCTGGACGCGCTTGTCGTGGGTGACGCGGGATCCCATCGCGCCGACATAGGCGACCTCGCGGCGCAGCGCGGCGTCGAGCACCGGCAGATCGAAGCGCGGGTCGTGGGTGAGCATCACGATCGCGGTCCGGCCGTCGATGCGGCCGGCGGCGAGCTCCTGGGCGAAGTGCTCGGCCGGGTGCATCAGTACGACCTCATGTGCGCCGGGGTGGCGGGCGCGGGTGGCGAACACGGGCCGCGCGTCGCACACGGTGACGTGCCGCCCCAGCGCAGCGGCCGCCTGCGCGAGCGCCGCGGAGAAGTCGTTCGCGCCGTAGATGACGAGTCGCGCGGGCGCGGTCGTCGACTCGATCAGCAGGCGCCGTACGACAGGGCACTCCGGCGCGGCACGGTCCGTCACGTCGACCACGTGCGTGCCGCCCGCGCGGAGCGCCGCGCGGATCCGATCTCCGGCGTGCCCCGCGGCGCGCGCGAGCTCGTCGGGCAGCTCGTCTCCGTCGAACGCGGCGCAGAGCGCGTCCGCGCGGAGCGCGATCCCGAGGCCCTCCGCCGTGAGGAGGGATCCGGCCGTCGTGTCGTGCAGCGGGAGGTCACGCACGAGGTGCGCGCGGGTCGCGGGCTCCGCGGCCCCGAGGGTGCGCAGGGGCTGCACCAGTACGCGCACATCGCCGCCGCACATCAGGCCGATCGAGATGCCGTCGTCGTCGGCGTAGCCGAAGGAGTGCAGCTCGGTCGCGCCGGACTCGAGGCACGCGAGTGCGGCGTCGACGACCGCGCCCTCCACGCAGCCTCCCGAGACGGATCCGATCGTGCGCCCGTCGTCGCGCACCGCCATCGACGTGCCGGCGGGGCGGGGGACGGATCCGGACACCTCGACGATCGTCGCGATCGCCCACCGATCCGGGGCGGCGAGGCACTCGGCGTACTCGTGGATGCGATCCAGCATGGGGCACCTTCCTCATCCAGGTGCCGGCCATCGGCGCCTGATCAAGGGCGGTGCATCGGGCCTGTGGCGAGGGAGGAACCCCGGGTCACAATCCACGGCGTCACCGCCTGGGATGCCCGGTAGATGGTTCTGCTGTCGCAACCCGCCTAGGCCTGCGACGATTCTACGGCGGTTCTGCCGCACACACAAGAATTGTGTCCGTCAGGCGGATCTTGATTTCCGCTGTGCGGAGATCGTCAGCGGTCAGCGGTCAGCGGTCAGCGGTCAGCGGTGAGGGCGCGGGGGTCCGTCACCAGCTCCGGAGCACGGTCGCCTTCGGCCCGGCGACCAGCGAGCGTGCGGGGACATCGTCGGCCACGATCGCGCCCGCCGCGATCACGGCGTCCCGACCGATCGTGACGCCCGGCAGGATCGTCGCGCCCGCGCCGATCCACGCATTGTCCCCGACGAGGATCGGCGCGCCGGAGAGGTACTGCCGCCGCTCCTCGGGATCGACAGGGTGTCCGACCGAGATGAACGTCGCCTTCGGCCCCACCATCACGCCGTCGCCCAGCCGGATGCCGGCGAAGTCGAGGAATGTGCAGCCCTGGTTGATGAAGACGCGCTCGCCGAGTTCGAGCCGGAGTCCGTGGTCCGTGTAGAACGGCGGATAGATCGTGAGGCGCGGTGGAAGGGGGCGCCCGAGGATCTGCTCGAGGAGAGTCGCGCGCCCCGCCTCGTCGTCGAAGGGCAGCAGGTTGAGGCGGGAGGTCAGCGCGCTCACCGCGAGCACGCGCTCGCTCATCGCGCGGAACTCCGCGCCCAGCACGCGCTCGCCGGCCGCGAGGTGCTCCGGGTCATGGATCGGCAGGAAGCGGTCGCGCGTCATCCGACAAGTATGCGAAGGGCCGCCGACATCGG
>JAITLM010000138.1 GCA_031277885.1 Microbacterium sp.
AACCCGGAAGCTAAGCCTCACAGCGCCGATGGTACTGCAGGGGGGACCCTGTGGGAGAGTAGGACACCGCCGGACTTCCTTTAACAGAAAGGCCACCCAACGCAGGGTGGCCTTTCTGCATTTGCGAGCATTTCGATTCAAGGCCGCCCCCAGGGGCGGCCTTTTTTCGTGCGTGCGCGCCCCCGCGACCTCCGCCGCTGCGCGGCGGGATTCGCGTGCTCGCGCACGACCGCGGCGCGGTCATGGCCGGTGCAGCGCGACGACCACGAGTTCGGGAGTTGGGCATCGACGCGACGGCGACGCGGGGCTACCCTGGGCGTCAGACGGGCCGTTCGCCCGCCTTCCCCGGTGGCCGAAGGAGCGCGAGATGGACGCGATGATGATGGACTCGATGAAGAGCATGGACATGATGCCCGGAATGCAGGCGATGGACATGGCGCTCATGCAGGCGTGCATGGACGCCTGTTCGGCCTGCGAGCAGGCCTGCACGGTGTGCGCCACGCAGATGATGGACTGCTCGCCGGCCTGCATGAACTGCGCCGACATGTGCAACACCATGATGCGCGCCATGATGCGTCCGCAGGGGATGACGCCTGCGGTGATGATGTCGATGCTCGACGCGTGCATGGCGATGTGCCAGCTCTGCATGGACATGTGCATGAAGCACGAGGCGCACAGCGAGGTGTGCCGTATGTGCGCCGCCGCGTGCAAGGCCTGCATGGATGCGTGCATGGCGATGCGCGACTCGATGATGACGGCCTGAGCGGAACGCTGCGGCCGCGCCGCCTCCACCACGGTGGCTTAGGATCGAAGCATGCTCGTTGTTCGGGGCACCCGTTCGGTGCCGAGGGAGGTCGCTGGCGCATTCCGCGCCGGTGACAGAGGCTGACGCCCCTGCCGGTGGGTTCTCCCGCCGGCCGGATCGTCGCGCCCGCGTGAGTCCTCCGCGGGTCATCCTCCGGCTGCATCCCTACGGCAGCCGTCTCCTCCCGCCTGCGTTCGGCAGGCGGTCAGACACCGCACAGAGAGCACGACATGCTTCCCCTCGATGAGCGCACCATTCGCGCGTCCTTCCGCAACGCCTCCCGCAAGGAGGCCTCCTCCGCCACCATGCCTCCCGAGTTCGCCGAGATCGACTTCTCGTCGCTCGACTTCCTGGGCTGGTCCGATCCGAAGATGCCTCGACGGGCGTACATCGCCGCGCAGCCCGATGAGGGTTCGCCGATCGCGGTGATGCTGCAGCAGGCCGAACAGCGCACCCTGGCCCGCGCGCAGTGCTCCTGGTGCGAGGACGTCACCCTTCGCAACGACGTGCAGTTCTTCGCCGCGCGAAAGGCCGGTCCCGCGGGGCGCAACGGCGACACCCTCGGCGTGCTGATCTGCGCGAACTTCGGCTGCTCGGCCAATGTGCGGCGCCTTCCGGCGCTCGCCTACGAGGGCTTCGACCGTGAAGCGGCGCGCGCGCAGCGGATCCTGCGCCTGCAGCAGCACGTGCGGGGCTTCCTCCGCGAACTCGGCGCATGACCGCGGACGCCCTTCGCCTGCCTTCCTGGAGGCGAAGGGCGTCTTCCGGAGGTCAGGCGCGGGCGACGTTGTAGCGCAGGGCGCCGATGGCGAGCACATCCCAGCGGGTGTGCACGGCCACGGGCTGGCCCGGCTCGACCTCGAGGGCCGCACCGCCGGCGTTCCAGAGCGACAGCGCCTCGCCGTCGAGCGTGATGACCGCGACGATGCCGGCCGCGCGGTCGACCGACGAGACGAGCGCATCGGTCCAGCCGGCGGTCGTCGCGGCGGCGAGCCGGGCCTGGATCAGGTGCAGAGCATGCCCCGGGGCGAAGGAGGAGCAGACGTCGCCGTGGTCGCACATGCACGCCGCAGCCTCACGCACCGGAAGGGGCGAAGGGTGGATGCGGGGCGTGGTCACGGTGGTCTCCTCACAGGATCGGTCCGATCAGGCTACGTCCGGGCGTGTCGCGGGCGCCAACGGACGCGAAATGTGCCGACACACTTCACGGCGTCGACAGCACCGACTCGATCGCGCAGGGCGCGCGCTCGACGTCGTAGTCGCGCAACCAGCGCGGGTGGATCGCGATCACGACGAAGCCGTCGGCGAGGGACCGCGAGCCCGGGTACTGCGCGTCGTAGGCCGCGCCGAGCCGGATCCGGGCGTCGCCGTCCAGGACCTCGGCGACGCCCTCGATCTGCAGGCTGCGCACGGCGCCCGTGCCGACGACGAGTGCCACCCGCGGCTCGTGCCGCAGGTTCGCGACCTTGCGGGCGGACGCGGGCGCGTTCACGACGAGGGTGCCGTCATCGAGCGCGGCGATCCCCACCAGCGCCGCCTCGGGGGCTCCGTCGGCGGCGGTGGTCGCCAGGACACCCTGCTTCTCTCGCCGCACGGTCGCCACGAGCACGGCGAGCGGGGAGCGGGGCGCGGCGTCCATCCGCTCACGATAGCGGGGGCGGAGTCGGCGCAGCGCGGCCGCGCAGGGCATCCGCGACGGTCAGAGCCGGGGTGTGCGCGACGGCGCGGTGCGGCGTCCCCCCTCGGCGCCGATCGCCTCGAAGCCCGCCCCGATCCGCAGCAGGGCGCTGTCGTCGTAGGAGCGACCGATGAAGGTGAGCCCGATCGGCATGCCGATGTCCGCCATCAACCCCATCGGCACCGTCACGCTCGGGATCCCGAGGTGGCGCATCGGCAGGTTGCCGTTCGCGATCCAGGTGCCGTTGCGCCAGCCGAGGTCGGCCGAGGCGGGGTTCACATCCATGTCCGCGGGGCCCACGTCGGCCACCGCGGGGAAGGCGACGGCGTCGAGTCCGCGTGCATCCATCCACTCCTCGAGGTCGATCCGTCGCGTCTCCTCGAGGCCGGCCAGGCCCTGTTCGAGCTCGGGGATCGACGCGATCGTCGCGCCGGGGTTCCGCCGCACCCAGTCGGGGTACTCCGCGATGTCGTCGTCGAAGCCCGTGTAGCGGTCGGGCAGTGCGCCTTCCGGGTGCGGGAAGATCGTCGCGCCGTCGACGTCGGCGAGACTGCGCAGCTGCGGATCCCCGTTCGCCTCCAGGAAGTCCTGCCAGCCCCACGCCGAGAGGTCTACGATCTCGCGATGCAGGTACTCGGGCGTGACGAGTCCGCGCGAGGCGATCGTCGGGGCGCCGGGGCGGTCGCCCTCGTAGTTGGTCACGACCGGGAAGTCGACCTCGACGACCTCGGCGCCGGCGCCCTCCAGATCCGCTTTCGCCTGTTCCCAGCGTGCGACGACGGACGCGCGTGTGTCGATGCGCTGCCCGGTCGGCCCGCCGACGCCGGGGTGCTCGGCGGTGCCCGCGTCGGGGTCGGCGTTGATGTACATGCGCGGGATGCCGATGCGCGTGCCGGCCAGGGCTGCAGCCGCGTCGATCGCGAGATCCGGATACGCATCGGGGCGGACGGCCGATGAGGCGGGCAGGGTGATCCAGGGCTGGGCGCGCCAGAAGTCGCCACGGGTCTCGGAATCGTCGGCGACGATCACGTCGAGGATCTCGAGCAGGTCGGACATGGTGCGCGCGTGCGGCACGACGACGTCCATGGTCGGCACGAGCGGCCAGTTGCCGCGCACCGAGATCACGCCGCGCGAGGGCGTGTACGCGCACAGCGCGTTGTTGGTCGCCGGGCCGCGTCCGCTCGACCACGTCTCCTCGCCGAGCCCGAACGCGCCGAAGCTCGCCGCGGTCGCGGTGCCGGATCCGTTCGAGGATCCGGAGGCGAACGGCGCAGTGAGGAAGCCGGCGTTGTAGGGGCTCTCCGCGCGGCCGTAGACGCCGCGCTGCATGCCGCCGTTGGCCATGGGTGGCATGTTCGTGAGGCCGAGGCAGATCGCGCCGCCCGCGCGGAGGCGCTCGATCGTGAACGCGTCGCGCTGGGCGATCAGCCCGGCGAACGCCGGGGAGCCCGCCGCCGCCGTGAGCCCGCGCACGAGGTAGCTGTCCTTCGCGGTGTAGGGGATGCCGTCGAGCGGGCCGAGGACCTCGCCGCGGGCGCGGCGGGCGTCGGATGCCTCGGCCTCTGCGCGTGCCTCGGGGTTGCGCACCACGACCGCATTCAGCGCGGTGTCCGTGTCAGGTCCGTCGTAGGCGTCGATGCGGGCGAGGTAGGCGTCGACGAGCTCGACCGCCGTGGTCTCGCCGCTCTCCAGGGCTTCGCGCAGGCGCGCGATCGGGGTCTCGACGACGTCGAACATGGGCTGTCCTTCGGAGGGCTCGGTCGCTGCGGGAGTCGGCGCGACGGTGGGTGCGGAGCAGTGCGGTGCGGTGCGGTGCTGTGGGGCCGGGTTCCGTGGTGCCTGCCCGGTGAGGCGCAGGCACCACGAGATCCTCAGCGGCCGAGGGAGGGCTGCTGCTGGGTGATGCAGTGGACGCCGCCGCCGCGGTCGAAGAGCGGGCGGGCGTCGACGGTCACGACGCGGCGGCCGGGGTAGGCCTCGGAGAGGATGTCCCTGGCGCGGGTGTCGGCGACGTCGTCCCCGAACCCGCAGGCGATGACGCCGTCGTTCGTGACGAGGTGGTTGACGTAGCTCCAGTCCACGAAGCCCTCCTCGTCGCGCAGCGTCGACGGAGCCGGCAGATCCACGATCTCGAACGCGCGGCCCGCGGCGTCCGTCTGCGTGGCCAGGTGCGTGCGCAGCGCGGCGGAGACCTCGTAGTCCGGGTGGCCCGGATCCTGCTGGGCGTGCAGGAGGATCCGTCCGGGGGAGGTGATCGCCGCGACGATGTCGACGTGTCCGTTGGTGCCGAAGTCGTCGTAGTCGCGGGTGAGGCCTCGGGGGAGCCACACGGCCTTGGTCGCGCCGATCGTGCGGAGCATCTCCGCCTCGACGCGCTGCTTGTCGAGGAAGGGGTTGCGGCGCGGGTCGAGCTGCACGGTCTCGGTGAGCAGGACGGTGCCCTCGCCGTCGACGTGGATGCCGCCGCCCTCGTTCACGAGCGTGGAGCTCACGAGTTCGGCGCCCGCCTCTGCCGCGATGATGCGCGCGTGCTGCGCGGCGTCGTGCCAGCGCGCCCAGGCCGGAGCGCCCCAGCCGTTGAACACCCAGTCCACGGCGCCGAGCGCTCCGGGGCGCTCGGGATCCACGACGAACGTGGGGCCGGAGTCGCGCATCCAGAACTCGTCGACGGGCGCCTCGAGGATCGTCACATCGGACGACAGCATGCGCCGGGCGCGGGTGAGCTCGCTCGGATCCACGAGGATCGTCACCGGCGTGAACTCGGAGACGGCATGCGCCACGGCGGTCCAGGTGGCGTAGCCCTCCTCGCGGAGGGCGTCGGTGTCGCCGAGGGTCTCGCCCTCGGCGGGGAAGGCCATCCAGACACGGTCGTGTCGGGCGGTCTCGCTGGGCATCAGCCAGGGCATCGGTGCTCCTCGGATCGGGTTCGCCACGCTTATTGAACAAGCGGCCAACTAGCGCTAATGTATAGCCCCATGAGCACCTCGTCAACCCCTCGGCCGAAGCGGATGCCGCCGGAGCAGCGGGAGAGGGCGATCCTCGACGCCGCGGTCAACCTCGCGCGGCAGGGCGGCATCGCCGGGCTCACCGTGCGGACGGTGGCCGCCGCCGCGGGCGTGACGCCGGCGCTGGTCGCCCACTACCGGCCGAGCATGGATGCGTTCGTCGCCGAGGTGTTCGGCGCGATCGTCGGGGCCGAGCGCGAGGAGGTCGTCGCCGTCGGACGTGCCGGCACGGACCTTCGCTCACGGATCACGCGCGTCGTGGAGACCCTGCTCGACGGCGACCGCGACGACGTGACCCTGGTCTGGGTGCAGGCCTGGGCGGCGGGAGCGCGCAACGAGGAGCTCGCCGCGCGCGTGCGGCTCGAGATGGACCTCTGGCAGCAAGACCTCGAACGGATCGTCGCCGAGGGCGTCGCCGCGGAGGAGATCTCCCCCGAGCGCGCAGAGGGCGTGGCATGGCTGCTGCTCGCGACCGTGGACGGGATGAATGCGCACTCCCTCGTGAAGTGGGCGCCCGAGGACCGTGCCGCCGTCGCCCGCCGCACCGTCGCCGCGCTGCTGGGCTGAGCATCTACCCGCGAGACTCCATCTGGGCGACGAGACTGCGCTGCTGAGCTGCAGTCTCGTCGCCCAGATGGAGTCTCGCGGTCAGGAGGCGGGGTTCTGCAGGAGGGGGAGCGCGGAATCCGTGTCGGTGACGGTGAGCTGGGGCGGGTAGAGCGACATGACCTGGATCGCGGCGGCGTGATTCGCCGGATCCGAACCTGCGCACGCGTCGGCGGCGATCGTGATGCGGGCACCCGCGTCGGCGGCGGCCAGCGCGGTCGAGATCACGCAGCAGTCCGTCGAGACCCCGGTGAGCACGACGGGGGCGGATCCGACGTCTCTCGAGCTCAGGAACCGGTCGATCGCGCCCCACTTGCCGAACGTGGGCAGATCGAGCGTCGGATGCGGCGACAGATCCCGCGCCTCGGGCACGAGGTCGTAGAGGGGGTCATCCGCGGGCCTGTCCGCGAAGGGCCAGGCCGCGAAGTACTCGCGCCAGGAGGTGCGCCGGTCCGCGGTGGGCAGCCAGCGCGTCACGAGAACCCTGCCCGCCGCGGCATCGGCGAGGCGGCGGATGTTCGCGAACGCGGCGGGGAACATCGGGGATCCCCAGGCCGAATCCGGCGCGGCGAAGATGTTCTGCGGGTCGATCACGACGAGCCACGTGTCCTCCGGAGCCGGCGCCCCGTTCCCGGGCGCGTCGGCCCGGCTCGCGGACGGGCCCGCCTCAGGTCGCTCGGTCATGCCTGCTCCTGGCGGCGGATCCTCCCGGCGCGGGCGAACCAGGTCACCGCGAAGCCCAGGACGAGCGCGAAGAAGACGCCGAGGTTGGCGTAGGCCCACTCGCCGTCCTTGCCGCCGATCAGGCCGAGGAAGTAGCCCTGCCAGTTGTTCCACGGCGCGGCCTCGGCGAAGGTGTTGATCACGAAGCCCCAGCCGATGATCGAGGCGACGACGAGCGTGCCGATCGAGACGAGGTCCCACGCGCCGTAGCGCCCGCGCGCGTCGAAGAGCGCCTCCTCGTCGTAGTCCTTCTTCCGGCGCAGGATGTCGGCGATCAGGATCCCGGCCCAGGCCGCCATCGGCACACCCAGCGTGATGAGGAAGGACTGGAACGGCCCGATGAAGTTCTGCGCGAAGAACACGACCACGATCGTGCCGATCGTGAGGATCACGCCGTCGACGGCCGCGGCCGCAGGCCGGGGGATCCGGATGCCCAGGCTCAGCAGCGTGAGGCCGGAGGAGTAGATGCCGAGCACCGCGCCGGAGACGAGCGTGAGGATCGCGACGATGAGGAACGGGAACAGCGCCCAGGTCGGCAGCAGGGTCGCGAGCGCGCCGATCGGGTCGGCGGCGACCGCGGCGCTGAGCTTGTCGTTCGATCCCGCCAGCAGCAGGCCGAAGAACACCAGCACGATGGGGGCGACGGATCCGCCGATCGTGTTCCAGGCGACGATCTGCGTGTCGGACGCCGTGCGCTTCTGGTAGCGCGACCAGTCCGCCGCGATGTTGATCCAGCCGAGTCCGAATCCCGTCATCACCATGACCAGTGCGCCGATCGTCTGCGCGAGCGTGCCGTCGGCGTGCGCGAACGCCTTGGCCCAGTCGATGCTGTTCACCGTCAGGATGAGGAACAGGATCGTGAACGCCCCGGTCAGCCAGGTGAGCACCGACTGCAGCTTCATGATCGTGTGATAGCCGAGCACCGAGGCGCCCACGATGAGCGCCGCGACCAGCACGGTCGCGATGAGGTGCACGGCGACGTCGCCGTCGGCGCCGACCCAGCCCAGTGCGTGCAGCACGGTCGTGGTGGCGAGCACGGCGGTGATCGTGAGCGAGGTCTCCCAGCCGATCGAGGTCAGCCACGAGACGATGCCGGGGATCTTCTGCCCCTGCACGCCGAACGCCGCCCGGGACAGCACCATGGTCGGCGCGGATCCGCGTTTGCCGGCGATCGCGATGAGCCCGCACAGCGCGAAGGACACGACGATGCCGATGATCGCCACGACCGTCGCCTGCCAGAGCGAGATCCCGAATCCGAGCAGGAAGGATCCGTAGGACATGCCGAACACCGAGACGTTCGCGGCGAACCACGGCCAGAACAGGTCGCGGGGACGCGCGGTGCGCTCGGACTCGGGGACGATCTCGATACCGCGCCGCTCGATGAGGGCGGCGGATCCGGGCTGGGAATCGGCGGACATGGCTTCATCCTGGCAGGGGTCGCGATCGTGTGGGCGGTCCACCGGGGAATCGGTGCCGCCGAAGCCCCCTCACGCGGCCCGATCGGCGGGCGCGCAGAGCGCAGCGGGCACTGTGGCGAGCTCCCGTCGGCGCGGTACGATATCGCCGACCCGTTGATCCGGCGCGGCATTCTGCTCGTCGCCGGGCGCCCGTCGGCTTCCGGGTCGGAAGGATCCTTCATGGACGCCGCGCGCATGCATGCCGCCTCGCCCGAATCCGCCGCGATCGTCGACGCCGTGCTCGACTACTCCCGTCGCCGGATGCTCGCCACGGATGTGCCGCTGGACAAGCCGCAGCCCGAAGCCGAGCTGCGCCGTCTGGTCGGCACGACCATCACCGACCAGGGGCTCGGCGCCCAGCGCGCGCTGAGCGTGTTCGAGCACATCCTCGCCCCGGCCAGCCTCACCACGAGCCACCCCGCCTATCTTTCGTTCATCCCGACCGCCCCGACCGTCGCCTCCATCGCCTTCGACCTCGTGGTCTCCGCGTCCGGGCTCTACGGCGGCAGCTGGCTCGAAGGCGCCGGCGCCGTGCACGCCGAGAACGAGGTGCTCGCCTTCCTCGCGGCGGAGTTCGGCCTGCCGGAGACCGCGGGCGGTGTGTTCGTGCAGGGCGGCACGATCGGCAACCTCTCCGCGCTCGCCGCGGCCCGCGACCGCGCCGCGCGCCGCCTGGCCGAGGCCGGCCGCCCCCTGCCCGCGCGCTGGAAGCTCGTGTGCAGCATCGAGGCGCACTCCTCGAACAAGTCCGCCGCGAAGATCATGGACGTGGACGTCGTCGCCGTCCCGGCGGGGCCTGACGGCAAGCTGCACGCGGACGCCGTGCGCGAAGCGCTCGAGGAGCACGGCGAGGCCGCGTTCGCGGTCGTCGCCACGGCCGGATCCACGAACTTCGGCATCGTCGACGACATCGCCGGGATTGCGGCGCTCAAGGACGAGTTCGACTTCTGGCTGCACATCGACGGCGCCTATGGGCTCACCGCGATGCTCGCGCCCGAGGCGCGGGAGTGGTTCGCGGGCGTGGAGCGCTCGGACTCGCTCATCGTGGATCCGCACAAGTGGCTGTACGCGCCCTTCGACTGCTGCGCGCTGCTCTACCGCGACCCCGAGGACGGCCGTCGCGCGCACACCCAGCACGCGGAGTACCTGGACACCCTCACCGACACGGACGAGTTCAGCCCGTCGGACTACTCGATCCAGCTGACCCGGCGCCCGCGCGGCCTTCCGCTGTGGTTCTCGCTCGCGACCTACGGCGTGGACGCCTACCGCACGGCGGTCTCGGCGACGCTGGCGCTCACGCGCAGGATCGCCGAGGAGATCGCCGCGCGCCCCGAACTGCGCCTGGTGCGGGACCCGCAGCTGTCGGTCGTCGTGTTCGAGCGCGAGGGCTGGGAGCGCGCCGACTACGACCGCTGGTCCGACGAGCTGCTGCAGACGCAGCGGGCGCTGGTGGTGCCGAGCTCGCACGCGGGCCGCACGAACACGCGCTTCGCGATCCTCAACCCGCTCACGACGTTCGAGGACCTCGTCGGGATCCTGGACACGATGCGCTGACCCTTCGTCTCGGTCGCGCTTCGCGCGTCCTCGCTCAACCACCCCCGGGTCGGGGTGGTGTGACGCGGGCCGGGTCAGCCGGCGAAGAACGCCTTCGCGACCGACGCCAGATCGTGCAGGTCGCTCACGCCGGCGAGCTCGCGCGCGGAGTGCATGGAGAGGATCGGGATCCCCACGTCGACCGTGCGGATCCCGAGCCGGGTCGCCGTGATCGGGCCGATCGTGGATCCGCAGGGCACGTCGTTGTTCGAGACGAACTCCTGGGTCACGACGCCCGCGGCGTCGCACCAGCGGTGCCAGGCGGCGGCGCCCACGGCGTCGGTGGCGTAGCGCTGGTTCGCGTTGATCTTCAGGATCGGACCGGATCCGAGGACCGGCTGCACGACGGGGTCGTGCTTGCCGGCGTAGTTCGGGTGCACCGAATGGCCGACGTCGCTGGACAGGCACCACGACGACGCGTAGGCCCGGTGCACGTCGACGGCGTCGGCGCCGAGGCCCGCGTAGATGCGCTCGAGCACGTCCTCGAGGATCGGGCCGGCGGCACCGGAGCGGGAACCGGATCCGAGCTCCTCGTGGTCGAACGCGGCGAGCACGGCGATCGCGTGCGGGTCGCCGTGGGCGGCGATCTCGCCGAGCGCGACCACCCCGGCGTGCACCGAGGCGAGGTCGTCCAGGCGTCCGCTCGCGAAGAACGCGTCGTCCTTGCCGAACACGGCGCCGCGGGCGCTGTCGGCGACGACGGCGTCGAAGCCGCGGATCTCCCGAGCATCGACCCCGGCCGCGTCCGCCAGCTCGGCGAGCAGGTCGGCCTCCTCGGGGTCGCCGAGCCCCCACACCGGCTGGGTCTCGGTCTGCTTGTCGAGCGCGAGGCCGTTGTTCACGCCGCGGTCGAGGTGGATCGCGAGCTGCGGCAGCCGCAGCAGCGGTCCGGTCGCGGCGAGCACGACCCGGCCGTCCGCGAGGGCGAGCCGTCCGGCCAGGCGCAGCTCGCGGTCGAGCCACGAGTTCAGCAGCGGGCCGCCGTACACCTCGACGGCCGCCTGGAGCCAGCCCTTGGCGCCCGTGGTGGGGCGCGGCTTGAGCTTGAAGCCGGGGGAGTCGGTGTGCGCGCCGAGCACGTGCACGGGCGTGGTGGCCGTGGCCCCTGCGGGCACGACCCACGCGATGGCGGCGCCGTCGCGCACGATCACGAAGCGGCCGCCGGCCTGTGCGGGCCAGGCCTCCGTCTCATCGAGGCGGGTGAAGCCCTGCTCCACCAGGCGCCGGGCGACCTCCTCCGCCGCGTGATAGCTGGACGGCGACGCGGCGACGTAGTCCGCGAGATCCTCGACGTGCGTGCGGGCGGAGGCGGCGTGGGACATGAGGATCCTTCCGAGGCGGGTGCGCGACCGCCGAGGCGGCGCAGAGCACCTTCGATGCTATCCCGGCGCGATCTCTCGATCCCCGGGAACGACGAAGGGAGCGGACCTCGCGGACCACTCCCTGCTCTTCCATTCTAACGGCGGGGGTGGGGCTTGCGGCAAGGCCCCCCTGCAGGGGCAGACTGTGTGGTTTCGCCCAGGAATCGGAGGATCCGTGCGCCCTGAATCCACCCCTGACACCGCCCTCGCCGCCGACCCGCAGACCACCACGTGGTCGCCATCGGTCTTCGCCCTGCCGCCCGCGCTCTCCCGCAAGGCGGATCCGGCTCTGATCGCCGCCGATGACGCCCACCTCACCGCGATCCGCGACCGGCTCGCCGAGGAGATCGCGGCGATCGAGGCGCGCCTCGTCCGACTCCGCGCCGCCCCCGCCCGCGCGGGGCACGAGGCGCTCGAGCGCGACCTCGAGATCCACCGCTCGAGCTCGCGCCTGCAGCTGCTGCGCCGGTTCGGCGTCGACCTGTGCCTCGGGCGCATGGTCGTCGCGGGCGGCGCCACGGACGAGACCGGCGCCGCGGCAGAGGGCTCCGACACCGTCTACATCGGGCGCATCGGCCTGTCCGACGCCGCAGGACGACGGCTGCTCGTCGACTGGCGCGCACCCGCGGCCGAGCCGTTCTTCGCCGCGACGCACGGGGATCCGGAGGGCCTGATCAGCCGCCGCCGGTATCGCTGGGCGTCGCGCCGGATCACCGACTACTGGGACGAGGTCTTCGACCCCGAGGGGCTCGAGGGGGCGGCGGCGCTCGACGACCAGTCCGCGTTCATCGCGAGCCTCGGCGCCTCGCGCTCGCCGCGGATGCGCGACGTCCTCAGCACGATCCAGGCCGACCAGGACGCGATCATCCGCGCCTCCTCCCGCAACCCGCTCGTCGTGGACGGCGGACCCGGCACGGGCAAGACCGTCGTGGCGCTGCACCGCGCCGCCTACCTGATGCACGCCGAACAGCGGCTCGGGCACGGCGGGATCCTGTTCATCGGGCCGCACCAGCCTTATCTCGCCTACATCGAGGACGTGCTGCCCGGACTCGGCGAGGACAGCGTGCGCGTGTGCACGCTGTCGGATCTGGTGCGGGAGGGACGGGCCGGCGACGGCATGCCGGACGAGCCGGGCCCGCTCGCGCGGGCGCTGAAGTCGGACGCGCGGCTGCTCGACGCCGTGACCGCCGCCGTGCGCTACCACGAGCACGCACCGCGCACGCGGCTGCTCGTGGAGACGCCCTGGCGCGATGTCGTGGTCGAGCCGGCGGCATGGACCGAGGCGTTCGACGCGCCGGAGCCCGGCACGCCGCACAACGACGCGAGGGACGTCGTGTGGGAGGCGCTGATCGGCGCGCTCGTGGAGGACCACGCCGACGAGGACGTGCCGCCGCGGCAGCTCGATCGCGCCCTGCGGCAGAACGGCGAGCTGCAGCGCGCGTTCGTGACGGCCTGGCCGGTGCTGGATCCCGCCGGGGTCGTCGCCGACCTGTGGTCGACGCCGGCGTACCTGCGGATCTGCGCGCCCTGGCTCGCGGAGGAGGAGCGAGCGGCCCTGCGCCGGGAGGACGCCAGGGCGTGGACGCGTCAGGATCTGCCGCTGCTCGACGCCGCCCGTGCGCTCACCGGGGACCCGGAGGGGGCGCGGCAGCGACGGCGGCAGGAGGCCGTGACCGCCGAGGAACGGGAGCAGCGCGAACGGGTGCTGGACGAGCTGCTCGCCGCGGACGACGACAAGGAGAGCGCGATCACCGGGTTCTTCTTCGGCGACGATAGCGCCGGGGTGCGCGCGATGCTGCAGGACGAGGCGGCTCTGCCTCGCCGGGATCCCGACGAGCTCGCCGGGCCCTTCGCGCATGTGATCGTCGACGAGGCCCAGGAGCTCAGCGACGCCGAGTGGGCGATGCTGCTGCGCCGCGTGCCGTCACAGAGCCTCACGATCGTCGGCGACCGCGCCCAGGCCCGGCACGGATTCCGCGAATCGTGGACAGAGCGGCTGGCGCGCGTCGGCCTGCGGCGCATCGCGCAGGCGTCGCTGCGCATCAACTACCGCACGCCCGAGGAGGTCATGGCCGCGGCCGAGCCCGTCATCCGCGCCGCCCTGCCCGACGCGAACGTGCCGGTGTCGGTGCGCGCGAGCGGGATCCCGGTGCGCCGTGCGGCGGCCGCCGACCGTGACCGCATCCTCGCCGACTGGCTCGCGGCGCACGAGGACGGGATCGCCTGCGTGATCGGCGACGACCGGCCGTTCCCGGATGCGCGGGTGCGGTTCCGTACGCCGGTGACCGCGAAGGGTCTCGAGTTCGACCTCGTCGTGCTCGTGGATCCCCAGTCCTTCGGCGAGGGCATCGAGGGCGCGGTGGACCGCTACGTCGCGATGACCCGCGCGACCCAGGAGCTCGTCGTGCTCGAGCAAGGGCGGTGAGCGAGCCCCGCCTCGGGGGCGTTGAGCGACAGCGGTGAGACGAAGCGCGGGACTCTCGCGAGGGCGCCGCGTCTCGTCTCGGTCGGCTCCGCCGTCCTCGCTCAACGACCGGGAGGCACCCGGGGATCAGAGCGTCGCGCCGACCAGCGCCTCGCCGAGCGGGCTGCGCAGGTGCATCATCCGCGCCCCGTCCCGTGTGCTCACGACCAGCCCCGCGTCGCGCAGCACCCTGAGGTGGTGAGAGGCGGTGGACAGGGCGATCCCCGCCTCCTCCGCCACCCGTGTGGTCGTGCGAGGAACGTGCGCGGCGAGCAGGATGCCGGCGCGGACAGGGCCGACGAGCGCGTCGAGCGCGTGCGCGAGATCATCCGCGTCCCTGGCCCAGCCGGCGGTCACGCCGCGGGCGGGGTAGTACAGCGTCGGCTGGGCCGGCGGTTCCGTGATCACCATGCAGCCCCAGGAGGACATCACGGACGGGACGAGCACCAGCCCGCTCCCGCGGCAGTCCACGTCCTCGCTGTGCCGGCGCAATCGCACCCGCACGGATCCGTCGCCCCAGCTCACCCAGGGATGGATGGCGGAGGCCATCGCGGCGAGCCCCTCGGTCGCGACACTGCGGGAGCGCACGGCGACATCGGCGCGGAGGATCCGCTCCAGCTGCGGCCAGACCGGTGCCATCGCGCTGTCCCAGACCTCGGCCCAGGCGTCCGCGATGACCGCGCGCGCCCGCACCGGGTGATCCTGCATCCATCGCAGCTCGTCCTGGCGCCGGCCGGACGAGCGCACGACCATCTTCCCGAGGTCGACGCGCATGCCGGGGAGGGGAGCGGAGCGGATCGCCGCGAGCTCTTCGTCGGGCGTGAGATCCCAGCGGGCGGTCGTGGTGAGGAAGTCCGGCATGTACCCGTCGGCGCCGATCACGCGCGCCAGCACGCCGAAGGCCTCGCGGGGCACCCGCCCGCGGAACTCCTTCAGCCATCCCCACGCGAGCGGGTACTGCTCCGGCCGCAGCAGCACGCGCACCGCGTGCGCGAGCTCGTGGCCGGGCGAGATGCCGAATCGCACGGCCTGGATGTCGCCGGGGCTGAGCCGGAAGTCGACGCGGTGGTGCTCCCACTCCACGCCCTCCATGTTTCGAGCCACATCGAAACTCTACGGTGCGCAGAGCGGCCCGGCGAGAGTGGGACCACACCGCCGAGAGGACCAGATCATGAGCAGCATCGCCCCCGAGATCGCCGTCGTCGCCCCCGCAGAGATCCGCCTCGGAACGGGCGACGGGCGACGGTTCGAAGGCGCCGAGCACGGCGCCGGCGTCTCGTACTTCTACGTCGACAACCAGCCGGGGCAGGGATCGCTGCTGCACTGGCACCCGTATCCGGAGACCTGGGTCGTGCTGGAGGGCGACGCCGCGTTCACGGTCGGCGACCGCACCATCACGGCCACCGTGGGCGACACCGTCACCGGTCCCGCGTTCGTGCCGCATCGCTTCGAGAACGTCGGATCCGGCACAATGCGACTGATCGGCATTCACGCCTCCGCCGTCATCATCCAGACCGTGGTCGACTGACCGCCCCAGAGGAGAAGAACATGTCCTTCCAGGCTTATCTCGACGCCGTCGAGACCAAGACCGGCCTCACTCCCCGCCAGATCCTCGATCTCGCCGCCGCGCAGGGGTTCGGCCCCGACACCAAGGCCACGCCCATCCTCGAGTGGCTGAAGTCCGAGTACGACCTCGGGCGCGGTCACGGCATGGCGATCGTGCACGTGATCACGAAGGGGCCCGCCATCAGCACGAAGCACGTCGGAACCGATGGCGTGCACCGGGACGCGAGCGATACGCTCTGGCTCGACGGCAAGGACTCGAACCCGAATCGCGGCTGAGACCTCCCACCCGCTATCAGCAAGGACACCGCACATGGCCGTTCGCGCCGACCTCAACATCTCCCTCGACGGCTACGCCACGACGACCGACCAGACCCCGGAGAACCCCTTCGGCGAGGACTGGGGCCGTCTCGTGGCCGCCTACACCGCCACGCGCACCTTCCGGGAGCGCGTGCTGGGCGATCCGTCCGGCGGATCGACCGGCGTCGACGACCGCTACGGCGCCGCGTACTTCGAGAACATCGGCGCGGAGATCATGGGCGCCGGCATGTTCGGGCTGCACAACTTCCCCGATGACGCGGACTGGCGCGGATGGTGGGGCGAGGAGCCGCCGTTCCACTGCCCGGTGTTCGTGCTGACGCACGGCGCGGGCCGTGCGCCGATCTCCTTCGCCAACGGCACGGAGTTCCGCTTCCTCGACGCCGCGCCGGAGGAAGCGCTCGCCCTCGCGTCCGCGGCGGCCGGAGGCGCGGACGTGCGCATCGGCGGCGGCGTCGACACGGTGCGCTCGTACCTGGCCGCGGGGCTCGTCGACCGCCTGCACGTCGGCATCACGCCGATCCTGCTCGGGCGCGGCAAGAACCTGTGGGCGGATCTGCGCGGGCTCGAGAGCGACTACACGGTCACGAGCGAGGTCGCCGAGAGCGGCGTGGTGCACGTGACGTTCGCGCGCGACTGAGCGGCCGCGTGGAAGCCGGGCTGCGTGGCGGTCAGGCCGCGTGGCGGGATCCGGCGTCGCCGGATCCGTTCGCTCCCGAGTCGTCCGCGGCGGGCGCGTTCTGGTCCGTGCTGTCGGCGGCGGGAGCCTCGGCGTCCTCGATGTCCTCATCGGTGGGAGCGGAGTCGGCCTTCGCCGAGCGCTTCGCGTAGATCGCACGAGAGGCGTCGGAGAGCGGGTTGCGCAGGAACAGCAGCGAGATGCTGATGCCGATGAGCGCCGCGAACAGCGCCGCGAGCCACCAGAACTCCCGGAAGATGGGGAAGAAGAACCACAGGATCCCCAGCGGCACGAGGAACGCCAGCAGGCGCAGCACCGAGTACACGAGCAGGGGAGGAAGTTTCACGGGTTCAGTCTAGGAGGGCGCGTTCGGCACGCGCTGTGAGGCCTCTATGCCGATGCTCGGTTTGCGGGCTCCCTGGGGCTGTCCGCGGGCTCCACCGGGCTGCCGCGAGGCTGCCGCGGGGCGGGTCCGCGAGCCTCGGGCATGCCTACACTGGGAGGGTGGCACGTTTCCTTGTGATCGGCGGCTTCCTGGCCGCGGTCTTCTGGGTGTTCAGCATCGTCGACTGCATCGTGCAGCCGGCGAGCCGGCACCGTGGCGTGCCCAAGGGCGTGTGGATCGCCATCGTGGTCCTCATCCCCGTGATCGGCGGCCTGCTGTGGTTCACGATCGGACGCACCCGGCGCGGCCGCACCGCGGATCAGGAGCGCTACCTGCCGCTCGACGACGTGGATCCCGCCGCACGGCCCGCCGAGCGGATCAGCGCCGCCGAGCAGGAGCGGCTGATCCGGGAGCTCCAGGAGGAGCTGTCCCGTCTCGACGACCGCGGCGACACCGACACCCCCGGCCCGCGCACGTGACGACTCCGCCCTCCGAGGATCCGGCCTCGTCCGCGGGCTCGGTCTCGTCCTCCGGCCCTGTCTCGTCTCCCGCGACCGAGGCGGCCGTGCGGCTGCTGACCGGCCTGATCGCGCACGGCGTGCGCGACATCGTGCTGTCCCCCGGTTCGCGCTCCCAGGCGCTCGCGCTCGCCGCGGTCGCGCTCGCCCGGTCCGGATCCGTGCGCGTGCACGTGCGCATCGACGAGCGGGTCGCCGGCTTCACGGCCCTGGGCCTCGGCCGCGAAGCGGGCGTGCCCGCGGCGGTCGTCTGCACCTCCGGCACCGCGGCCGCCGGATACCTGCCTGCGGCGATGGAGGCGTTCCACGCCGGGGTCCCGTTGATCCTGCTCACCGCCGACCGCCCGCCCGAGCTGCGCGGAGTGGGGGCGAACCAGGCCACGATCCAGCCCGGCATGTACCGGCCGTGGGCGCGATCGAGCATCGACGCACCCGTGCCGGGGGAGGCGGATCCGACGCTCTTCGCAGAGCTCGCCGCCGATGCCGTGGCCGTCGCCCTCGGCGCCCCCGGCGAGGGGCTCGACGGTGTCGCCGGCCCCGTGCACCTGAACCTGCCCGTCCGCGAGCCGCTGTCCGGGCCGATGCCGGATCCTCTCCGCGCCGTCCTCGGCTCCGCTCCGCACCTTGCCTCGGGGGAGCCGCTGCGGGTCCGCCGAGGTCCGCGCACGCTCGTCGTCGCCGGGGCGGACGCCGGTCCGGGCGCCGAGCGGATCGCGCGCGTCGGCGGGTGGCCGCTCGTGGCCGAGGTCGTGAGCGGCTCCCGCTTCGGCCCCCATCTCGTCCCCGCCTACCGTGAGCGGCTGCGCGATCCCGCGCTCGCCGACCGGATCGAGCGCGTGATCGTCTTCGGGCACCCGACGCTCAGCCGCGAGGTCGCGGCCCTGCTGCGCCGCACGGACCTGGAGGCGATCGTGGTGCGCCGAGGCGGCGAGCGGCTGAACCTCTCCGGCGTGGTGGTCGACACGCGCGCGGTCGAGGTCGAGGCGAGCGCCGGGGCCGACCCGGACTCCGTTGCGGACGCGGAGGCGTGGCTGGCCGCGTGGGCCCGGCCTGCGGCGTCGTCCGCGGACGGCGCCGGCACCGGTGCCGACCGCCTGCTGGACCGCGCCGCGCTCGTGCGGGCGGTGTGGGCGGCGACCGGATCCGACGACCGTCTGCTCTTCGGATCCTCGCGGATCGTCCGGGTGGCAGACCAGGCGCTCGAGGGCAGGGACGTGCGCGTGCACGCGAACCGCGGGCTCGCCGGCATCGACGGCACGATCGCGACGGGTGTCGGGATCGCGCTCGCCGCGCAGTCCGGGCCTGCGGGCCGGGCTCCCGAGCCGGCAGGCGGCGCCGGGGTCACCCGGGTGCTCCTCGGCGACCTTTCGCTCCTGCACGACGTCGGATCCCTGCTGCTGCCGGGTGATGAACCGGCTCCGCGGATCCAGGTCGTCGTCGGCAACGACGGGGGAGGGACGATCTTCGACGGGCTCGAGGTCGCCGGCACCGCCGCCACGGAGGACCTCGACCGCGCCTTCTACACCCCGCAGTCCGTCGCGCTCGCGCCCCTCGCTGCGGCGTACGGGTGGGCCCATGCGCGGGCCGCGACCCCCGACGAGCTCGTGCGCGCCCTGTCCGCGGAGGTCGCAGGACCGCAGCTGATCGAGGTCCCGCTGGCGCGCTGACGCCCGGCGCGCCGTGATCCGCTCCGCTCCGACGCGGCCGTGCGGATGCGGCATCATGGGGCCATGAGCCAGCACTCCGCCGGGTGGACCGCCCCCGCTTCGGAAGTCCTCCGCGCCACCTCCGCCGGTCTGAGCGGGGTCGATCCCGACGCGACGCCCGGATACCGGGGGAACAAGTCGGACGGCGCCGAGTCGTTGGCGTCCGGGCTCGCCGCGCTCGGCGATCTGCAGGAGCGGCTCTTCGCGCGCTCCGCGGTGGGCGAGGCGCAGTCGAGCGTGCTGCTCGTGCTGCAGGCGATGGACTCCGCGGGCAAGGGCGGCATCGTCCGGCACGTGGTCGGCGGTGTGGATCCGCAGGGCATCGAGCTCGCCGCGTTCAAGGCGCCGACCGCGGAGGAGCTGCAGCACGACTTCCTCTGGCGCGTCGAGAAGCGCCTGCCCGCGGAGGGCAAGATCGGCGTCTTCGACCGTTCGCACTACGAGGACGTGCTCATCGGACGGGTGCGCGCGCTCGCGCCCGCCGAGGAGATCGAGCGCCGCTACCGGGCGATCGTCGACTTCGAGAAGCGCGTGGCGGACTCCGGCACCCGCATCATCAAGGTCATGCTGCACATCTCCCGCGATGAGCAGAAGCAGCGCCTCATGGAGCGCCTCGAGCGCCCCGAGAAGCACTGGAAGTTCAACCCGGGCGACACCGACGAGCGCCTGCTCTGGGACGACTACATGGCGGCGTACGACACCGTGTTCGAGCGCACCTCGATCGACGAGGCCCCCTGGTACGTGATCCCGGCGAACCGCAAGTGGTACGCGCGCCTCGCGGTGCAGGAGCTGCTGCTGGCCGCGCTCGAGGACATCGACCCGCAGTGGCCGGTCGCCGACTACGACGTCGCGGCCGAGAAGAAGCGCCTCGCCGCGAGCTGACCCCGGATCCGGCCTGGTCCGAGCCCCGTTTCGGGGCGTGCCCTCCCGTTTCGGGGCGCGTCTCGCCGTGGATTCCGGGTGTGAGGCGCCCCAAACCGATAGATCACGCCCCAAAACGGGGGGATCGTTGGAGCCACCGGGACGTTCGGGGTATCCGGAGTCATCCTCGGGGGTTCCCGGAGTCATCCTCCAGAGGGATGCGCGGAAGGGCCGCCCCCGCATAGGTTCGAAGGCATGATCACAGCAGAGGGCCTCAGCAAGAGATATGGACCCAAGACCGCGGTCGACAACGTGTCGTTCACCGTCCAGCCGGGTTCGGTCACCGGCTTCCTCGGACCGAACGGCGCCGGCAAGTCGGCCACGATGCGCATGATCGTGGGCCTGGACCGCCCGAGCGCGGGCCGCGTCACCGTGAACGGCCAGGAGTACCGCAGCCTGAACGCGCCGCTCACCGAGGTGGGCGTGCTGCTCGACGCCAAGGCCGTGCACACGGGCCGTTCGGCCCGCAACCACCTGCGGGCGCTCGCCGCGACGCACGGACTTCCGTCGAAGCGCGTCGACGAGGTGATCGAGATCACGGGCATCGGATCCGTCTCCCGCAAGCGTGCGGGCGGGTTCTCCCTCGGCATGGGGCAGCGCCTCGGCATCGCCGCGGCCCTGCTCGGCGACCCGCACACCCTCATCCTCGACGAGCCGGTCAACGGCCTCGACCCCGAGGGCGTGCGCTGGGTGCGCGAGTTCGTGCGGCACGCCGCGTCCGAGGGACGCACGGTGCTGCTCTCCAGCCACCTCATGAGCGAGATGTCGCAGACGGCCGACCACGTGATCGTGCTCGGGCGCGGAAAGGTGCTCGCGGACGCGCCGCTCGCACAGCTCGTGCAGCAGTGGACCACGGCCCAGGTGCGGGTGCGGAGCCCCCGTGCCGCCGAGCTCGCCGACCTTCTCGTCGCCGCCGGCGCCCTGGTCAACGCCTCCGGTCACGACGTGATCGACGTCACGGGCCCCGAGTCGTGGTGGATCGGCGACCTCGCCGCCGAGCGCGGCATCCCGCTGCACGAGCTCACCCCCACCAGCGGCTCGCTCGAGGACGCCTACCTCGCCCTCACGGGCGAGGCCGTCGAATACCGCACCCGCGCCGTGCCCGAAGCCGGCGCCCCGATCCCGGAGGTGGTCGCTTGAGCGCCGTCGCCCCCACCATCCCCGCCGTCTCGGGCCGGTTCCGCCTGAGCTTCCCGCGGAGCCTGCGCAGCGAGTGGATCAAGCTCAGCACGCTGCGCTCGACCTGGTGGTCGATCGCGATCACGGCGGCGCTCACGATCGGCATCGCGGTGCTGATCGCGTTCGCCTTCACCTCGACGGGCGCGGTGCGCCAGGGCGTCAACGGCATCATGGCCGTCGTCTCGCCCATCCAGTTCACCGCACTGCTCGCCGGGATCCTGGGCGCGATCGCGGTCACCGGCGAGTACTCCACGGGCATGATCCGCTCCACCCTCACCGCGGATCCGCGTCGCGGGCGGGTGCTGATCGCGAAGGCCGTCGTGCTGGCCGTGTTCCTGTTCCTCGCCTCGCTGGTGATGTTCGCGGTCGCCGCCGCCATCGTGTCGGCGATCCTCAGCGGGCACGGTCAGGGCCTCGAGTGGGGGGAGCCCGACAAGGTCCTGCTGCCGCTGCTGTCCGCCGCCGCGACGATGGCGGTGTGCGCGCTGATCGGCGTCTCGTTCGGCTTCATGCTGCGCTCGGGCGCCGGTGCGATCGCCGCCACGGTCGGTCTGCTGTTCGTGCTGCCGATCATGTCGACCTTCTTCTCCTTCGCCGGAGAGTCCTGGAAGTGGGTGCTGGACGCGGCGAACTACCTGCCGCTGTCGGCCGCGCAGAACGCGATCCTGCCCAGCGACACCGCGCCGCTGTCCGCCGGCGTGGCATTCCTCACGCTCGGCGCCTGGGTGGCCGCGGGGCTGCTCGGATCCTGGGTGGTGCTGCGCTCGCGCGACGCCTGAGCGCCCGCGCCGTCCTCATCCCGTCGCCCCCTCCGGCCGTCCGTGCCGGAGGGGGCGACGTCGTCTGCGCCCGCGGTCGACGCACCCGGATGTGGTACTTGAGGACGACCCCGGGACGGACGGGATCCTCCCCGAAGCGGATGTGCGGACCCGGTCGCGACCGGTTTGCTGAAGGTACGGTTCGTCGCACCTGGCGGCAGCCGTGGTGCCCTGCGCCCGCTCGTGATCGCCCTGGAGGATCCGTGACCCTGCTGACCCGACTCAGCCTCGCCAACCGTGCCGTCGTGGCCCTGTTCACCGTCCTCATCGTCGGGGCGGGGCTCTGGGCCACCGGCAGCATGAAGCAGGAGCTGCTGCCGTCGATGTCGCAGCCCGCGGCGGTCGTCCTCGTGACCAAGCCGGGCGCCTCGGCCGAGACCCTCGACCACGACGTGGTGAAGCCGCTGTCCGATGCGCTCGGCGCGGTGACCGGGGTGGACGAGGTCCGCACGAGCACCTCGAGCGGGAGCGGCCAGCTGACCGTGTCCTGGGCGTTCGGCCGCGACGACACCAAGATCCTCGCCGACCTCAAGGCCGCCGCGACGGCGGCCGGATCCGCCTCCGACGGCATCCACACCGAGGTCTATGCGGGCAGCTCCGCCGACATCCCGGTGCAGAGCCTCGCGATCACCGGAGACGGCGATGTCGAGGCCCTGGCCGACCGGGTCGACAAGACGCTCGTCCCGGCGATCGAGCACGTGGCGGGCGTGCGCGCCGTGCAGGTCTCGGGCCGCGTCTCCGAGCGCGTGCTGGTGACCCTGGATCCGGCCAAGCTGTCGGCGCGGTCGATCGACGCGGCGGCGGTGTCGGCCCTGCTGCGCACCGCCGGGGTCGTGGTGCCCGCCGGCACCAGCAGCGACGGAACACGCGCGATGGCGATCGAGGTGGGCCAGGAGGGCACCTCGATCGAGCGCCTCTCGGCGATGCCGATCCCGACGATGCAGGGCCCCGTGCCGCTGTCCGAGGTCGCGACCGTCGAGCTGGCCCCGGTCCCGCAGAGCACGATCTCGCGCTCGGACGGGCGTCCCGCGCTGAGCCTGACGATCACCAAGACCCCCGAGGCGAACGCCGTGCAGGTGTCGCATGCGGTGACCGCCGCGGTCGCGAAGGCCCTCCCCGCGCTGGGCGGGAACGCCGCGAGCTCGGTGCTGTTCGACCAGTCCACGATGATCGAGAAGTCGACCCACGACCTGGCCGTCGAGGGCGGCCTCGGCCTCGTGTTCGCGGTGCTCATCATCCTGGTGTTCCTGCTCTCGCCCAAGGCGACCGTGATCACGGCCGTCTCGATCCCGCTGTCGCTGCTCATCGCGGTGATCGGGCTGCGCGTCGGCGGGTTCTCCTTCAACGTCTTCACGCTCGCCGCGCTGACGGTCGCGGTGGGCCGGGTGGTCGACGATTCGATCGTCGTCATCGAGAACATCGCGCGTCGGCGCGGATCCGCACCGCTCACGCCCGCCGATGTGCTCGCCGCGGTGCGCCAGGTGGCGGGCGCCGTGACGGCGTCGACGCTCACGACGGTCGCGGTGTTCCTGCCGGTCGCGCTCGTCGGCGGCATGGCGGGGGAGCTGTTCCGGCCTTTCGCCCTGACCGTGACCATCGCCCTGCTGGCCTCGCTGCTGGTGTCGCTGACGATCGTGCCGGTGCTCGCGTACTGGTTCCTGCGCCGTCCGGCGAAGGCCGCCGTCGCGGAGGCGACAGGATCGGCCCCGGAGCCGATCGCGCAGGATCCCGCCGAGCGCGTCACGCGCATGCAGCGCGCCTATCTGCCCTCGCTGCTGTTCGCGCTGCGGCGTCCCGTGACCGTCGTGCTGATCTCGGTCGTGGTGTTCGCGGGCACGATCGTGGCCGCCGGCTTCCTGAAGACCGACATGCTCGGCAGCTTCGCCGATGAGCGCGCGGTGACCGTCACCCAGACGATGCCGCTGGACACCACGCTCGCCGTCTCGGACAAGGCGGCCACCGCCCTGGAGAAGAAGGTCCGCGACCTGGACGGGGTCGCCTCGTACCGCACCACCGCGGGCGAGCAGGGCGCCCCCGTCACGCTCGACATCGTGATCGCCGCGGATGCGGACCCGAAGGCCGTGCTGCCGCGGATCCGCACCGCGGTGGGCGAGCTCCCCGACGCCGACCGCATCACCGTGTCGACGCAGGCGACCCAGACCACGTCCTCCTCGATCGACGTGATCGTGAAGAGCCCCGACGAGAAGGCGCTGGCGAGCGCGTCCGAGAAGCTCACCGCGGCGCTCGAGAAGGTCCACGGCATCGGCACGGTGAAGAGCGATCTCGCCGCCGACCTGCCGGTGCTGAAGGTCTCGGTCGACCCCTCCCGCGCCGCGACGCAGGGCTTCACGACCGCAGAGGTGGGCGCGGCAATCTCCGCCGCCGTCCAGGGCGAGCGGCTCGGCTCCGTCGGCATCGACGGCACCGCCACGGACCTGGTGGTCCGCGCGCAGTCGACGGCGACGGATCCGGAGGCCGTCAAGGCGCTCACCCTGCCGATCTCCGCGCTGCAGGCGCAGAAGACGCAGAAGGACGCGGCGGACGCGCTGCAGCGCGAGCAGGAGGCGATGTCGTCCCAGGCGCGCACGGAGGCGGAGAACAAGGCCGATGAGCAGCTCTCCTCGCTGTACGACGCCCGCTCCTCGGGGGTGCAGGACCTGGCGGCGCTGCGCGAGCAGCTCGCGCAGCTGCTCGCCTCGCCGCCGCCCGCCGACACGAGCCCCGCGACACAGGGCCAGCTCAGCGCGATCGAGTACCAGAAGCTCGTCCAGCAGCTCACCCAGGCCGTGGCCGGGGCGGAGAGCGGGCTGACGAACCTCGACGAGCAGATCTCCGCGGCGCGCACCGCGATCGCCGACGGCTCGCGCCAGCAGGCCGAGACCGACCGGCTCACCCAGGCGCAGCGCGACCTCGAGCACCTGCGCGCGACGCCGATCCGGGTCGGCGACATCGCGGCGGTGGAGGTCGTCTCGGCGCCGGCCACGATCACCCGGATCGACGGCGCCCGCGCCGTCACGATCTCGGCCACGCCCGCCGAGGGGGCGGATCTGTCCACGGCGTCCTACGGCGTGCAGACCGCGGTGGACGGCGTCTCGCTGCCCGCCGGCGTGAGCCTGGACGAGGGCGGCGCCGCCGCCGAGCAGGCGCAGTCGTTCGGCGAGCTCGGCATCGCCATGCTCGCCGCGATCGCCCTGGTCTACATCGTGCTGGTCGCGACGTTCCGCTCGCTCGTGCAGCCGCTGCTGCTGCTGGTCTCCGTGCCGTTCGCCGCGACGGGGGCGATCGCGGGTCTGCTGATCACCGGGACGCCGCTCGGCATCCCGGCGCTGATCGGCATGCTCATGCTGATCGGGATCGTGGTCACGAACGCGATCGTGCTGATCGACCTCATCAACGAGTACCGCCGCGGCGGCTCGGGGCTCGACGACGCCGTGGTGCACGGCGCGCGCCTGCGCCTGCGGCCGATCATCATGACCGCGTGCGCGACGATCTTCGCCCTCATCCCGATGGCGCTCGGCATCACCGGCGGCGGGGCGTTCATCTCGCAGTCGCTGGCGATCGTGGTGATCGGCGGGCTCGTGTCGTCGACCGTGCTCACGCTGCTGCTGGTGCCGGCGCTGGTCGTGCTCTACGAGCGCCGCGGCGACCGTCGGCAGGCGCGGCGGGAGCGTCGCGAGGCCCGCCGTCAGCGCCGCAGCGCCGGAGTCGAGGTGTTCGAGGGCGAGCAGGATCCGGCGGCCCCCGCCGACTCCGAGGACCGTGGGAGACTGGCGACGTGACCGACGGCTCCGCGCGCGCCCTGGATCGCGCCGCGTCGCGCTGGCAGCGCCACCCGCACCTGGCGGATGCGCTCACGACGCTCAGCTGGGTCGTGCTGACGGCCGTGCCGATGTTCGCGGCGGAATCCGCGGATCCTGCGATCGCGGCGCGGCCGATCGGACCATGGGGCTTCGGCCTCGGACTCGTCGTGGTCGCGATCGTCGCGACGACGATGATGCTGTTCCGGCGGCGCAACCCGGTGCTGCTCTTCCTCGTCGCGGTCACGCTGCCGCTCGTGCTGCTGCCGTTCTCGCTCGACGTGGGCGCGTTCGCGGTCGCCTATGCGGTGTTCGCGATCGCCGTGTACGACCGGGTGTCCCGGGCGTGGATCGCCGGAGCGATCGCCTATGCGGTGACCCTCGTGCTCAGCGCCGTGCATCTGCTCACCGGGTTCGGCTTCACTCCGGTGAACCGCTCCGGGTCGCGGCTGGACACCGCCCTGACCTGGGCGGCCTTCGATCTGCTGCTGCTCCTGGTCGCGCTGCTGTGGGGGCAGAACGCAGGCAACCGCCGCCGCTACGTGGCGGCGCTCGTCGAGAGGGCGCGGATCCTGGAGCATGAACGCGATCAGGAAGCGCAGCTCGCCGCGCTCGCCGAGCGCTCGCGCATCGCCCGCGACGTGCACGACATCGTGTCGCACTCGCTGAGCGTGATCGTGCGGCTGGCCGACGGCACGAGGGCCGTGTTCGACGCGGATCCGGATCGCGCGCGGGAGGCGGTGGGCCAGATCGGAGGGGTTGCGCGCTCCTCCCTCGACGAGATGCGCCGGGTGCTCGGCGTGCTCGAGCGGCCGAACGGTCAGGAGTCCGCGCGCAGCGGGACCGGGCTCGAAGACCTGCCGCGCCTCGCCGAGGTCTACCGCGGGATCGGGCTGCCGGTGCGACTGGACCTCGACCTGGGGCGGGCAGAGCGGGACGATCCCCGGGAGTCCGCGGTCGTCGATGCGCAGGGGATCCCGGCGGGGCTCCAGATGACCGTGTTCCGGGTCGTGCAGGAGTCCCTCACGAACGCACTGCGGCATGCCGAGGCCCCCACTCAAGTGCGGGTCGAGGTGCGGGTGACCGCGGACGAGATCCACGCCGAGGTCAGGGACGACGGCGCGACGCCCGTCGCGCCGGAGGGCGCGCGTCCCGGGCACGGCGCCCCGGCGGAGCGCGGGCGCACGAGCGTGCCCGTGCCCGTGGCCGCTCCTGCCCGCGTCGGGCGCGGGCTGCTGGGGATGCGCGAGCGCGCCGCCCTCTACGGCGGGACGCTCGATGCCGGCCCCTCCGGCGCACGCGGCTGGGCCGTGCGCCTCGCACTGCCGAGGAGCGGCTCATGACGCCCGTGCGGGTGCTGATCGCCGACGATCAGGCGCTGATCCGCGCCGGTCTCGCGATGGTGCTGGGCGCGCAGCCGGACATCGAGGTGGTCGGGGAGGCGCAGGACGGCATCGAGGCCGTGGCGCTCGCGAACGTGCATCGGCCCGACGTCGTCCTGATGGACGTGCAGATGCCGCGCATGGACGGGCTCGAGGCGACGAGGGAGCTCGTCGCGTCCGGCAGCGGAATCAGGGTGCTCGTGCTGACGACCTTCGATCTGGACGCCTACGCGTTCGGCGCGATCGACGCCGGAGCCAGCGGCTTCCTGCTCAAGGACTCGGATGCCGACGACATCGTCGCCGCGATCCGGGCGGTCGCCGCCGGCGACGCCGTGCTCGCCCCGCGGGTCACGTCGGAGCTGCTGCGGCGCTTCGGCGCGCTCGCCCGCGCCGCGGAGGATCCTGGCCGTCGGGCGAGGGAGGACGACCGGCGCGCCGCCGCGGCCCGGCTGCAGGTGCTCACCGACCGCGAGCGCGAGGTCTTCGACGCGCTCGTGCAGGGGCTGTCCAACGCCGAGATCGCGGAGAAGCTGTGGCTGAGCGAGTCGACCGTCAAGACGCACGTCGGGCGGGTGCTGCAGAAACTCGGCATGCGGGATCGCGTGCTGGCGGTCGTGTTCGCGTTCCGCAACGGCCTGACCGACCCGCAGTGACCGCACCGACTACGCTGAAACCGTGCTGCTGAGCGACAGGGATATCAGGGCGGGGCTCGACGCGGGACGGATCGGACTGGATCCGCTCGAACCGTCGATGATCCAGCCGTCGAGCATCGACGTGCGGCTGGACCGTTACTTCCGGCTGTTCGACAACCACAAGTACCCCTTCATCGACCCGGGAGAGGACCAGCCGGAGCTGACGCGGCTGATCGAGGTCGATCCGGACGAGCCGTTCGTGCTGCACCCCGGGGAGTTCGCGCTCGGCGCGACGTTCGAGCGGGTGTCGCTCGCGGACGGCGTCGCCGCCCGTCTGGAGGGGAAGTCGTCCCTGGGCCGCCTCGGACTCATCACGCACTCCACGGCCGGCTTCATCGACCCCGGATTCACGGGGCACGTCACGCTGGAGCTCGCGAACGTCGCGACCCTGCCGATCAAGCTCTGGCCCGGCATGAAGATCGGCCAGCTGTGCTTCTTCCAGCTCTCCTCCCCGGCGGAGAACCCGTACGGATCCGGTCCGTACGGCAACCGCTACCAGGGCCAGCGCGGCCCGACCGCGTCGCGCTCCTTCCAGAACTTCCACCGCACCGACGTCGGCGTCACCGACGCGGGGTCCACCGGAGGCTGACATGACCGCGGACGAGACGGAGCCGAACCCGGACGAGCAGTCCGCACCGCCGCCCTCCGCCGCGCCCGAGCCGGCGTCGCCGCCCGCCGGTGACACCGAACTCGCCCCCGCTCCGGTGGAGAGCGAGGGGCTCGCCGGCCTCCTGGCCGATCCCGAGATCGCCCCGGCCGAGGAGAGCGCCGCGCTCTCCGGCCTCCTCGCCGCACCCCCGGAGGCCGCACCGGCGGAGGAGACCCCGGGGCTCGCCGAGATCCTCGCGTCGCCCGACCCCGCGGTGTTCGGCGACGGCGAGCCCGCGCCGGAGAACCCGTCCGTCGCCGGGGCGGAGGATCCGCGGACGTCGAGCCCCGCGGATCAGCCTCGTCCCGCCGTGGGCCTGCCGCCGCTGCCCGCGCTTCCGCCGGAACGGCCCGCACCCCCGCTCGCCCCGGAGGGCGGAGGCGGCAACTACCCCCTGCTCGTGGGGCTGGTGTTCCTGATCCTCCTCGTGCTGCTGGTCGGCGCCGTCGTGCTGATCGCGGTGCTCATCGCGAATGCGGCGTGGCCCTTCCCGGTCGCGGCCTCCGCGCTCCCGGCCGTGCTGCCGCTCGCCTGACGGACACGGGGCTCGCGCGCGTCGCCCGATCCGGACGATCGGTCGGATCCGCCGGACGCATGGTCGGGCGCGGGCGCGACGGACACGGAATGCTGGAAGCATGACCACGACCGCCCCTGTGCCCACGATCACAGCCGCCGCCCCGCGCCGGCTGAACTACGGCGCCCTGCTCGCCATGATGGCGACGGCGTTCCTGCTCGTCACCGCGGAGTTTCTCCCCGGTGGTCTGCTCACCGACATCGCGGCGGAGATCGGCGTCACGCCCGGCCAGGCCGGCCAGATGGTCACGGTGACCGCGCTCGCAGGGCTCATCGTGGCGCCGACCATCGGCCTCATGCTGCCCCGTCTGGACCGGCGCTCGCTGCTGGTGTGGATGGCGATCGGCGCGGCCGTCTCGAATCTGATCGTCGCGGTCGCGCCGAACCTGCCGCTGCTGCTCATCGCACGCGTGCTGCTGGGCGCCGCATTGAGCGGCTTCTGGTCGATGTCGGTGACGGTGGCGGCGCGGATCGCAGGGCCCGAGCGTCTGGGCCGGGCGATGATGTTCAACTCGGCCGGCGTCTCGCTCGCGACGGTGGCGGGGGTGCCGGCGGGGGTGCTGCTCAGCCAGGTGCTCGACTGGCGAGGAGTGTTCGGGATCGCCGCGACGGCCAGCGCCGTCCTCGCGGTCCTTCTGCGGATCCTGCTTCCGAGCGTGCCCGCAGAAGGGACCGCCCGCTTGTCGACCCTGGTCGAGACGTTCCGTCGTCGCGGCATCGGTCTGGGCGTGGTCGGCCATGTGCTCGTCGTGCTCGGGCACTTCATCGCCTACACGTACATCCGGGTCGCCCTGGAGCGGGTCCACGAGGGCGGCGCCGCGATCACCGAGGGCACGATCATCCTGCTGCTCGCCCTGTTCGGCATCGGCGGCTTCATCGGGAACATCGCGATCGGCGTCATCGTCGACCGTCGCTACCGGACGCTCGCCGTGATCACGCCGCTCGTGATCGCCGGAGTGGTGCTGCTGATGAACGTGCTGGTCGGATCCCTGTGGGCGATCGGCGTGGTCGCCTTCGTCTGGGGCTTCTTCTTCGCCTCGTGGCTGCTCATCGTGAACACCTGGATCGGGCATCGCATGCCGGACCGGCTCGAGGCGGGCGGGAGCCTGGTGGTCATGGGCTTCCAGGCGGCGATCATGACCGCCGCGGGCATCGGCGGTCTGCTGGTGGACGGCATCGGGATCGCTCAGGTCTACGTGATCGGCGCGGTCGTGCTCATCGTGGGGGCGGTGCTGTTCGGGTTCTCGAGCCGGATCAGCGCCCGTACGGACGCGCCGTCGGCGCAGACCGGTCCGACCGTGGCGTGATCCTTCCGGATCCTGTCGCGATGCGGGGTGACGGACGCGCGGGCGCGGTGCATAGGATCTCTCCTGATGCAGAGGGGCGGTCGTCGTGCCCGGTGTCGTCCTCGGCCGGTTCCGGTCCGGACCGGGAACGCGACGGAGGGGCGGCATGAGGCTCGTCATCCTGCTGCTCCCCGATATGCGCGCCTTCGAGGTCGCGTCGATCCTCGAGGTGTTCGCCGGGCATCCGGACACCCCCGCGCTCGAGGGCGACGCCATCCGGCTCGTGTCCCCGTCCGGCGGGGAGATGGAGCTGGGGCACTGCTTCCGCATCCGCACGGATCCGCTCCTTCGCGTGGACCCCGGTGAGACGCTGATCGTCCCCGGCTTCGAGCGCGTGGACGGCGTCATCCGCTCCCTCGACTCCGGCGCACTGGATCCGGTCCTGGACGTGATCCGCCGTGCCCATCGCGCCGGCGCGCAGATCGCGTCGGCCTGCACCGGTGCGTTCGTCCTCGGCGCGGCGGGCCTCCTCGACGACGTGCTCTCGACGACGCATTGGATGATGTCGGATCTGCTCGTCCGACGTCATCCGCGCATCGTCCTGGAGCCGAACGTGCTCTACACGCACGACGCGGACCGGCGGATCTGGACCTCGGCGGGGGTGACCGCGACGATCGACCTCTGCCTGGCCATGCTCGCGGCCGAACGCGGTTTCGCGACGGCGGCCGCGTCGGCGCGCGGGATGGTGATCCCGGCGGCCCGGAGCGGAGGGCAGGCGCAGTACGTGCCCGCCCGGTACGGCGACCACGAAGTGCCGGACAGGCTCTTCCGGGCGATGCAGTCCGCGGTCAGGGAGGACCTCGCACGCTCGTGGACGACCGAGGACCTGGCCAGGGTCGCGCACATGACGACGCGCACCCTGCAGCGCCGCTTCCGCGAAGCGCGGGGGATGTCGCCCATGCAATGGGTGATCCGCGAGCGGCTCGCCTCGGCGCGCGAACTGCTCGAGTCGACGTCGCTCTCGATCGAGCAGGTCGCGCATCGCGTCGGGTTCACGAGCGCAGAGCTGCTGCGCAAGCACTTCCATCGTGTCGTCGGCATCGCGCCCGGAAGGTATCGGGAGTCGTTCGGAGCACGGTCGGCGCCGGGGGAATCCCGCGCGCGGGCGCTCCGGTGAGCGGCCCGTGCCGCTCCGGGCATCGCCCGGGTCAGGCGGTGCGGGCCTCGCGCCAGGCGGACGGCGTCTGCCCGGTGCGGCGGCGGAACGCGCGGCTGAAGCCCTCGTCGGAGCTGTAGCCGAGGTCGCGGGAGATCTCGCTGACCAGGCAGCCGAGCGCGAGGCGGTCCTGTGCGGCGCGGATGCGCACCTCGGTCACGTAGCTCGCGGGCGAGGTGCCGAACGCGGCGCGGAACCGCTCCGCGAACACCGTCCGCGACATGGCGCCGACGCTGGCCATGCCCTCGACGCTCCAGTCGTGGCCCGGTGCGGCGTGGATCGCCTCGATCACGCGCTCCAGGAACGGATCGCTCGTGCGTGCGGGCCAGCCCGCGGGCGCGCAGCCGTGCGCGGCCCAGGCGCGGATCACCGATGCCAGCACGGTGTTCGCCATCATGCGGCAGATCACGGCGTCGCCGTCCCGGCTCGCGTCCTCGAGCGCCGCGGTGTCGACCGGGAGCGCGGTGAGATCGAGCCCGACCTGCGCGGCCAGGGCCGCGGCGGCCGGCTCGTGGTGGGCGAAGTCGCGCACCAGTGCGATGTCGGGCAAGGCGTCCGAGACGTGCGCGGCGGCGGGCGCGAGGATGAGCGTGGAGACCAGGATCCGGGTGGCAGGATCGGTCTTGAGCGACATCGGCAGCCGGCCAGGGGTCAGCATCGCGTCGCCCTGGGCGAGCGACACCGGCTTGTCGCCGCAGCGGGTGTGCACCGTGCCCTCGATGACGTAGACGACCGAGAGCGCATTGCGGTCCAGCGCGATCGTCTCCGCGGGATCCGGGGCGATGCGCACCTGCCGACGCAGTCGCACGTCGACGGTCGCGAGCAGGGCGTCGACCGCGCCATGCGCCTCGGCCGCCGTGCCCGGTACGGCGTGCAGCGGCGGCATCCGGTCGGGAGCGACAAGGGTCATGTGAAAGGGAAACCGTGCATGCGCGGGCTCTATTCCGCGACGCAGGCAGGGAAGTCGTCGGGGATCGGTCGACAGAAGGATCCGGCCCCCGCCGCGGAGTGCGGTCAGGGGCCGGATCGGAAGCGCGCGAGGTCAGCCGTTGCGGTGGCGGCCGTCGTGCAGGTGGATGTGCAGGTGCGCCGGGGAATGACCGGGCGCACCGTGCCCGCGGAACGAGCGCTCACCGCGCGCGTGCTCATGGGGGAGGCGCTCGCCGAAGCCGCCGGGGAAGCCGTGCTCATGACGAGGGTGCTCGCCGTGGCGCGCCAAGCGCTCGCCGAACTCTCCGCCGTGGTGACGGTCGGGTCCGCGACGGCCGTGGCCGCGGTGTCCGTGCTCGCCTCGGCCGCCGCCGCGGCGCTCGCCGGCGTGACGGCGGGGGAGGCGAGTGCCCTCCTCGTAGCCGAGGCCGCGGGCGAGCTTCTCGAGGGCGGACGCCATCGCGGCGAACTCCTCGGGATCGAGGGTGCCGGCGACCTGCGCGCGGATCTCCTCGACGGCGGTGGTCAGGCGCGCCTTTGCGGCGGTGCCTTCTGCGGTGAGCGTCCAGCCGTCCTGGCCGGGCTCGACCCAGCCGAGGGCGGCCAGATGGCGCACCTTGCCGGCCGGGAGCTCCCGGCCGAGCGGGACGGTGCCGTCGACGGCGTTGAGGATCCGCCAGTCACGGCGGGTGATCCCCTCATCCTCGAAAGCGGTGGCGAACTCGGCCGCCAGCAGGCGGTCGACGGCGGTGATCCAGAAGCCGAACGGGCGGCTCCGGTCGGCGGGCGTGTTCTCCGGGGTGTTCTCTGTGGTGTTCATGCGAAGTCCTTCAGGTCTCGGGGCGATGACGGCGGCTCGTCGCTGTGGCGGCCGTCTCTCCGGGCTGTCCCGGATCCATGTCATCTGCCATGTATATGCAGTGTGACATGCAATTGGGATCCATGTCAAGTCGCATGTAAAATCGGGGTATGCCTCACGATGCCGAGAACCCGGATCCGCTCGACGCGATCGTCGCCGCGCTCGGCCTGTTGCGCGGGCGGGGTCCCCGGCCTCCCCGGGAGCACCGACACGGGATGCATGACGGAGATCCGCGGCATGGTGAGGGATTCCGCGGACATGGCGGACCGCACGGCGACCACGGCGACCACGGGGGGCTGCACGCCGATCCGCGGGGACGAGGTGCGGGTCCCCGGGGCGGCGGACCCTGGGGTGGCGGGCGCGGCGAGGCGCCCGCGCGGCTGCGCATGCTCGAAGCGTTGGCCTCGGGCCCGCTCAGCGTCAGCGCCCTGGGCGAGGCGATCGGCGTGGATCAGCCGCGTGCCTCGCGACTGGTGCAGCAGGGGGTCGAGCGGGGCTGGCTGAGCCGCGAAGCGGATCCGGACGATGCTCGCCGCACCCGGATCGTGCTCACCGACGAGGGGCGGCGGATGGGGCGCGGTGTCCGCGGCGACCGGCGTGAGGCGCTGCGCGGCGCCATGTCGGCGCTGACGGCCGAGGAGCAGGCGGAGTTCGCGCGTCTGCTGGCCAAGATCGCCGCGAACTGGCGCTGAGCGGCCGGATCGGCGCTCACGGGACGGCGGCGGTCTGCGACTCCGGGGCGTCGATGCCGGCGATCCCCGTGCCGGCGAACGCGACCACGGCATCCAGCACCGGATCCGCCTGCAGCACCCGGTTGTGACCGAACCCGTCCGTGCGCATCAGATGCGAGCGGCCGGCGTGCGCGGCGTGCAGGCGCAGGGCGTCGTCGTCGGGCATGCGGCGGTCGGCGCGGTCGTGCACCACGAGCAGCTCGGTGCCGGCGGGCAGCGGATCCTGCACCGCGTCGTAGGCCGCGGCGATCCCCTCCCGGTCGAGGCCGAAGCGTGCGCCGAACCGCTGCTCGAAGCGTGCGGCGACCGCGGGCTCGAGGCGGAGCGTGCGGGTGAACTCCGCGAGGAACGCGGCCGGCGCGGAGGCGCTCGCGATGGCCGCGACGCGCGGGGAGGGCACGGTCGTGCGCGCGGCGGTGAGGGCGGCCAGTCCGCCGAAGGAGTGGCCGACGATCGTATCGAAGGGGCCGTCGCTGCGCTGCAGCCGCTCCGCGGCCGTGACCCAGTCCCGGAGGTCCGTGCGGCGTCCCGGGGAGTCCCCGTGCGCCGGGGCGTCGAAGGAGACCACCCGGAAGCCCTCTGCGACGAGCTCGCGCACGAGCGGGGCGAACTGCGATGCGCGTCCCTGCCAGCCGTGCATGAGCAGCACGGCGCGCTCGCCGCGGCCCCAGCGATAGGCGACGATCTCGGATCCGCGGATCGGGATCCGTTCCCGCTGCGCGTCCCGATGCGTCGCGAGGTCGGCGTCGCGCACGGCCATGCGCGGGGCCGTCGTGAAGAACAGGCGCAGGGCGAGGCGGCCGGCCAGGCGCGGCGATACGGTTCCGGTGGCGCGGATGCCGCCGAGGATCAGGCGGGCGGAAGCGGGCATCGGTTCCCCTTCGGACAAAGAATACGAACGGTCATACGTAGAATAAGCGAACGATCGTTCGTACACTAGAGGCATGTCGGACATCGTCGCGCACGGAGCCGCCGAGGCCGGGACCGCCCGAGGCCGGGCGTCGGACGGGCGTCGCCTGCGCGGCGACGCCTCGCGGCGCACCGTGCTCGAGAGCGCGACCGACATCGCGTCGGTGGACGGCCTGGACGGCCTCACGATCGGGAGGCTGGCGACGGCGTCCGGCCGGGGCAAGAGCAGCATCGCGACGCTGTTCCGGAGCAAGGAGGGGCTGCAGCTCGCGACGGTCGCCGCCGCGCGGGAGATCTTCACCGCGCTCATCGTCGAGCGCGCGCGGGTCGAGCCCCGCGGGGTGCGCCGGCTGGCCGCCCTGCTCCGCAACGCCCTGGACTACTCGCGCGACCGCGTCTTCACGGGCGGCTGCTTCTTCGCGGCGACCGCCGCCGACGTCGACTCCAAGCCCGGTCCGGTGCGCGACGCGGTGCGCACGGCCCTCGTGGACTGGTACGGCTACGTCGAGGCGCAGGTGCGGCACGCGATCGCGGCGGGAGAGCTCGATTCCGCCGCGGATGCCGAGCAGCTGGCGTTCGAGCTCGTCGCGCTGAACGAGGAGGCGAACTCCCGTTCCCTCCTCCTGCAGGACGAGCGCCCCTATGCCCTCGCGGCGCGGGCGATGCGCGAGCGGCTGCGCGCGGCGGGTGCGGTGCCCGAGCTCCTGCGCATGCTCGACGCGTAGGGACCGCGGCGCAGCCGGCCCGGCGGGCGGGTGAGGCTCGTGGCCCTGCTCCGCCGCGATCGGGCCTAGTGCGAGAGCCGCACGCTCCGCCGCGTCTCCTTGACCGGCAGGAGCAGCAGCAGCCCCGCCAGCAGCACCGCGACGATCCCGAGGATCCCGAACTTGGTGTTGCCGGTCAGGATGATGAGCAGGGTCCAGGCGCCCTGGGCGATCCAGCTGGCGGCACGCCCGGTCGTGGCGTAGAGGCCGAAGCCCTCGCCCTCGCGGCCGGCGGGCGTGACGCGGGCCAGGAACGAACGCCCCGCGGACTGTGCCGGTCCGACGAACGCGCACAGGATCAGGCCGCCGATCCAGTACGCGATCGGCCCGGTGTCGACCAGGGCGAACACGGCGATGCCCGCGATCGTCATGCAGGCGAGCGAGATGATGATCAGCCGCTTCGGGCCCCAGCGGTCGTCGAGGCGTCCGGCGAGGATCGTGGACACCCCGGCGATGAGGTTGGCCGCGACGCCGAAGATCACGAGCTGCATGAATTCGAAGCCGAACACGGTGCTCGCGATCACGGCGCCGAAGGTGAAGACGGCGCTGAGACCGTCGCGGAACACCGCGCTCGCGACGAGGAACCAGAAGGTCGTGCGAGTGCTGGGGTTGCGGTAGAGCCCGATGACGTCCTTCACGAGCAGCACATAGGAGGCGAAGAAGCCGACCTTCCGATCCGGACGTCCGAGGGACGGCTCCGGCACGTTCAGGAAGATCGGGATCGAGAACGCGATCGCCCACACTGCGCAGCCGACCGCGATGATGCGGAACGGCAGACCGCCGTCCGCGGAGAGCCCGAACCAGTCCGCGGAGTAGAACACGATCACCAGGACGAGCGCGACGATGCCGCCCAGGTACCCGAAGCCCCACCCCAGACCCGAGATCCGGCCGACCGTCTTCGGGCTCGCGATCGAGATGAGCATCGCGTTGGAGTTCACCGAGGCGATCTCGCTGAACACGACGCCCGCCGAGATCAGGGCGACGCCCAGCCAGAACAGCGAGGGCGTCGGCGTGACGAACCAGAGCCCGAGCATGCAGAGGATCAGGGCGCCGGTGCCGATCCCGAGCCACAGCTTCTGCCGGCCCGCCGCATCGGCGCGCTGCCCGAGCACGGGCGCGAGCAGCAGGATCGCGAAGCCGGCGATCGTGCCGCCGAGCCCCAGACCGCTCGTGAGCTCGGCGATCCCGGCCACCCTGGCCGGATCCGTCTTGGCGAGATGCGCGAGCTCCGGCGGCAGGAACGCGTTCGTCGTCAGGTACAGCGCGGTGAAGATGAAGGTGAGGATCACCGAGTGGAACGGCTGCGTCGCCCAGTCCCAGAGCGCCCAGGAGTAGATCTGCTTCTTCGGCGCCGGCTCGTCGCCGCGGAGGTCCAGGCCCACGACCGCGACGGCCCCGCTGTTCGCGGTCGCCTGGGGTTCGGGATGATCGCCGTTGCTCATGCAGGAAGTCTCGTGGGTGCCGGTGAACGAGAGGTAGCGGCGCGCCGGTGCGGGATCCGCGATCGGGTGGCCGCCTCCGCCTCACCCGTGTGGCGCGATCGTGCGGAGAACTGACGCTTCCGGGGGTTCTCCCCGCCCGGTCCCGATCCGTAATCTGCTCTGGGCCCTTCGCCGGGGGCATGCGGGCGCACTCCCGAAGCGCCGCCTCCGAGCGGGAGTCCGGCGTGCCCGGCGCAGGACGAGGCGACTCGGACACGGACGACGGCACGACACCACGACAGCATGGGGAGGACATCGACATGGACGATCAGAAGGCTGCGGGCCCCGACCGGCGACGGGTCGTGAAGGCGGCGGCATGGAGTCTGCCCGTCATCGCCGCGGCGGTCGCCGTGCCGCGCGCCGCGGCGAGCACCGCGAGGCAGACGGTCACCCGGACGGCGAAGGCGACCGGATCCGACGGCGCGACGACCACGGTCGTCATCCCGGCGGGCGCCACGGACATCTCCTACGAAGTGATCGGGGGCGGCGGCGGAGGGACGGGCGGTTCCGCGAATCGCATCGTCGGGATGCTGACCCTCCCGGCCGGTGCCGGCGACACCACCGTGACGCTGATCGCGGGCGGCGGCGGCTCGTACACGGCCGGCGGCAGCGGGTTCGGCGCCGGCGGGGCGCCGCGCCCCTACCCGGGCACCCCGAGCGCCGGCAACTGGCAGACGCAGTGGGGTGCGGGAGGCGGTGCCGGCAGCGCGATCCTCGTCGGAGGGGATGCCATCGTCGTCGCCGGGGGCGGCGGCGGCTCCGGCTCGTATGCGCAGCGCTACACCGGATCCGCCGCGTCGACGATGGCTCTCGGAGACGGCGGATCGTCCGGCGCGGCGGGGCAGGCCTCGACGGGCGCGTACGGGACGGCGTACCGGATGTCCGGCGGGGGCGGCGCGGCCGCGGCGGCGGCCGCGGCAGGAACGGGCGGCGCGGCATCCGCGGGGACCTATCCGAATCCGGTCGCGGTGGCCGGGGCCGCGGGCGGAGCGCCGAGCGGGACCGGAGGGAACGGGGGCGCCGCGGTGTACGCGGAGAGGTCGGGAAGCGCGAACGGCGGCAGCTACTACGTCTACTCGGCATCCGGGGGAGGCGGGGGCGGCTACAGCGGCGGCGGCAGCGGCGCGGCGGCCGGAACGGCCTACTCGACCGGCGGCAGCGCCACCTGGGCGGCCGTCGCGGGCGGAGGAGGCGCCGGATCCGACGGCACGGCCACGTCGGCGGGCGGCGTCGTCAACACGGTCGGAGCGACGACGAGCGCCGCGAACGGCGGCGCCGGCGCAGAGGGCGGCGCGGGTTCGGTCACGCTCACGTACACGATCTGATCCGCGGCGAGGGGCGCCCGCCGCGGAGGGCGGGCGCCCTCGGCGGCGTCCGATGCGGGCTGAGACCGTGTCCGTGCGCCGCAGGGACCGTCGCCGCCCGATACCGTCGGGGGATGGTGCTGCCCGTCGTGCTCGTCGAGGGGGAGAGCGACCGGCTCGCCCTCCTCGCCGCCGCCCGCGTCCGCGGGGTCGACCTCCGCGCGGACGTCGTCTCGCTCGGCGGGATCACGAACCTGCGCTCCTGGCTCGAGCGCCGGGATCCGGCGGTGCCCGTGACCGGCCTCTACGACGCCGCCGAGCTGCGCTACGTGGTCGGCGCGCTCGTCGCCGGCGGGCTGCTGGCCGAGGGCGAGGGGGATCCGGCCGCGATCGCCCGGGCGGGGTTCTTCGGATGCGAGCGCGATCTCGAGGACGAGGTGATCCGTGCGGCCGGTCCCGAGCTGGTGCTGGAGACACTGGCCGCCCGCGGCGAGCTGGCGCTGTTCCGGGTCTTCCAGGGGCAGCCCGCGCAGCGGGTCCGCTCGGTCGAGGCGCAGCTGCATCGCTTCGCCGGCACCGCGAGCGGCCGCAAGGCGCACTACGCGGCCGACGTGGTGGCGGCCCTGCCGCCGGACCGGATCCCGGAACCCCTGGTCGCGGTGCTCGCCGCCGGGTCGCGGTTCTGACCGGGACGCGCGGCCCTCACCACTCCCAGCGGATGCCCAATCCGCCGGGGCCGAAGTCGCGCTGCCGGTAGTGGACGGAGAACGTCCCGTCGAGGTCGACGGGCCACTCGTGCTTCAAGCCGTCCTCGGAGAAGTACACCCAGCACCGGCGCGGGACCGCCGCCGGATCGAAGGTCACCCAGAGGAGCGCTTCCTCGAGCCGCTGCTCCGCGACGATCTCGTAGTCGTCCGTCAGATCGAGTCCCGCTTCGCGCGCGTGGGTGGCCTCCACCTCGGTGAGCGCGGACTCTCCGCGCATCAGCGGGCGCGGGAACCGCAGATGCACCCGTCTCACGTTGCGAGCCGGCTGGTGGTCCTCGTGCACGGCGCATCCTGCGAGCGCCTCGAAGCGCATGGGGTCGGCTCCGATCTCGGCATCGGTCGCCATGAAGATCGTGAAGCCGTCCGCGCCGTCGCGATTGGCGACGACCAGTCTGCGCATGCGCGCCCGGAGGATCTCGCGCTGCCGGCCGACGTGGATGGTCACGTGGGTCATGATCCGCGAGATGTCGCTCTCGCCCCGCAGCCCGTCGGCGTCCTCGGGATCCCGGACCGGGTAGTCCAGGAGGTCGTCGAAGCGCTCGACGTGCCCGAGCCGACGCGCGGCGGGGCCGGGAACAAGCTTGGACAGCGAGCCCGCGGCGAGGTCGAGGATCGACTCGAGCGCGGGGAGCGCCTCGAGAGAGGCGCGGCGTTCGGGCAGCCGCTGTCCGGACCGCCAATAGGACAGCGCGGTGAGCGAGATCGGGTGGCCGCGGCTGTGGAGGCGGTCGCGCAGCTCGGACAGGGGGATCCTCTTGAGCGCGAGCGCCTCGCTCAGCGCTGAGGCGAAGGTTCCCGGGGGTGGGGCGCCCCGCATGGCAGATCCTTCCTGCTCCTGGTCCCTGAGTCCGGCGATGTGCCGTCAGGGCCCACGGGGTGTGGCCGGTGGCAGGAGGGGGAGGGGAGGATCCTGCCACCGGAACCGTTGAAGCCGAGTCAGCAGGCCTGGCCGCCGGCGTAGTTGCGGGTCTTGTTGCCGGGGTGCGGGTGGTTGCCCTCCGAGCCGTTCGAGATGTCGAGGACGATGATCTTCGACGGATCCTCGGTGGGCCACGCCTGCAGCGAGAGGTTGGCGTTGCTCGATCCCGAGCCGTAACGCAGATAGCCCCAGTTGCTGTAGGCGGCGCTGCCGGACACGGGCATCCCCGGAACGGAGCTGTCGAGCCTGAGCGTGCCGCCGGCGTCGGTCTGCAGCGTGATCGTGGTGAGCTGCGATCCGCGGGCATCACCGGCGTACGGATCCGTCACGAACCAGAAGGATCCGGAGTTCTGCCGGTCGATGACCAGCGTGATGCTCTTGCCCGCGAGCGGGTTGCCGTTCGCGTCGTTGTACTGGAACACGAAACCGTCGGCGATGCTGCCGTCGATCGAGTTCGGGCGGAAGGCCTGACCGTTCGCGCACCACTTCGAGGCCTCGTAGTTGAAGTTGAGGAAGGTGTGGGTCTCGGTGAAGCCGGGCGTGCCCGGCGTGGTGCTCGCGGCCGCGAGCGGGGCCGCGGCGGCGGCGGCGATCACGGGAACCGACCAGGCGGCGCCCTTCACGATGGTGCGCCGGCTCACCGGCCGCGGGCTCTGGAAATCCTGCATGAGTACTCCTGATGTCGTCGTCGGGTTCGAGGCCCGTGCCGGCGCGACCGACGCGCGTTCCGCGCGGGGCGCGGCGAGGACGGCGGTCGGAACCTGCTCGGGTCATCCACATCGTTGAGGCGACGGGTTCGACCCGCCCAATCCCGTCGCGGAATCGGAATATCGGATGCTCCGGAGGAGAAGAAGGTGTCGAATCTGCCCAGGGGCGACGTCGGACTTCCACGTGTCGAAGGCGTGCGATTTCTCCCGCGGTCTGTGCCAATCTGAAACCCTCACGGCGGACATCCGGAGTTCCGGACCCGCACCGTGCAGGAGAAGGGAGAGCCGTCTCGGCGTGATCGACATGCAGGCCTCCTTCGAGCTCGACGTGGACGGCGGCGACGCCGTGGCGCTCTTCTCCCGGCTCGGCTGGGGTCTCGACGAGGTCCCGGCGAACCTGCGCGCGGGAGGCGATCTGCTCATCGCGGACGACTTCTCCGTGGCGCGGATCTGGCACACGCCGTGCCGGTACGTCTGGAGGCCCCTCAGCGCCGAGGGACCGCACCGGTTCCGCGCGTCGCTGATCGTCGAGGGGAGCGGCGTCAGCGCGGCGGTCGACGGACCCGTGCCGTTCGGGCCGGGGACGCTCCTCATCCACGACGCGTCGACGGCGGTGGAGATCCTCGCGTCGACGCCCACGGCCGCGATCCACCTCTCGCATCGATGGAGCCGGATCCTGCCCTCCGGCGCCGCGGCCGACGAGGTCCCCCCGAGCCTGCAGCCGCCGGAGCACTATGCCGCGCTGCTCACGGCCATGGTCAACGCGACGTTCGAGCAGCAGGATCTCGAGGACGTGCTCGGGCTGGACGCGTGGCTCGCCGCGATCGATTCCGCGGCGTCCGCGCTGTTGAGCGCGGTGCTGCCGGCCGCGCAGGGGGATGTGCGCAGCCTGATGGAGAAGGCCGCCGCGCTGATCGCCGAGCGCTACGCCGATCCCGCGTTCACCTCCGCGCAGATCGCGGAGCATCTCGGCGTCTCCACGTCCCAGGTGTATCGGGCGTTCGCGGCCCAGGGCACGACGCCGCGACAGATGCTCCAGCAGGCCAGGGTGCGTCATGCCGTCGCCCTGCTCCCTCCGTTGGCGACTCCGGCGGAGGCCGCCGCGGTGGCGATCGCGGCGGGATTCGGATCCGCGCGGGCGCTGCGCAAGGCGCTGCGAGAGGAACGGTCCGCCTCATGAGAGGCGGGGGCTCAGCTCGCGAGCGCGGCTCTCATCGACCGCGGCGAGCGGAATCCGTTCTCCCGTGAGATCGCGGCGTAGTCCGCGTGGTCGCCGCTGTGCGCGAGATCGTACCGGGCCGCCGCCGTGCGGAGGTGCCGCAGCACGGCGTGCGGGCTCGTCTCCGCAGCCCGGAAGGCGCGGAACAGCGTGGAGACCGAGGTGAAGGCGCCGCCGCTGATCTCGGAGATCGACAGATCGGCGCGATGGTAGTTGCGCTCCATGAAGCGCAGGGACCGCCGGAACAGATCCGCATTGACCACGG
>JAITLM010000216.1 GCA_031277885.1 Microbacterium sp.
GACCCGCAGATCCCGTCGCACCTCCCGTAGCGGAGTCATCAGCGCCTCCCAGAAGAGCAGCGCCGGGAGGAAGAGCACCAGCACCGCCTCCAAGGGCAGGTGGATGCTCCGCACCTCCGGAATGATCCCCGCCAGCAGCCCGGCGAGGAGCTGCAGCAGCGGGGCGGGCAGGTGAAGCCGCGGCGCGATCCAGGATGCGCCTACGACGAGCGACCCGACCAGGACGAAGACGGCGAGCGGATCCATGGGGTGTCCTCTCCGGCGGATGGGCGGAGCCGGGGACCGGGGATCCCGCCATCGCGACGCCGATCCGGAAGGCTCGGTGGAGAGAAGGGTCTCAGCGCGCTGTTTCGATGCGGTTTCCGGCACCGGCAGGGAGTGTTTCGCTGCCGCCGCATGCGCTGGCCCTACCGGCGACGGCACCTGGAATGAGTAGGACCACACGGACAACTGCGTAGATCATTGCCGTGTGTTCAGAGTCGCCGTGCAGGCCGTCCCCCTTCGGAGAGCAACATCCCGGACGCCCGCGAGGTCTCAAAGAGGTGGGGCATCACGGGGCGGGCGATGCCCCACCTCGAGCCAGAAGGAACGACGCCGCAGCCTGGGGACCGCGATCGCCGCTCGCATCTGACCTCTCAGGTCGGGGGCCGGTGAAGGCGCCGACGGTCTGATGGGCGCCGCTATCGTGCGGTGCGGATGTCCTCCGAGGAGTCGAGGCTGTCGAGCTTCCACTGCCCGTTCTGCGACACGAACGACAGCCGAGCCGTATCGCCGGCGGCGCGGGCGACCGCGGACCCGGTCACGCCATGTGCGGTGAACGTGGAGGCATCGACGCGCAGGTCGGCCGGGAACTCCACCTGCGCGACGGCTTCGGCCGTGGGAACGATGCCCGCCGCGAAGGCGACAGCCTCCGTGAAGACGGCCACGTCGTCCTGCGCGAGCGCGGCGACGATCTGATCCGCGCGCGCCTGGGTGAACTCTGAACTGGTCATGGGATTCCCCTGTCCTTCTTTGCTACTTGCGGTTGCAGACGCCGACGAGAACGCCGAGAATCGTCGCCCCCGTCATGGTGGTCCAGTCCGAATCGTCCTGGTGGTCCTGGTTCTCGTTGCCGAAGATCGTCTGCGTCGACAGCGTGAAGGTGCGGCCGAGCGTGACATCGACCACGCCCGTCACGCGGATGTTGGTGGAGCCGCCCGCGGGGATGGTCTGTTTGAGGGTGATGGTCGCGTTGTTGTTGTTGATCAGGTCCACGCCGACCAGGCCGTTCCCGCCTCCGATCGAGACCCCGGCGAGCCCCGTGCTCACGAGGTTGAACGTCGAACCGGCGAGGACGGGTGCGCCCACGGCGTCGATGCGGAACTGCGGGTAGCTGGCGCCGACTCCCAGGATGTTCGGGCCCCAGCAGCTTGCGGTGATTCTGACGTTCTGCGCGACCGCGGGCTTGACCGAGGCGGCGACCAATGGTGTCGCCGTCGTGGCAGCGATCACCGGCAGTGCCCAGGCGGACCCCTTCACGATCGTTCTGCGCTTCACGCCGGTCGCGCGGGCGATCGGCCTTCTGTTCTCATTCATGTGACTCCCCGGTTGCGTGATCGTGACCCTGCTTGCAGGATCACGGCGGTGTGGGGTCGCGCCCCGCTCATGCGTCGGAACGAGCGAGCGAGCCGATGCCGGCGTCTCGAGCCGGGCGCGAATCGCCGTCGCGTCCGATCCGAGTGGACGGATGGATTCCCCGCTTAAGAGACAAGCGCCCGGTGACACGGCGGGTCATACATATCGATGTGTATCTTCAGCCGTCGCGAATCGTGCTTGTGTACCGAGAGGGGAAATGGAGGGGACCATGAGGGCAGAAGTGCCTCGTGCCAGGATCGCCGCGCGCTGGGGCACGCATCTTCCGGAGGGAGACCTCCGGATCATGCGACAGCGCCTCGATCGTGATGGAGCAATCGAACTGTGCGGCGAGCAGGGCGCAGGCAGGGAACGCGTCGCTCTCGAGCTGCTGCGTCGTCCGCTCGATTCGGAGGACCTGGTGGTGCTCAGGTCCTGGAAAGCCGCCTCTGGCGCCCCGTACAGTCTGCTCAGCCCCTTCCTCGCAGAGCTCGCACCGGATATGGCGCCCGATCGGGTCGTCCGCTCGGCGAACGTTCCCAGGCTGCTGATCGTGCACGATGCCCAGCTCGCGGACCCGATGAGCCTTCGCGTGCTGGGGCTCCTGGCCCGGAGCCGCCGAGCGGCGATCGTGTTGATCGTGACCGGAGCAGCGGTCCCCTTCCCGGAGTTCGGCCCGATCGCCACGTACTCGGTCCCGCGGATGACGCCGGACGATGTTGCGGTACTGGTGGGGAATCGATTCGGGGCGAATGTGCTTCCGGGCGACGCGGCGGCTCTTCATCGGGAGTCCGACGGCAACCATCGCGCTCTTCGCTGGCTGGTGGATCGCGCGCAGGCGAGCGCGAACGTGAGGCTGTTCTCGTCGACGCTGTTCTTCGTCCCCGTACCGGCCGACGAGGATGCCCCCTGGCGTCTGGCCCGCCTGGAGAGCGCGGAGCTCGAACGGCTCGTGGCATTCGCGGGGGAGCTGCCGGTGCCCTGGGCACGCGCCGCATACGGCGAGCAGGAACTCATCCGCACCCTGGAGAAGGGCGATCTCATGGCGGCCGGTGGCCAGTTGCGCTTCAAGACTCCTGCGCAGCGGATCGAGATCATCGCGCGGGCCATCCCTGAACGCCGCCGCTGGGACGTCCGCCGGCTCCTTGAGGACGCACGCCTGCTCTCGCCGACGAGCGACCTCACCGACGACGCTGCCGCGCAGCTGGTCGACGCTGCTGGCGAGAGCGGACTCTCCGTTCCCGTCGAGCTCGTGCGGCGCGCCAGATCCGGCTACCTGGCTGTTCGGCGCCCGGCTGCTGCGTTGCCGCTCGCCCTGACCGATGACCCGCCGGTGCGGGAGCGCCTGGACCATGCCCTCGTCCATGCGCTCGCCGGCGAGGTGGTCGTGCTCGTCGACGTGCTCTGGCAGGACATGGACCCGGACGAACTGCTCGAACTCGGCGTCATCCTCGTCATCGCGGAGTTGCGCGACGGGGGACCCTCCGTCGCAGACCTGCTCGATGCTTTCGAACGACGGCTGCCCGACGGCTTCGCGGCGGTCTTGTGCGCGTTCCGTGTCGCCACGGGTCACCCGCGGCGTTTCGATGGGGACGCCCTGAACGCTGCTCTCGAAACGGGAACGGAGATCGCTCGATCCTTCGCGCTGCGATGCTTCGCCGTTCGAGAGCTGATGCTCGCCCGACCGGAGACCGCGGCGCTCCATCTTGCTGCGGCTCGGGGGATCGTGATCCTTCCCGTGCACCGGAGGATCGACGAGGTGATCGCGATGCTGGTGGCGCTCCTTTCACCGGGCTCTGACCGGCGTCTCGGCCCGGAACACGACGCATCGCCTCCGGGGCTCGTACCCACCCTGGATCTGCTCGCCGCGATGCGCGCTCTGTTCTGCGGGGACGCGGAGACCGCCGTCGCTCTGGCGCACGCCGCCGTGCAGGGTGCGGACCGGGAGGGGAGCATCATGGCACCGCTTCTGCACGGGGTCGCATCGCTCGCCTTCTCCCTGCTCGACCGACCGGACCGCGCTCTTCATCACCTCGATCGGCTCCGGGCGGCTCCTGAATCTCCTCCTTCCGTTCGGATCGGGCGTCTCTTCTTCGAGGGCCGCGCCCTGCTGCAGCTCGACTTCGCGCGCACCCGGTCGCGAGAAGCGGTCCGGTTGCTCGCAGAAGCGGGCGACGTGGCGGACGAGATCGGCTACCGATCGTTCGCCATCTTCTCGCGCCTGTGCGCGATCGCCGCGGCAGACGAAGCGCTGAAGGGCACTCTGCTGCGGCAGGTGATCGAAGCCGCGCACGCCGCGCCGGCGGTGGAGGGCGTGTTCCGGCTGCGCAAGCGACGCGCGGAAGCGCTCCGCGACGATGATTCGCGAGCACTCGCCGAGATCGCGGTCGATGCGCGCGCCCAAGGGCTGCTGTTCGACGCGGTCGCGCTCTCGACGTCCTTGGCCCATGCCGAGGGCGAGTTCCCGCGAGCGCTCCAACGAGCCATCAAGAAGTTGTCGAAGCATCGATTCGGATTCGATGCGGACCGCACGGGGCTCGGACAGCTGCTGACCTCCCGAGAAGTCGAGATCGCCCTCCTCGCGGTCGACGGGCTCACCGACCGCGAGATCGGACGGAGACTGAACATCGCGCGAACGACGGCGTCCACCCACATGGTCCGCATCCTCAGGAAGCTCGGCATCTCCTCGCGCACACGCATCCATGACGTCCTCCAGGACCCATCGATGGATC
>JAITLM010000220.1 GCA_031277885.1 Microbacterium sp.
GCGGATCGCGTGGGCGCGCACGACGCCCGAGGAGCGGCGGGACACCGGCCGCGCCCTCATCCGGGCGCTGGCCGCCGAACTCGCGCCGGGTGCGGATGTGCGGGTCGAACAGCGCTGCCCGGTCTGCGGCGGGCCGCACGGACGACCGCTGCTCCCGCAAGCTCCGCTGCTCGCGAGCGCGGCCTACGCGGATCCCTGGGTCGTCGTCGCGGTCGCCCGCGAACAGGACGCGGCCGCGATCGGCATCGACGTGGAGCTCGAGGGGGCGGCGCCAGACCTCGCGCTCCTGTTCGCCCCGGAGGATCCCCCTGATCTGCGCGGCTGGACGGCGATCGAGGCGGCGCTCAAGGCCGACGGACGCGGCCTGCTGGTCCCGCCCGACCGGGTTCGCCTTTCCGCCGACGGTCGCGCGACGGTGCCGGACGGCGGCGAGTTCCTGATCCTCCCGGTCGCCGCCGCGCCCGGCACGATCGTCACGCTCGCGCTGCGGCGTCCGCGTTCAGGCCGGCCGCCCACGCGTCGACCGTGACCACGTCGGCCTGGCGGGGGAACACCTTCTCGAGCAGCACCCTGTGCACCTCGGGATCCTGATCCGCACACGCGTCGGCGAGGACCGTGAGTCCGAAGTCGTGGTCCGCGGCGTGGCGGACCGTGCTCAGCACGACCCCGCTCGTGGAGACGCCGGCGAGCACGAGGTCGGTCACGTCCAGCCCGCGCAGCAGCACGTCGAGGTCGGAGGCGAAGGCGCCGTACCGCCGCTTGACGACGACCGGCTCCCCCGGGAGCGGGGCGAGGGCGGCGACGATCTGCGTGGCCTCGGCGCCCTCCCCCATGTACGGAGCCGTGGGCGACTGGCTGATCGCGCCGAAGGCCTTGTTGCGCGCGGCCGCCTCCGGGAAGCCCTCGCGGAACGCGACGCGGACGAAGACGACGGGGATCCCCGCGGCACGGGCGGCGGCGAGCGCGCGCTGCGCATGCACGATCACGTCGGAGCCGCCCTCCGCGTAGCGCCCGGCGATGCCGTTCTGGAAGTCCATGAGCAGGAGTGCGGTGGTCATCGCCACGCCCTTTCGACGTAATAGACAGGTACGACTGTGCAGTCTAGACTGTTGATATGCCAGAGACCTCGCCCGGGACCGATGCATCCGCTGTGAGTGCGCGACAGACCGCGCTCGACCTCCGCACCGTCGTCGCGCGGCTCCTCCGCCAGCTCCGCGAAGCCGGCGCCGACGAGACCATCACCCCGTCCCAGGCGTCGGCGCTGGCCCGGCTGGGCAAGGGCGGCGTCTCGACCGTGAGCGCCCTCGCGACGGCGGAACGCGTGCGGCCGCAATCCATGGCGGCGACCGTCGACGCGATCGAGGCGCTCGGGCTCGTCACCCGCAGCCCCGACCCGGGTGACGGCCGCCGCCAGATCATCGACCTCACGGACGCCGGACGCGCCAGGATCGAGGGCCAGAAGGACGCCGCCGCGACCTGGCTCGAGCATGCCCTGGACGCGCTCGACGAGGACGAGCTGCGCGCGATCTCCACCGCGACCGGACTCCTGGAGCGGATGCTCCCGTGATCCGGAAGCACTCGGCGCCGATCGGCGGTCCCGCGCCCGAGGGGCGCTTCGACCGGCGGCTGCTCGCCCCGATGATGGTGGGCTCGATCCTCAACCCGATCAACACGGCCATCATCGCCGTCGCGCTCACCCCGATCGGCCTCGCACTCGGCGCCCCCGCCCGCGAGACCGTCTGGCTCGTCTCGAGCCTCTACCTGGCCACGGCGATCGGACAGCCGCTCGTCGGCCGTCTCGTCGACATCTTCGGCGTGCGCTCGCTGTACCTGCTCGGCGCGGTGCTCGTGACCGCGGCGGGCGCGATCGGACTCCTCGCGCCGGAGAACCGCGACAGCATCTGGTGGCTCGTCGCGGCGCGCGTCATCCTCGGCCTCGGCACCTGCGCGGGCTACCCGGCGGCGATGCACATGATCCGCGCAGAGGGGGATCGCACCGGGCTCGCGTCGCCGGCCGGGATCCTCACGCTGCTCAGCGTCACGACCCAGACGATCGCGGTGATCGCGCCCGCGCTCGGCGGCGTGCTCGTCGGCGCATGGGGCTGGCGCGCCACGTTCGCCGTGAACGTCCCCCTCGGACTCGCCACACTCCTGCTCGGCGCCCTGTTCCTGCCCCGACGGACGGGTCTCGAGCCCGCGGTGGAGGATCGGCCGCGGATCGACGGGATCGCGATACTGCTCTTCGCCGTCACGATGCTCGCCCTGCTCGTCTTCCTGCAGAACATCGCGCCGTCCCTGATCTGGCTCCTCGTCCTCGCCCTCGGCGCGGGGGTCACCTTCGTGTGGTGGGAGCGCCGGACCCCGGATCCCTTCATCGACGTGCGGGTGCTCTCGGGCAATGCGCCGCTGCTGCTCAGCTATGTGCGATCCCTGCTGACCGCGACCATCTCGTACACGTTCGTCTACGGCTTCACCCAGTGGCTCGAGGACGGCCGCGGCCTCACCCCGACCGTTGCGGGACTCGTGCTGCTCCCGGTGTTCGCGGCCGGGATCGCGGTCGCGCTCGCGTTCGGGCGCCGGCCCGAGGTGGTCGGCAAGCTCCTCGTCGGTTCCGCCGCCCAGCTGATCGCCGGGATCCTCGTGCTGTTCATGACCGGTTCCTCGCCGATCTGGTTCCTCGTGCTCGCGATGCTCGTGCTCGGCATCCCGCAGGGCCTCAACAACCTCGCGATCCAGAACTCGCTGTACTACCAGGCCGAGCCGGAACGGATCGCGTCCTCGGCCGGCCTGCTGCGCACGTTCTTCTACCTCGGCGCGATCGTCTCCTCGGTGATCTACGGCAACGTCTACGGCGCGCGGGCGACCACGGAAGGACTCCACGTGCTCGGCTGGGTCGTGGTCGGGATCGCCGCGGTGTTCCTCCTCCTCACGGTCTTCGACCGGTCGCTCGCACGGATCGGGAGGGACGCGCCTGGCACCGGAGGCTGAGGCCCTCAGCGCCCGGCGAGGTGTCGCCACCAGGTGATGCCGGTGCCCACGCGGGTGAAGCCGCACCGGGAGTAGAGCAACTCGCCCTCCGGCGTCGCGTTGAGCACCGCCTCCCGCGCCCCGGACCGCGCCGCGGCCGCGCAGACGGCGGCGAGAAGGCCCGTACCGAGGCCGCGGCGGCGGAACGGCGGCCAAACCGCCATGTCGAAGATGCCGGCGTGCGCACCGCTGCGGAACGACCAGGCGCGCCCTGCGAACCGGGCCGACTCCGCATCGCGCGCCACCGCGCACCACGCGATCGGGGGCTCGATACGGGCCAGGCCGAGCCGCTCCTGCTCGAAGTCGCCGGCGATGGATCCGGGTTCGCGGACTAGCACGACCCGCGGGTCATCGGCAACGGGGATCTCGGTGAGCTCCGCGGACATCCAGCACGGTGCCCAGCCGCGCTCGAATCCGGCTTCCGCCAGCGGCGTCTCGTCGACCTCCGCTCCGAGCCAGACCCCGACGAGCCCGCGCCCCCTGTCCTGCGCCCGCGCGACGCCTCGCCGCAGCGCATCGACCGTCGGATCCTCCGGGAACATCAGGTTCATCCCATCCGGTCCGTCGGTCCAGACCAGGCCGTCCTCGATCAGGCACTCGCCCCCCAGCGCCTCCGCCCGCGCGCGGAACCACGCGGTCTGCACGCGTTCGCACTCCGCCACGGTGGCCATGGCGTCCAGTGTGGCGGTTCGCCCTCGCGGAGGACAGCCCGGTCGGGCAGAGAGGTCAGATCCGCTGCGCGACCTCGCGGACCGCGGCCCGCGCACGCTCGCGAGATGCGTCGGCGTCGTCCGTCGCCAGGTTCGGATGGAAGCCGACGCTCTCGATGTCGGTGATGCCGGTCCAGCGGAGCCAGTCCTCGAAGAACGGCTGCTGGAAGTCGCTCCCGAACGCCGGGCCGCGACCAGGACCCCACACCGCCCCGGTGTAGATGATGGCCGCCTTCTTCCCGTGCAGCAGCCCTCGATACCCCTCCACCGGATCGAAGGCGAAGACCGCCCCCGGCTGGGACACGACATCGATGAACTGCTTCAGGATGTAGGGCACTCCGGCGTTCCACATCGGCACGGTGAAGAGATACCGGTCCGCCGCATCGAAGCGGGCGAAGGTCGCCAGCGCGGCCCGCCACGCCGAGGCCTCCTCGCCGCTCGGGTCCGCGCCCGCGAACACGTCCATCTTGGCCGTCGCCGCCGCCGGGCCGAACTCCGGCAGGGTGCCGTCCCAGAGATCGAAATGCTCGATCGTGGCGTCTGGATGGGCGTCACGATACGACTCGAGGAACGAGGCCGCGAGCCCGAGGGATTCCGATGCCCCGCCACGGGGTGAGGCGCTGATGTGCAAAAGTCTTGTCATGGTTGGCTCCGAATGCGGTCGACCGGGAAACAGGAAACGGAATGTATTCCGCTTCTGAGGAAGGTTACCGGAATGGATTCCGATTCGCCAGACGCGCCCGCACTGGTGCTCCTCGGTCACGGCGCCCCCGAACCGCGACGGGCGGATGCTGTCCGCAACCGCGGCAAGGCTCTCGAGGCGGCGCAGCGCGTGTATCGCCGCGAGGGCATCGAGGGGCTGACCATGCAGAAGGTCGCCCTCGAGGCGGGAGTGGGCGTCGGCACCCTCTACCGGGGCTTCACCGACAAGGCCGGCCTGGCCATGGCGCTGCTCGACGAGCGGGAACGGCAGCTCCAGGAGCTCATGATCTCCGGTCCCGCCCCCCTCGGGCCGGGCGCCGAGCCCGTACCGCGGCTCGTCGCGTTCGTCACCGCGTACGTCCAGCTCGTGGCCGATCAGCTCGATCTCGTCCTGATGTCCGAGACCTCAGCCGTCGGTGCGCGGTTCCGCAGCGGCGCGCACAACGTCTGGCGCGCTCATTGCCGGCATCTCATCCAGCTCGCGGGCGCGCCTTCAGGGGACTACCGGGCCGAGGCACTGCTCGCCGCGCTCTCCGGCGAGATGATCGCGCACGGGCTTCGCGAGCAGGACGAGAGCCGGACGCAGCGCGCGGACGACGCCGTCCGCGTCGCCCGCGCGCTGGTGGCCGCAGGCCCCGAACACGGCA
>JAITLM010000018.1 GCA_031277885.1 Microbacterium sp.
CCTTCTTCACGAGGCCCCTGGAGCTCCTGCTCCGGGGGCCTCGTCGTTGTTTCCGAACACCGTGGCCCCGAGGCTGCTCTGCGCTGTGGCACGCAGCGCTGACATCCGGTGGGAGCGGAGGTCGCATGGGATACTGCTGAGGGCAGTCTCAGGACCGGAGGAGGAGCACGATGGGCGTGGTATTCCCGGAGGGGACCGTCTCACTCACGACGGCGGACGGAGACACCGTCATCCTGCGCATCTGCGAGCTGTGCGGCGCGGCCGTCGTCGAGGCCGGCGGCACCGACCTCGCGTTCCACAAGCGCTGGCATCGGATCACCGGGTCCGGCAACTGGCTCGACCCCGTGACCGGTCGTCACGTCGTGTCCTAGACGCCCTCAGGCGGTGGTGCGGATGCGCGGGACGCCGGTGAGGGGATCCACTGGACGACGATGCACCCCGTCGGCGTTCTCGACGGGGTAACCCTCACGTACCCAGTACTCGAAACCCCCGATCATGAGCTTCACGTCGTAGCCGAGCCTGGCGAACTCCAGGGCTCCCTTGTCGCCGGCGTTGCACCCGGGGCTCCAGCAGTAGACGACCACGGGCGTGCCCTGGGGGATCTCCTGCGGCGCCCTGGCCGCGATCTCCCCGTAGTGCATGTGGATCGCGTCGACGATGCGACCCTGAGCCCACGCCTCATCGCTGCGGACGTCGACGACGGCGATCTGCTGCCCCGCCTTGCGTGCGGCATGCACGTCGCTCGCATCGGTCTCGTGGGCGAGTTTGGCGGCGAAGTGATCCATGGCGGAGGTCATGCAGCCAGGCTACTCCGGCGCGGGGGCGCGAACGACGAAGGCCCCGTCAGATGACGGGGCCTTCGATCGGTGGTGGGGGAGCGGACTACTCGCCGCCCTCCTTCGTGGGCAGCGACTCCGGCGCGAGCGCGGAGCTCGGCGTGTTCGGAGTCTCGCTGACACGCGAATTGTCGGCCGGCGCGATCTCGTCCTCGCTCACACCGGCGCGGGTGTGCGAAGCGACGATCTCCTCGTGCGCGGACTCGTTCGTGTCGTGCAGCGTGTGACGCTGGTGGGCGTCGGCTGCGGTGATCTCGGCCTGCGTGAGCGGGGAGAGGCGGTCTTCGAAGAACCAGCGGGACATCGAGGAACGCAGGTTCTGCGTCCAGGGGATGCGACCCTTGGCGTTCGGACGGACCACGAGCGGCTCGTACACCTCGGTGTCGATGAGCTTCCAGCGGTCGTACACGTCGACCGGCTTGTGGACCTCGATGTACTCGCCGCCGGGAAGGCGGACGATGCGACCGGACTCGTAGCCGTGCAGCACGATCTCGCGGTCCTTCTTCTGCAGCGCGATGCAGATGCGCTTCGTGATGAAGTAACTGAGGATCGGACCGAGGAAGAGCAGCGCCTGGAGCGTGTGGATCACGCCCTCCATCGTGAGCGAGAAGTGCGTCGCGATCAGGTCGGACGAAGCCGCCGCCCACAGCGTCGCGTAGAAGATCACGCCGGCCACGCCGATCGCGGTGCGGGTCGCGGAGGTGCGCGGACGCTGTGCGATGTGGTGCTCGCGCTTGTCCCCGGTCAGCCACGCCTCGATGAAGGGGTAGATGGCGACGAGGACGATGAACAGGCCCAGCACCAGCACCGGGATGATGATCCCGAACGACCAGGTGTGGTCGAGGAACACGACGTCCAGGTTCGACGGCGCCAGACGGAGCGCACCGTCGGCGAAGCCGATGTACCAGTCGGGCTGCGTACCCGCCGAGACGGGGGAGGGATCGTACGGGCCGTAGTTCCAGATCGGGTTGATCTGGAACAGCGAGGCGATCAGGACGATCACACCGAACGTGATGAACAGGAAGCCGCCCATCTTCGACATGTAGATCGGCATCATCGGGTAGCCCACGACGTTCTCGTCCGTGCGGCCGGGGCCGGCGAACTGCGTGTGCTTGTTGATGACCATCAGCATGAGGTGCAGCACGACCAGGCCGATCACCAGGAGCGGCAGGATCAGGATGTGCAGCGTGTAGAGGCGTCCCACGATCTGGTCGCCCGGGAACTCGCCGCCGAACAGCATGAACGAGGTCCAGGTGCCGATCAGGGGGAGGCCCTTGATCATGCCGTCGATGATCCGGAGGCCGTTGCCCGAGAGCAGGTCGTCGGGGAGCGAGTAGCCGGTGAAGCCCTCGGCCATCGCGAGGACGAACAGCACGAAGCCGATCACCCAGTTCAGCTCGCGGGGCTTGCGGAACGCGCCGGTGAAGAACACCCGCAGCATGTGCACGCCGATGCCGGCGACGAAGGTGAGCGCGGCCCAGTGGTGGATCTGACGGACGAGGAGTCCGCCGCGCAGGTCGAAGGAGATGCGCAGCGTCGAGTCGAGCGCCGCGGACATCTCCACACCGCGCATCGGCGCGTAGGCGCCGGCGTAGTGCGTGGGGACCATCGACGCCTGGAAGAAGAACGTCAGGAACGTGCCGGAGAGCAGCACGACCACGAAGCTCCACAGCGCGATCTCGCCGAGCATGAACGACCAGTGATCGGGGAAGATCTTGCGGCCGAGCTCCTTGACGAAGCCGGAGAGGCTCGTGCGCTCGTCGATGTAGTTGGAGAGACCGCCGACGAATCGGCCGCCCAGCGGCGCCTCAGAGGGCTTCTCCGAAGGCTTCTCCGAGGATTTCTGCTCGGTAACAGTTGCGGTGCTCAATGACGCTCCCAGAAGCTCGGACCGACGGGTTCGTGGAAATCGCTCTGCGCGACGAGGTAGCCCTCGTCGTCGACGGTGATCGGCAGCTGCGGCAGCGGGCGGGCGGCCGGGCCGAAGATGACCTTGGCGTGCTCGGTCACGTCGAACTGCGACTGGTGGCACGGGCAGAGCAGGTGGTGGGTCTGCTGCTCGTACAGCGCGACGGGGCAGCCGACGTGCGTGCAGACCTTGGAGTAGGCGACGATGTCGTCGTAGGACCAGGTCTTGCGGTCCTCGGTCTCGATGAGCTGCTCGGGGAGCAGACGCATCAGCAGGACGATCGCCTTGGCCTTCTCCTCGAGGTAGCCGTCTTCATGGCCGACCTTGCTGAGGGGCTCGGGGATCACGTGCACGGCAGAGCCGAGCACGATGTCCGCGGCGCGGATCGGGGTGCCGTCGGGGTCGTGCGCCAGGCGCATGCCCTTCTCCCACATGGTGTGCTTGAGCAGCTGCACCGGGTCGCCCGCGATCGGGTTCTCGGCGGTGCTGTGCGGAGCGAGACCGCGGAACAGCGCGAGACCGGGGACGACGGAGGCGACGACCGCGGCGATGAGCGAGTTGCGGATCATCACGCGACGGCCGAAGCCGGACTCCTCGTTCGCGTCGGCGAACGCCTGGATCGCGGCCTCACGGGTCGAGTCGCGGCCACGCGTGGGGTGGCGGTACTCGATGTGCTCCTTGTCGGCCATGATCGCCTTCGACCAGTGGATCGCGCCGATGCCGAGCGCGAGCAGGGCGAGGGCGATCCCGAGGCCGATGAACAGGTTGTTGTAGCGCACGTCGATGAGCGAGCCGCTCTCGATCGGGAACAGCATGTAGGCGGCGACCGCCCAGATGCTGCCCGCGAGCGAGAGGTAGAAGAGCGTGTAGACGGTGCGGACGGCGTGCTTCATCGCCGTCGGGTCCTGGTCCGTGACGCGCTCGCGGTGCGCGGGCAGCCCCGGGTTCTGCGCGGGGTCGCTGACGTCGACGCTCAGCCCGGCCGGTGCCTGATAGGTCCGGTCAAGAGCGTGCGGGTCGTCGTGTGCCATGGTTCTCCTCGTACGTTCTTCGATATGCCGGCGTCAGTTGGACTTCGCCGTGATCCACACGGTGATGGCGACGAGTGCGCCGATGCCGAAGATCCAGATGAACAAGCCCTCCGAGACGGGGCCGAGGGATCCGAGATCCATGCCGCCCACCTGGGTCGCCTTCTGCTGGAAGAGCAGGGCGGAGATGATGTCGCGCTTGTCGTCCGCCGTCAGCGACATGTTGCCGAAGACCGGCATGTTCTGCGGGCCGGTGACCATGGCCGCGTACATGTGCAGCGCGCTGGTCTTCATCAGACCGGGTGCGTACTTGCCCTCGGTCAGCGCACCGCCGGCGCCGGCCACGTTGTGGCACATGGCGCAGTTGATGCGGAACAGCTCGGCGCCGTGCGCGACATCGCCCTTGCCGTCGAGGGTCTTCTCGTCGGGGTAGGTCGGGCCGGGGGCGACCGACTGCACCCAGGCGGCGACGTTCTTGATCTGCTCCTCGGAGAACTGCGGGTGCTTCTGCGGGGCCTGCGGTCCCTGCATCTGCAGCGGCATGCGGCCCGTCGACATCTGGAACTCGACCGCGAGCTCGCCGACGCCGTAGAGGCTCGGTCCGGTGGCGGTGCCCTGCAGGTTCATGCCGTGGCAGGTCGCGCAGTTCGCCTGGAACAGCTTCTGCCCGTCCTCGGTCGAGACCGCGGCGGTGACGGACGCCGGCTCGGTCGCGGCGAACGCCGCACTCGCACCGGCGTAGACGCCGCCGGTGATCATCAGGCCTGCGCCGATCAGCGCCGCGGCAGCCAGGGGGCTGCGGCGGCCGGTACGGCGCTTCTTCTCACGTGCCATGTCGGGAATCCGCTCCGCTTCTTACTTGAGGAAATAGATGACGAAGAACAGCACGATCCAGACGACGTCGACGAAGTGCCAGTAGTAAGACACCACGATGGCGGTCGTCGCCTCCTTGTGCGTGAAGTTCTTGACGGCGAATGCGCGGCCGAGGGTCAGCAGGAACGCGACCAGACCGCCGGTGACGTGCAGGGCGTGGAAGCCGGTGGTGATGTAGAACGCGGAGGCGTAGGAATCGGCCGAGATCGGCATGCCCTCGGCGATCAGCTGGGAGTACTCCCACACCTGGCCGGACACGAAGAACGCGCCCATCGCGAAGGTCAGCCAGAACCACGGGGCCATGCCCCAGCGCTTGCGGCCCTTGTCGTTGACCGACGTGTAGGGCTGCATGCGCTCCGCCGCGAACACGCCCATCTGGCAGGTGAACGAGGACGCCACCAGGACCAGGGTGTTGATCGCGGCGAACGGCACGTTCAGGCTCTCTGTGCGTGATGCCCAGAGCTCCGGAGAGGTGCTGCGCAGGGTGAAGTAGATCGCGAAGAGTCCCGCGAAGAACATCACTTCACTGCCGAGCCAGACAATGGTTCCCACAGCCACCGGGTTGGGGCGCTTGATCGTTCTCGCCACCGGGGCATACGTCGCTGAGGTCGTCACCTGTCCATTATGGCCGATCCTGGACGCCGATTGTCGCACCGGGGGCGGCGGTTCAGCTCGTCCGCGCCTCGGTGCAACCTCGGAACCAGCCGCGAATCCCCTGGGAGACGCGTGGTTGCGGGCCGGGCGGAAGGCGTCATGGCGGGGATCACGACTGGATCACATCGCTAGGATCGCTGGCATGGCGGAAGCTCTGACCTGGCCCGATGTCCTCTCCACACTCCTCGCCGGACGCGATCTGAGCGTCTACGAGTCGACCTGGGCGATGCGCCAGGTGATGCGCGGTCAGGCGACCGAGGCTCAGCTGGCGGGGTTCCTGATCGGGCTGCGCGCGAAGGGGGAGACGATCGACGAGGTCGTCGGCTTCCGCGACGCGATCCTGGAAGCGGCCGTTCCCCTTCCCGTGTCCTCGGACGTGCTCGACATCGTCGGCACGGGCGGAGACCGCATCGGCACCGTGAACGTGTCGACCACGGCGGCCATCATCATCGGCGCGACCGGAGTCCCGGTCGTCAAGCACGGCAACCGCGCGGCGAGCTCGGCGTCCGGATCCTCGGACGTCCTCGGCGCCCTGGGCCTTCAGCTCACCCTCGATCCGCAGGCCGTGGCCGAGATCCTCGACCGCACGGGCATCACCTTCGCGTGGGCCGGCGCCTTCCACCCCGGCTTCAAGAACGCGGGCGCCGTCCGGGCGGAGCTGGGCGTGCCGACCGTGTTCAACATGCTCGGCCCGCTCTGCAACCCCGCCCGTGCGGAGGCGAACGCGGTGGGCGTCGCCCAGCTGGACCGCGTGCCGCTCATCACCGGCGTGTTCCGCACCCGCGGCGCCACCGCGCTGGTGTTCCGCGGAGACGACGGGCTGGACGAGCTCACGACCACGGGCCACAGCCGCATCTGGGAGGTCACCCGCGGCGACATCCACGAGCACGACCTGGATCCGCGCGACCTGGGCATCCCGCTCGCGGAGCTCGCCGACCTCATCGGCGGCTCGCCCGAGCACAACGCGGGCGTGCTGCGCCGCACGCTCGAGGGCGAGCGCGGCGCCGTGCGCGACATCGTGCTGCTGAACGCCGCCGCGGGCATCGTCGCTTACGAGCTGTCGCACGACGCGGCCCAGGCGCAGGTGCCGATCGTGGAGCGACTGCGCGCGGCCCTGGCCCTGGCCGAGGCCGCGGTCGACGACGGACGCGCGGTGGCGAAGCTCGATGCGTGGGTCGCGGCGTCCAAGGAGCTGGCCGCCGGCTGAGCGGTGCGGAGGGGAGGACCGGCATGGATCCGCAGGAGGCGCTGCTCGAGATCGCCCGACTGCTCGAGCGCGAGCGGGCCTCGCGATACCGGGCCAAGGCGTTCCGCGCCGCCGCGGCGACGTACGCCGAGCTCCCGGAGGACGCGAGATCCGATCTGAACCGGATCCAGCAGGCGAAGGGGATCGGATCCTCGACCTTCGAGGTCATCCGGCAGGCGCTCGAAGGCGGGACGCCGTCCTATCTCGTCGAGCTGCGCGGCGAGGTCGAGCCGGAGATCGTCTCCGCGCTGCGTCCGCGGCTGCGCGGGGATCTTCATGCGCACACCGAGTGGTCGGACGGGACGACCCCGATCGAGGCGATGGCGGATGCGGCCCGTGCACTCGGACACGAGTACCTCGCGATCACGGACCACTCGCCGCGACTGCGCGTGGCCCGCGGCCTCACGGCAGAACGGCTGCGCACGCAGCTGCCGCAGGTGCGCGCGCTCAGCGGCGACGGACTGACGATGCTCACCGGGATCGAGGTCGACATCCTCGACGACGGGCGCCTGGACCAGGAGGAACGGCTGCTCGGCGAGCTGGACGTCGTGGTCGCGTCCGTGCATTCCAAGTTGGCCATGGAGCCCGGGCCGATGACGCGGCGCATGGTGGCCGCGGTCTCGAACCCGCGCGTGAGCGTGCTCGGCCACGTCACCGGACGGCTCGTGCAGGGGGAGCGGGGGACGAGGCCTCCCTCGCGGTTCGACGCCCGTGCGGTCTTCGAGGCGTGCGCGGAGCACGGCGTGGCGGTGGAGATCAACTCGCGCCCCGAGCGCCAGGATCCGCCGGACGGACTCCTCGCGCTCGCCCTCGAAATCGGCTGCCTGTTCTCGATCGACTCCGATGCGCACGCACCCGGGCAGCTCTCCCTGCTGGATCATGGCGCGCAGCGCGCCGAACGCGCCGGAGTCCCCGCCGAGCGGATCGTGACGACCTGGGGGCTCGACAGGTTGCGGCGCTGGGCCGGCTGAGACGCGTCAGGCCGTGCGGCTGAGCGCCTCCAGCGCGCGCGCCATCGACGTGCCGAGGTTCCAGCGCTCCGCGATCCCGACCGCGGCGGCGGTCTCGGCGGCGTCGAGCGGCCGCAGCGGCTCCGCGGGCACCGAGATCGGCAGCGCGGTCGCGACGCGCACGACGGTGGGGGCGACGTCGAGATAGTCCGAGGCGGCGAGGATCTTCTTCGCCACCCCCGCCGACATGCCCTCCGCCGCCTCCGCGGCGGCACGGATCGCGGTGAGATCGCCGTGCACGGCGAGGAGGTTCGCCGCGGTCTTCTCGCCGACGCCCGCCACGCCGGGAAGGCCGTCCGAGGCGTCTCCGCGCATGGTCGCGAAGTCGGCGTACTGGCTCGGCAGCACGCCGTACTTGCGCACCACCGCTTCCTCCGTGAGGTCCTCGAGGTTGCTCATGCCGCGACCCGTGTAGATCACCCGCACTCCGCGGGCGTCGTCCACGAGCTGGAACAGGTCCCGGTCCCCGGTGATGATGTCGACCGGCATGCCGGCGACGGTCGCGAGCGTGCCGATCACGTCGTCGGCCTCGTGCTCGGCGACGCCGATGACCGGGATGTGCAGCGCGGCGAGGGACTCTCGGATGATCGGGATCTGCGCCTCGAGCGGATCCGGCACCTCCTCGATGTCGGCGCCTCCGGGGACGACCTCGACGACACGGTGCGCCTTGTAGCTCGGGATGAGGTCGACCCGCCACTGCGGACGCCAGTCGTCGTCCCAGCAGGCGACCAGGTGCGTGGGCCGGTAGGTCGTCACGAGCTTCGCGATCATGTCGAGCAGCCCTCTGGCCGCGTTCACCGAGGTGCCGTCCGGCGCCTTGACCGCGTCCGGCACGCCGTAGAAGGCGCGGAAGTAGAGGCTGGCGGTGTCCAGAAGGAGGAGCTTCGGAGCGGCGTCGGTCATATCCACAGTCTGCCAGCCCCGCTCTCATCGGCGGGGCTGGTGCGGGGAAACGCGATCACCGGAGCGCTCAGCGACCTGATAGCATGAGGTGTCACCCGTGGGGGCTTCCTCCCGCGTGCGTGACGAACAACACACATCCATTCCGCCGCGGCGCGATCCTGTGCTCTGCTGAGAGCGCGCGCCGCAGCCCGAGTATCCATCAACAAGGACAACCCACTACATGACTACCGCAACGGCCGCCCCGGCCACCAAGCAGGTCGCGATCAACGACATCGGATCTGCCGAGGACTTCCTGGCTGCGGTCGAGAAGACCCTGAAGTTCTTCAACGACGGCGACATCATCGAGGGCACGATCGTCAAGATCGACCGCGACGAGGTCCTCCTCGACGTCGGCTACAAGACCGAGGGCGTCATCCCCTCGCGCGAGCTGAGCATCAAGCACGACGTCGACCCCAACGAGGTCGTCTCCGTCGGCGACCAGGTCGAGGCCCTCGTCCTCCAGAAGGAGGACAAGGAAGGCCGTCTGATCCTGTCCAAGAAGCGCGCCCAGTACGAGCGCGCCTGGGGCGACGTGGAGAAGATCAAGGAGAACGACGGCGTCGTCACCGGTCAGGTCATCGAGGTCGTCAAGGGTGGACTCATCGTCGACATCGGCCTCCGCGGCTTCCTGCCGGCCTCGCTCATCGAGCTGCGCCGCGTCCGCGACCTCACGCCGTACCTCGGCCAGGAGCTCGAGGCCAAGATCCTCGAACTCGACAAGAACCGCAACAACGTGGTCCTCTCGCGCCGCGCCCTGCTCGAGCAGACGCAGTCTGAGTCGCGCACCACGTTCCTCAACAACCTGCACAAGGGCCAGGTCCGCAAGGGCGTCGTGTCGTCGATCGTGAACTTCGGTGCGTTCGTCGACCTCGGCGGTGTGGACGGCCTCGTGCACGTCTCCGAGCTCTCCTGGAAGCACATCGAGCACGCCTCCGAGGTCGTCGAGGTGGGCCAGGAGGTCACCGTCGAGATCCTCGAGGTCGACCTCGACCGCGAGCGCGTCTCCCTGTCGCTGAAGGCGACGCAGGAGGACCCGTGGCAGGTCTTCGCCCGCACCCACGCCATCGGCCAGGTCACCCCGGGCAAGGTCACCAAGCTCGTTCCGTTCGGTGCCTTCGTTCGCGTCGCGGACGGCATCGAGGGCCTCGTGCACATCTCGGAGCTGTCCAGCAAGCACGTCGAGCTGGCCGAGCAGGTCGTGTCGGTGGGCGAAGAGGTCTTCGTCAAGGTCATCGACATCGACCTCGAGCGTCGCCGCATCTCGCTGTCGCTGAAGCAGGCCAACGAGTCGGTCGACCCGTACGGCACCGAGTTCGACCCGGCCCTGTACGGCATGCTCGCCGAATACGACGAGAACGGCGAGTACAAGTACCCCGAGGGCTTCGACGCCGAGACCGGCGCGTGGAAGGACGGCTTCGACGCCCAGCGCGAGGCTTGGGAGCAGGAGTACGCGGCTGCCCAGGCGCGCTGGGAGGCGCACAAGGCCCAGGTCATCAAGGCCGCCGAGGCCGAGGCTGCTGCGGGCGACGACTTCGGCGCCAGCGCCCAGTCGTTCTCGAGCGACTCCGCCGGTGCCGGCACGCTGGCCGACGACGAGGCTCTCGCCGCTCTGCGCGAGAAGCTCTCGGGCGGCAACGCGTAAGCATCGCCCTCAGAACGGGCCGTCACCTCGCCTTCGGGCGGGTGGCGGCCCGTTCCGCGTCCGCGGACGGATCCGCACCGGCGGACCGCGAAGGGCCGGTGCGCGGACGTGTGAGGATGGAGGACATGGATCCGAACACCGTACGTCCCGGCAGCGTGCGACGGCGGATCCGCCTCCGGTGAGCTTCGCCGGTCACGCCCCCGGCACGCGCCCGTACCGGCGGCTCATCCTCGGGCTCTTCTTCGCCGGAATCGCGACCTTCGCCCAGCTCTATGCGCCGCAGGCCGTGCTGCCGCTGCTGGCCCGCGATCTCGCCATCGACCCCGCGACGGCTGCGCTGAGCGTCTCCGCGGCCACGCTGGGGCTGGCCGCATCGGTCATCGGCTGGTCGGTCGTCGCCGATCGGATCGGACGCGTGCCGGCGATGGCGGCCGGTGTGATCGCGGCCACGGCGCTCGGCCTGCTCGCGCCTTTCGCCGCAGACATCGGCATCCTGCTCGCCCTGCGATGCACGGAGGGGGTCGCGCTGGGTGCGGTGCCCGCCGTCGCCCTCGCCTACCTGGCGGAGGAGGTGGGGCCCCGTCATGCGGCGGCCGCAGCCGGCAGCTACATCGCGGGAACGACGGTCGGCGGGCTGGCGGGCCGGATCGTCTCCGGCCTCGTCGCCGAGGTCGCGGGCTGGCAGGCGGGCGTGTGGGCCGCGACCGGGCTCTGCGCCGTCGCGGCGGCGCTCTTCCTCTGGCTCGCGCCCGGATCGCAGGGGTTCGTGCCGCTGCGTCTGCGCGCCGACCGCGGCGACGGCGTGCTGACGCGGCTCCTGCGGCTGCTGCGCTCGCCCCGACAGCTCGCGCTGTACGCACAGGCGTTCCTGCTGATGGGCGCGTTCGTGGCGGTGTACAACTACCTCGGCTTCCACCTCGCGGCGCCGCCGTTCGCGCTGCCCGCCTGGCTCGTCACGCTGCTGTTCCTCGCGTATCTCGCGGGCACGGCGTCCTCGCCCTGGGCGGGAGTCCTCGCGTCGAGGGCCGGGCGCTTCCCCGTGCTGCTGGGCTCGGTGGCGGTGATGGCCGGCGGCGCGGCGCTCATGCTGGCCCCGCTCACGATCATCGTGCTGGCCGGCCTGCTGCTCTTCACCGCGGGATTCTTCGGCGCGCACGCCGTGGCCTCCGGCTGGACCCCGGTCGCCGCACCCGTCGAGAGCCGCGCCCAGGCATCCTCGCTGTACTACTTCGCGTACTACGCGGGCTCGAGCCTGTTCGGGTGGGCGCTCGGCATCGCCTTCGGGTCCTGGGGCTGGGCGTGGTTCGGCGGGATCGTGATCGGAATGTGCGCGCTGGCGGCCCTCGCCGCGGCGGTCGCGCTGCGCGCCGCGGATCCGCTGCGCTCCTGAGCTGCCTGCCCCGGCGCCCTGAGGGCTTCGCGCCTGAGCGCCATGGGAGACTGGCAGCATGCCTCTCATCGCGCTCACCGGCGGCATCGCGTCGGGCAAGTCCACGATCGCGGCGCGCCTCGCCGAGCACGGCGCTGTCGTCATCGACGCGGATCGGATCGTCCGCGACGTGCAGGCCCCCGGATCGCCCGTGCTCGCGCGCCTCGCGGCGGAGTTCGGCGCCGAGATGATCCAGGCCGACGGCTCGCTCGATCGCGCGCGTCTCGGGACGCGGGTCTTCGGCGACGCGGAGGCGCTCGGCCGGCTCAACGCCATCGTGCACCCGGCGGTCAAGGAGGAGTCGCAGCGCCGGTTCGCGGCGGCACTGGCCGCGGATCCGGCGGCGGTCGTCGTCTACGACGTGCCCCTGCTGGTGGAGGCGCGCGTGGACGATCCCTGGGATCTGATCGTGGTCGCCGATGCGCCCGCCGCGGTGCGCGAGGAGCGGCTGGTGCGCGAAAGGGGTCTCGATCGCGGCGAGGCGCAGAAGCGCATCGCCTCGCAGGTGCCGGACGAGCGGCGCCGCGAGATCGCCGATGTGCTCATCGACACCCGGGGGGCGCTCGAGGACACCCTTCGCCAGACCGATGCGCTCTGGGCGCGGCTGCGGGCGGGGGAGACGGCATGACGGACCTTCTGGCGGCATACGACGCGCAGCTGCGCGGTGCGGCAGAGCTGGCGGGCGCGGAGGGCGTGCAGCTCATCGGCCCCGTCTGCGTCGGGGTGTTCCCCGGCGGCACCGGCTTCGCGAGCTACGTCGATCTCGCAGGGCTGGGGGAGCGGCGGATCCGCTCGCTGGTCGGGGAGGTGCGCGCGCATTTCCAGGCGCTGCCGCACGTGGGGTCGGCGGAATGGAAGACCCGCGGGCACGATGTCGCCCCCGGACTCGAAGGCGCGCTGCAGGACGCGGGCTTCGTCCCCGAGGAAGCGGAGTCGGTGATGCTCGGCGAGGCGGTGGCTCTCGCGGCCGATGTCCCCGTGCCGGAGGGCGTCGTGCTGCGCGAGGTCCGCGACGAGGCGGACATCCTGGCGATGGAGCGCATGCAGGCGGACGTGTTCGGACACGGCGACGGCGACGAGAGGGCGCAGCGCACGCTCGCCCGCGTCGCGGCCGGCGACGACGTCGTGCTGTGGGTCGCGGAGGCCGGGGGGCGCGTGATCAGCGCGGGCCGTCTGGAGCCCGTCGCCGGCACCGAGTTCGCGGGCGTCTGGGGCGGCGCGACGGTGGTGGAATGGCGCGGGCGCGGCGTGTACCGCGCCCTGACGGCGAAGCGGGCGCAGGCCGCGCTGCGTCGAGGGCTGCGGTACCTGCACTCCGACTCGACCGAGTTCTCCCGGCCCATCCTGGAGCGCTCCGGGATGCGCAAGGTCACGACCACCACCCCGTACGTCTGGACGCGCGGGGGCTGAGGCGAGACCGGCAGCACCGCGGGGGAGCCGTGGTGGTATGCCACATATTGCTGCCTGAACAGGATGAAACGTTTGTCCACAGTAGGAGAAACTAACCGATCGGACAGTTTGTTCGTATGGTTTGCATTATTCGTCGGAATGATATATCTTCGCTCGTGGGGCAGCGCCGGGACGCGCTGTGGGGACACTGGGGAAAGCTCTGGGGAGTATCTGGGTGCTGGACGCGTGGCGTCTCCGTCGTGCGCGTCGACCCTGAGACGCGCGCGATCTCGGTTTCCGAGCCTTCGGCTCGACCGATATCTGGAGTGCAATCATGACCGACGTCAAGAGCGGCCTCTCGCGCCGTACCGTGATCAAGGGCGCCGCGTGGTCGGTGCCCGTCATCGCCATCGCCGCCGCCGCGCCGATGGCCGCAGCCAGCACCACCACTCCGTCGAGCGTCGGACCGCTCGTCGAGTCGTCGCCGAACGTGAAGGACAGCGTGCTGTCGGCGTCCTCGTCGCGTGTCGAGGCCTGCTTCCCCAGCGACACCTTCTCGACCCCGTTCAACCTGGTCGCCACGGTCGCCTACGACAACAGTGATCCGGCCTTCTCCCTCGCCGGGGCCACCGTCACCTCGGCGGGGAGCGTCTGGACCGTCGCCAGCCGCACCGCGACCTCGGTGACCCTGACGGCCACGCAGACGGTGACCTGCTTCGTCGGGATCACCGGCTTCGACCTGGCGTACAACGCGGGTTCGGCCGTGCCCCCGCTCAACTCGCTGACCCTGAACATCTCGGGAGTGAGCACGGACGGGACGCGCAAGATCGACGGTCTCATCTCGTCCCTCGACAACGGCCCGGTCGTCGGGCCGAAGGTCCACGACGCCTGATCCGTCGTCGCATCGAGGAGCCCCCGACGCCAATGTCGGGGGCTCCTCGTAGTGTTAAGGGATGCAACCCACACGTTCGGTCCGGCCGTTCGAGGTCATCTCGGAGTACGCGCCCGCCGGTGACCAGCCGCAGGCCATCGCCGAGCTCGCGGCGCGCATCAACGCGGGCGAGACCGACGTGGTGCTGCTCGGCGCGACCGGAACCGGAAAGTCGGCGACGACGGCCTGGCTCATCGAGCAGGTGCAGCGCCCCACGCTCGTGCTCGCGCACAACAAGACGCTCGCGGCGCAGCTCGCGAACGAGTTCCGCGACCTCATGCCGAACAACGCCGTCGAGTACTTCGTGTCGTACTACGACTACTACCAGCCGGAGGCCTACGTCCCGCAGACGGACACCTTCATCGAGAAGGACTCTTCGGTCAACGCCGAGGTCGAGCGCCTGCGCCACTCCACGACCAACTCGCTGCTCAGCCGCCGCGACGTGGTGGTCGTCTCCACGGTCTCCTGCATCTACGGCCTCGGCGCCCCCGAGGAGTACCTGCGGGCCATGGTCGCCCTGCAGGTGGGAGAGCGATACGACCGCGATGCGCTGATCCGGCAGTTCATCGCCATGCAGTACAACCGCAACGACGTCGACTTCTCCCGCGGCAACTTCCGCGTGCGCGGCGACACGATCGAGATCATCCCGGTCTACGAGGAGCACGCGATCCGCATCGAGCTGTTCGGGGATGAGATCGAGGCACTGTACTCGCTGCATCCGCTCACCGGCGAGGTGATCGCCAAGCTCGACTCGGTGCCGATCTTCCCGGCCTCGCACTACGTGGCGGGCACCGATGTCGTGCAGCGGGCGATCGGGCAGATCGAGGAGGAGCTCACCGAGCGCCTCGCCGAGCTCGAACGCCAGGGCAAGCTGCTGGAGGCGCAGCGGCTGCGCATGCGCACCAGCTTCGACCTGGAGATGCTGCAGCAGCTCGGCTTCTGCTCCGGCATCGAGAACTACTCGCGGCACATGGACGGACGCGAGGCGGGGGAGCCGCCGCACACGCTGCTGGACTTCTTCCCCGACGACTTCCTGCTCGTGATCGACGAGTCGCACGTGACGGTGCCGCAGATCGGCGCGATGTACGAGGGCGACGCGTCACGCAAGCGCACGCTGGTCGATCACGGCTTCCGGCTGCCGAGCGCTCTCGACAACCGCCCGCTGCGTTGGGATGAGTTCAAGAACAGGATCGGGCAGACCGTGTACCTCTCCGCGACCCCCGGCAAGTACGAGATGGGGATCGCGGACGGCGTCGTCGAGCAGATCATCCGTCCCACCGGCCTTCTGGATCCGCAGATCGTCGTGAAGCCCTCGAAGGGGCAGATCGACGACCTGCTCGAAGAGATCCGCGTCCGCGTCGAACGCGACGAGCGCGTGCTCGTCACCACGCTCACGAAGAAGATGGCCGAGGAGCTCACGGACTTCCTCGGCGAGCACGGCGTCAGGGTGCGGTACCTGCATTCCGACGTGGACACGCTGCGGCGCGTCGAGCTCCTCACCGAACTGCGGGCGGGCGTCTATGACGTGCTCGTCGGCATCAACCTGCTCCGTGAGGGCCTCGCCCTGCCCGGGGTGTCCCTCGTCGCGATCCTCGACGCCGACAAGGAGGGGTTCCTCCGCAGCGGCACGTCGCTCATCCAGACCATCGGCCGCGCGGCGCGCAATGTGTCGGGCGAGGTGCACATGTACGCCGACAACATGACGGACTCGATGCGCAACGCGATCGACGAGACCGAGCGGCGGCGCGAGAAGCAGATCGCGTACAACACTGCGAACGGCATCGATCCTCAGCCGCTCCGCAAGCGCATCGCGGACATCACCGACGTGCTCGCCCGTGAGGGCGCGGACACGGCGGAGATGCTCGCCAAGCGCACCCGATCGGGGCGAGGCAAGTCGCCGACACCCAATCTGCGCCGCGAGGGCATCGCCGCGGAAGGGGCCGAGCAGCTCGAGGACACGATCGCCGATCTGTCCGCGCAGATGCTCGCGGCGGCCGGAGAGCTCAAGTTCGAACTGGCTGCGCGCCTGCGCGACGAGGTGCAGGACCTGAAGAAGGAGCTGCGCGCGATGGAGCGGGCCGGCCACGCCTGACGCGTGTCAGCGGCAATCTGCGGGCGGAGGAGACGGCATGGTGGATGCGGCGGTTGTCGAGTTGGCCGATCGGATCCGCGCCCTGCTGGGAGGCGCGGGGGAGATCGAGGAGCGCGCGATGTTCGGCAGTCGCGCCTTCCTCAGTGAGGGTCGGATCCTCGTCGGGGCGCGCCGGGGCGGGGCGCTGCTGGTGCGCGTCGAGGCGGAGCGCGCCGCGGTGCTTCTGACCGAGCATGGCGTCTCGCGCGCGGTAATGGGCGCGCGCACGATGAGCGAGAACTGGCTCGACGTGTCCCCCGAGGCGATCGCGGACGATGCCGCGCTCATGCAGTGGATCGATGTCGCTCGCGAGGACGCCGGAGCGTCGTGACGTCGCTTGGCCTGGCCTGCCTGGGCCAGGCGGCGAGGGCTCAGGGGCAGTGCATGAGCGGCTTCGGGCCGCTGCGGTCGATCTCGTGGGCCGTCATCGGTGCGCCGCACAGCGGGCATGCACGTTGCGCGCGCTCGGCGGCCGAGGGTGGAGGCGTCGCCTCGTAGGGACCGACCGAGGCCGGACCCGCGAAGCGGATCAGGTTCGTGTTGATCCATGCGTACAGTCCGCCCGCCTCACGGATGCGCTGCCGGAGCGGCGGGCGCTCCGCGGAAGTGTTCGTCATGTTCTTTAGTGTACTAATGATTAGGGCAGTTGGTACCATCGTGAGGTGACCGATCCCACACCCGACGATCTGCTCCGCCTGGAGAACCAGCTCTGCTTCGCGCTCGTGACGGCCGCGCGCAACGTGGTCGGCGTCTACCGTCCGATCCTGGAACCGCTCGGACTCACGCATCCTCAGTACCTGGCGATGCTCGCGCTGTGGGAGCAGTCGCCGCGATCGCTCGGCGACCTCGCGACCGCCCTGGCGATGGATCCGGCCACGGCCTCGCCTCTTGTCAAGCGACTCGAATCCGACGGTCTGATCGAGCGGCGTCGCAGCGCCGCGGACGAGCGCCGGCTCGACATCGCCCTCACCGCGAAGGGCGCCGCGCTGCGGGCGCGTGCGCTCGACGTGCCGCGGCAGGTGATGGCGAGACTCGGGATGACGGTGTCCGAGGTCGAATCGGTGCGCGACGGGCTGATCCGCTTCGCCGGCGCCGTCGAGCTCTGACGACGTCGCTGGCGACGGCTCCCGCGCCCGGCGACGGCTGCGGGTCGCGATCGCCGGGATGAGCGCCAGCACGTAGGGTGAGGGCATGGTCCGCGACGACCCGCGAATTCGCACGTCTCCGCTTGCGGGAGCATTCGCGGGCGTGGTTCTCCTTGCTGCGCTGCTGATGGCGATCGCCGCCCTGCAGGGCGTGCCGCAGTTCGGCGATGTCGCGGTCGAGCACCGGAATCCGCCGCCCACCCCCACGACCGGCACGCAGACGCCGGGCGGAGCACTCGTCCCGCAGCCTCCCGACAGCCCGGTGCTCGGCGTCATCGTCGCGGTCATCGAGCTCGTGATCGCCGCGGGTTTCCTCGCGCTTCTCGCATGGCTGTTCTGGCGGCTGGTCCGGGCGCTGTGGACCGCCCGCCCGTTGAGCCGCGAGACGGGCGGCGCCGGCGATGCCGGCACGGGGGCCGTCGCCGGGGACGAGCCCGTGGACGCGGGGGCGATCCGCAGTGCTGCCGCCGATGCGCAGCAGGCGATCGACGCACACCGCGACCCCGGCGACGCGATCGTCGCCGCATGGGTGCAGCTCGAAGACGCAGCCGCCCGCGCGGGGCGGTCCCGTCGCCCGTCCGAGACACCGGCGGAGTTCGCCGTGCGGATCCTGCGTCGGCGGCCGGGCGTGGACGTCGAGCTCGAGACGCTGCTGGCGCTGTACGAATCCGTGCGGTTCGGTGGCGACCGAGCCGACGAGAGCGGGCGTGAGACCGCGCGACGGTGCCTCGCGGTCGTCGAGGAGGCGTGGCGATGAGGCGCTGGATCGTGCTGATCGTCCTCTGGATCGTCCTCGGCGTTCCGGTAGCGCTGCTGCTCGACTTCCTCGGCGTCCCGCTTCCTTTCGGCATCGCGTGGATCCTCGTCTTCGCGGCCGCGCTCCTCATCGCGCAGCAGAGCTTCCTCGATGAGTCCGGCCCATGGCCGCCTCCGGCCCCGGAGCAGTTCCAGCGGGGCTCGGACGTGTCCCGGCTCGCCTGGGCCATCGACACCCGCACGGGAGTCGTGGGGATGTCGCTGCGCCGTCGGGTCACCGCGCTCGCGGATCGCCGGCTGCGCGAACACGGCCTGTCCCTCGAGCGCGACGACGCCGCAGCGATCGACGCGATCCTCGGGCCAGGAGCCCACGCCGCCCTCACCGTCGCCGAGCTGCGCAGCCCCGACCTCGATCGGCTCCTGCACGCCTTGGAATCCCCGTCCGTCCCGTCGAATCCGGAGAGAGCATGAACATCGATCAGACCAGCGACGGCGACATCGCCGCGATCACCCGCACCGCATCCCGGGTGCTCGACGGCGTGCGCACCGCCGTGGTCGGCATGGACGAACCGCTCACGCTCGCCCTCGCCACGATCCTGGCCGGGGGGCACGTGCTCTTCGAGGACGTGCCCGGTCTGGGCAAGACGCTCGCGGCGCGCAGCCTGGCCGCAGCCCTCGGGCTGGAGTTCCGTCGGCTGCAGTGCACGCCGGACATGCTCCCGGGCGATGTCACCGGATCCTTCGTGTACGCGCCGGACTCGGGGGAGTTCCGCTTCCGCCCCGGACCGATCTTCACCGGCCTGCTGCTCGCGGACGAGATCAACCGCACCACGCCGAAGACCCAGTCGGCGATGCTCGAGGCGATGGCGGAGCGGCAGGTGACCGTCGAGGGACGTCGATACCCGCTGCCGGAGCCGTTCCACGTGATCGCGACGTCGAATCCGATCGAGTACGAGGGCACCTACTCGCTGCCCGAAGCCCAGCTGGACCGGTTCATGGTCCGTCTCGCCGTGGGCTACCCCGACCCGGAGAACGAGGCGGGGATCGTCGAGCAGCGCATCCGGCGACAGCGCGAGCACACCGATGTGGACGCCGTGATCGACGCGACGGAGCTGTTCGCGCTCCAGGCGGCGGTCGAGCGGATCCACGTCGAGGACGATCTGATCCGCTACGCGGTGCATCTGGTCCGTGGCACCCGCACCGCGGCGAACGTGTCGGTCGGTGCGTCGCCGCGCGGATCCCAGGCGCTGATCCTGCTGGCGCGAGCGGTCGCGGCCATCGAGGGCCGCGGCTACGTCCGTCCGGACGACGTCAAGCGCATCGCGATCCCGGTGCTCGCGCACCGTCTGACTCTCACGCCGCAGGCATGGGCGCAGGGCGTGGACCCCGCGGGCGTCGTCAGCGCGGTCGTGAACGCGACGCCCGTGCCGCCCACGGTGGCCGGAGCGGACGCGATCCGCCCATGATCGGGACCCGCTCCACGCTGCGCGCGCCGCTGTCGTGGCAGCGCACACCGGTTCTCGCCGCGGCGTTCTGCGGAGCCGTGCTCCTGGCCGGCGCGGGCCTCGTGTTCGGACGCCCCGATGTGATCGCGGCCGGGCTCCCGCTCGCGCTCTCGGGGGTGTGGGCGCTGCTCCGACCGCCGCGCGCCTCATCGGCCGAGATCGCGCTGAGCCTGGATGCCGAGGCCGGCGCGGACTCCGTCACCGGAGTGGTCGAGGTCTCCTCGGACGCGGAGTGGACCCAGCTCGCCGTCGATCAGGGCGGCGAGCGCACCGGAGAGGTGGAGACGAGCACCGGAGAGGCGGCTCGCACCCGCACCCGCATCCTGCACTCGGGGCCGTCCGAGGCCCTCGCCGTCACGGCCCGCGCGCTGCACCATGACGGCGCCTGGGCCAGCGCGCCGACGCCGCGCGCCGCCGCCGTGTGGGCGGCGTCCCCCCGCACCCGGCGGATCGCCGAGCTTCCGCTCTCGTCGCGGCTGATCGGGCTGCACGGCGGTCACGACGGGCAGCGCGGCGGCAGCGGAGGCGACTTCCGCGACATCCATCCGTTCGCGCCGGGCGATGAGCTGCGCCGGGTGGACTGGCGGGCGACGGCGCGCATGGCGCGGCGCCCAGGCGACCTGCTCGTGCGCCGGACCAACGCGTTGAGCGACAGCGCGGTCGTGATCGCACTCGACACCGCGGACGACCTGGGCGCTGTCGTCGCGACCTGGGGGAGCGGCGCGACCGGACGCAGCGGGCCCACGTCGATGGATCTGGGACGGGAGGCGGCGCTCTCGGTCGCGAGCTCCGCGATCGGGGCCGGTGATCGTGTCGCCTTCCACGCGCTCTCGCCCGGCGGCCGCACCCTGCGCAGCGGATCCGGCGCACGGCATCTCGAACGGCTGCGCGGCGTGATCGCGGGGACCGGCGCGGACGGCGACGGCACGCGCTACCGGCGCACACCGCCCGTGCCCCCTGGATCGATCGTGTTCGTGCTGTCCACCTTCTTCGACGGGGCTGCGGCCGATCTGGCGCTGCGGTGGAGCGCCGGCGGACAGGCCGTCGTCGCGATCGACGTGCTTCCGACGCCGCGCACACAGCGGCTCAGCCTCGCGCAGAGCCTCGCGATGCGGACGCTCCTGCTCGAGCGCGCCGGCGTACTCGACGACCTGCGGGGTGCCGGGGTCGAGGTGGTGTCCTGGGCGGCGGACGATCCGATGGCCGCGCTCCGGAGCGCGGCCCGCGGGGCACGGCGCGATCGGGGACGCGGGGTGCGCCGATGAGGGGCCGGCATGAGCTGACCGCGCCGGGTGCGGTGCCGGCACCCGTGCTGCGGTTCGGCGCGGCCGTCGTCATCATGGGCGGCGTGCTGCTGCTGAACCCGTTTCCGCTGTGGTGGTGGGTCGCCGGTGCGGCATCCGTGCTCTCCGTCGCCTTCCCGCGATCGATGGGCTCGTGGCTGGGCATCGCGTGCATGGCCCTGGGGATGATCCTGACCGAGCCGTCGCCCGGCCGCGCCGCGCTCGCCGTGCTGCTCATCCACGTCGCGCACGTGATCGCCTCCTGGGCCTGGGCGGTGCCGTGGCGCTCACGCATCCGGCCGGCGGTGCTGCTGCCCGGCATCCGCCGGCTGCTCGTGATCCAGGCGATCGCGCAGGCGGTCGCTGCGCTCATGGCGCTCGCGGTTCCGCCGCTGCACGGGCCGGGTTTCGCCTGGCTGGCGCCGCTCGGAGCCGCGGTGCTGACGGGGGCCAGCGCGATCGCGCTGCGGGTCTCGCTGGGGCCGGATCCGGTGCGGCGGGCCGCGTCGGGCGCCGCCGCCGGGGGCGATGCGAGGCCCTCCGCGGGCGCTCCCGGAGCCAATGTCGGTGGCCCCTCCTAGACTTGACGGGTGCCGATCGTACCCGTAACCAGCCCCGGAAGACTCAGCGTTCGAGGCGCTCGTGTCCACAATCTCCGCAACGTCGACCTCGAGATCCCGCGTGACTCCCTGGTGGTCTTCACCGGCCTCTCCGGATCCGGGAAGTCGAGCCTCGCCTTCGACACGATCTTCGCCGAGGGGCAGCGCCGCTACGTCGAATCCCTCAGTGCCTACGCCCGTCAATTCCTCGGTCAGGTCGACCGCCCGGACGTCGATTTCATCGAAGGCCTGAGCCCCGCGGTGTCGATCGATCAGAAGTCGACCAACCGCAACCCGCGTTCGACCGTCGGCACGATCACCGAGATCTACGACTACATGCGCCTGCTCTGGGCGCGCATCGGCGTGCCGCACTGCCCGCAGTGCGGTGAGCGGATCCAGCGTCAGACCGTGCAGCAGATCGCCGATCAGCTCATGGAGCTGCCGGAGCGCACCCGGTACCAGATCGTCGCACCGGTCGTGAGCCAGAAGAAGGGCGAGTTCGTCGACCTGTTCCGCGAGCTCGGCGCCAAGGGCTATGCGCGCGCGATCGTCGACGGCGAGCTCGTGCAACTCGCCGAGCCCCCCATGCTGAAGAAGAGCTACAAGCACGACATCGGCGTGGTCGTGGACCGCCTCGTCGCCGCCCCCGACATCCTGGGCCGGGTCACGGACTCCGTGGAGACCGCGCTGGGCCTCGCCGGCGGCGTCATCCAGGTGAACTTCGTGGACGAGGAGGGCGACGACGCCTGGCAGTCGTTCTCCGAGAAGCTGGCCTGCCCCAACGGGCACGCGATCACCCTCACCGAGATCGAGCCGCGCACCTTCTCCTTCAACGCGCCCTTCGGCGCGTGCCCGGCCTGCTCCGGACTCGGCACCCGGATGTCGGTCGACCCCGACCTCATGCTCGGCGACGAGTCGCTGTCGATCCGCGAGGGCGCGATCATCCCCTGGACGACCCAGGGCAAGGGCCTGTTCCAGTACTACGAACGTCTGCTCGAGGGGCTCGCCGCAGATCTCGACTTCTCGCTCGACACGCCATGGCAGGATCTCCACTCCGACGTGAGGGAGGCGGTGCTGCACGGCGAGAACTACAAGGTCACCGTGAAGTGGAAGAACCGGTACGGCCGCGAGATGCGGTACTCGTCCGGCTTCGAGGGCGTCGTACCCTACATCGAGCGCCAGTATCAGCAGGCGGAGAGCGACACCCAGCGCAGCCGCTGGGGCGAGTACCTGCGCGAGGTCCCGTGCCCGGTCTGCGACGGGGACCGGCTCAAGCCCGAGGTGCTCGCCGTGCAGGTGCACGGACACTCGATCGCCGAGGTCTCGCACAAGAGTCTCGCCGAGGCGCAGGAGTTCATGCAGCGTCTCGAGCTGACCCCGCGCGAGGCGAAGATCGCCGCGCAGGTGCTGCGCGAGATCCGCCTCCGACTCGACTTCCTGCTGCAGGTCGGCCTGTCGTACCTGAACCTGAGCCGCTCGGCCGGATCCCTCTCCGGCGGGGAGGCCCAGCGCATCCGTCTCGCCACGCAGATCGGATCCGGACTCACCGGCGTGCTCTACGTGCTGGACGAGCCGTCGATCGGCCTGCACCAGCGCGACAACCGCAGACTCATCGAGACGCTGCTCACGCTGCGCGACCTGGGCAACACGCTCATCGTCGTCGAGCACGACGAGGAGACGATCGAGGCGGCGGACTGGGTGGTCGACATCGGCCCCGGCGCCGGTGTGAACGGCGGTCTGGTCGTGCACTCCGGTCCTTACGACGCACTGCTGCGCGAGAAGGCCTCGATGACCAGCGACTATCTCGCGGGCCGCCGGGAGATCCTCACGCCGAAGAAGCGCCGCCGGATCGACCGTAAGCGCATGCTCAGCGTGGTCGGAGCGAAGGAGAACAACCTCCGCAACGTCACGGCGGACTTCCCGCTCGGGGTGCTGACCGCCGTCACCGGAGTCAGCGGATCCGGCAAGTCGTCCCTCGTGAACGACATCCTCTACCGGGTGCTCGCCTCGCGGCTGAACGGGGCTCGCACGGTCCCCGGCAAGCACGTCAGGGTCACCGGACTCGACAATCTGGACAAGGTCGTGCACGTCGACCAGGCGCCGATCGGCCGTACCCCGCGATCGAACCCGGCCACCTACACGGGCGTGTTCGACCGCATCCGCACGCTGTTCAGCGAGACGCCCGAGGCGAAGGTGCGCGGCTACCAGCCGGGCCGGTTCAGCTTCAACGTCAAGGGCGGGCGCTGCGAGGCGTGCTCCGGCGACGGCACGATCAAGATCGAGATGAACTTCCTGCCGGACGTCTACGTCGACTGCGAGGTCTGCCACGGCAAGCGGTACAACCGCGACACCCTGGCCGTGCACTACAAGGGCAAGAACATCGCCGAGGTGCTCGAGATGCCCATCGAGGAGGCCGCGGAGTTCTTCGAGCCGATCCAGGCGATCCACCGCTACATGAAGACGCTCGTCGACGTGGGTCTCGGATACGTGCGGCTGGGTCAGTCGGCGACGACGCTCTCCGGCGGCGAGGCGCAGCGCGTCAAGCTCGCCACCGAGCTCCAGCGCCGCAGCAACGGCCGCTCGATCTACGTGCTCGACGAGCCGACCACGGGTCTGCACTTCGAGGACGTGCGCAAGCTCCTCGAGGTGCTGAACGGGCTCGTGGACAAGGGCAACACGGTCATCGTGATCGAGCACAACCTCGATGTCATTAAGTCGGCGGACTGGGTCATTGACCTCGGCCCCGAAGGCGGATCGGGCGGCGGGCAGATCATCGCGACCGGCACACCGGAGCAGGTCGCGCGCAACGCGGACAGCCACACGGGCGCGTTCCTCGCGGAGGTCCTCGACGGTGCGATCGCCGCAGGACGGCCCGGGGCGCGGCGGGTGCTCGAGCGCAAGGCGGGTTGATGGCAGAACAACTCCCGTACAAGCCGAGACCGGGGGAGATCCCCACCGATCCCGGCGTGTACCGGTTCCGCGACGCGCAGGGACGGGTGCTCTACGTCGGCAAGGCGAAGAACCTCCGTCAGCGGCTGTCGAACTACTTCGCTCCGTTGCGGACGCTGCACGAGCGCACGCGGCGGATGGTCACCACGGCCGCGTCCGTGGAATGGACCGTGGTGCCCACGGACGTCGACTCGCTGCAGCTCGAGTACATGTGGATCAAGGAGTTCGATCCGCCGTTCAACGTGCGCTACAAGGACGACAAGTCCTACCCGTTCATGGCGATCACGCTCGCGGACGAGGCGCCGCGCGTGATCGTCACCCGGAACCGGCGGATCCCCGGCGCCAAGTACTTCGGGCCGTATCCCAAGGTGTGGGCGGTGCACGACACGATCGACCTGATGATCAAGGTGTTCCCGATCCGCACCTGCAGCGACGCCAGCTATCGCAAGGCGATGCAGACAGGGCGCCCGTGCTTCCCCGGGCAGATCGGCAAGTGCGGCGGGCCGTGCTCCATGAAGGTGTCGATCGCCGAGCACCGTGCCATGGTCGACGACTTCATCGCGTTCATGGAGGGCGGGGACGAGCGGTTCACCCGCGATCTGACGCGGCGCATGCACGAGGCCTCGGCGGCGATGGACTACGAGAGCGCGGCGAAGTACCGTGACCAGCTCGCGTCGATCGACGCGGTGCTGGGCCGCAGCGCCCTGGTGCTCCCGCAGGACGAGGACGCGGATCTGTTCGGCATCGCCGAGGACGAGCTGTCCGCCGCGATCCAGCACTTCGTGATCCGCGGAGGGCGCGTGCGGGGTGTGCGCGCATCGACGCTCGACAAGGAGATCGACATCTCCGGCGCCGAGCTCGTGGACCAGATCCTGCAGCGCACCTACGGCGAAGCGAGCGGGGAGCAGGTGCCGCGGCGCGTGCTGGTGCCGGCGATGCCCGAGGACGCGGCGGAGCTCGAGGAGTGGCTGCGCGCGCGGCGCGGCAAGAAGGTCGAGATCGCCGTCGCACAGCGCGGCCAGCGCGCGGAGCTCATGCGCAACGCCACGCTGAACGCGCAGCAGGCGCTGATCCGCCATAAGACCCGTCGCTCCAGCGACTACTCGACGCGCACGCAGGCGCTCACCGATCTGCAGGACGCGCTCGGCCTCGACGAGGCCCCGCTCCGCATCGAATGCTTCGACATCTCGCATCTCGGCGGCACGAACGTGGTGGCCTCGATGGTCGTCTTCGAGGACGGCCTGCCGCGCAAGGATCAGTACCGCTCGTTCAACATCGCCGAGACCACCGATGACACCGACTCGATGTACCAGGTGCTGCGTCGCCGCCTCGCCCACATCGACGCACCTGAGGAGGTCGAGGCGACGGCGGTGGTCGCCGAGGCCGGCGAGTCTCCCGGAGAGGCGGAGGAGCTGGTCGTGATGGAGCGCCGCAAGCCGCGCTTCGCGTACCCGCCCCAACTGCTGATCGTCGACGGAGGAAAGCCGCAGGTCGAGGCGGCGGCGCGTGCACTGCGCGACGCCGGCCGGACCGAGATCGGCCTGTGCGGCATCGCCAAGAGGCTCGAGGAGCTGTGGCTGCCGGGGGAGGAGTACCCGGTCATCCTGCCCCGCACGAGCGAGGCCCTCTACCTCGTCCAGCGACTCCGCGACGAGGCGCACCGCTTCGCGATCACCCACCAGCGCAAGCGCCGCAAGCGCGACATCGCGTCGATCCTCGGTGAGGTCCCCGGCCTCGGCGCGGCGCGGATCAAGACGCTGCTGCGGCACTTCGGGTCGGTCGCGGCGCTGCGACGTGCGGGTTCTGCCGAGATCCAGGAGGTGCAGGGGATCGGGCCGGCCCTCGCGGAAGCGATCCGCGCCCATCTCGCGGGATCCTCGTCAGGCGCATCCGGAACCGCAGACGGCCCCGAGTCGGTCCTCGTCGGGGGCGGATCCGATTCCGATGCCTCACAGGCCGCGCCTACTGGCTAGGCTGGACGAGAGCGAGGAGGAGAGCAGATGAGCGCCGACCAGGGTGAGTTCCTGATCGTCACCGGAATGTCGGGCGCGGGGCGCTCGACCGTCGCGAACGCTCTCGAGGACCTGGGCTGGTACGTGGTCGACAACCTGCCGCCGCAGATGCTCCGCCCGCTGCTCGATCTCGCCAATCTCGGCGGCGCGGCGCTGCCCAAGGTGGCCGCCGTCGTCGACGTGCGCGGGCGCGATCTCTTCGACGGCTTCCCCGGCGTGGCGCGTGCGCTGCGCGAGCACGGCTCCGTGCAGGTGGTGTTCCTCGACGCCGTCGACGACGTGCTGGTGCGGCGCTTCGAATCGGTGCGACGCCCGCACCCGCTGCAAGGCGACGGCACGCTGCTCGACGGCATCCGCACGGAGCGGACGCGGGTCGCGCCCCTGCGCGAAGCCGCCGACATCATCATCGACACGTCGAACCTGAACGTGCACCAGCTGGCCACCAAGGTCAACGAGGTGTTCGCCGAGGAGGGCGCCGCGCGCCACAAGCTCACGGTCATGAGCTTCGGCTTCAAATACGGCCTTCCCTCGGACGCCGACCTCGTGGCCGACATGCGCTTCCTGCCCAACCCGTTCTGGATCGACGAGCTGCGCGGCTCCACGGGCCTCGACTCCGAGGTCCGCGACTACGTCCTCACCCGGGACGGGGCGCAGGAGTTCCTCGACGCGTACACGGCCGCACTGCGTCCGGTCCTCGAGGGCTATCAGCGCGAGAACAAGAGCCACTCGATGGTCGCCATCGGCTGCACGGGCGGCAAACACCGTTCGGTGGCGATGGTCGAAGAGCTCGCCGCGCGTCTGGGACAGATCCCGGGCGTCGCGGTGACCGTCCGTCACCGCGATCTCGGGCGAGAGTGAGGCGGGCCCGGCCGGTGGTGAGCGCTTCGGCCGGGTAAGCTGATCCCTTGTGCCGAGATCCGGCGCCGCCCGTGAGAAGGAGACCCGTGGCACTCACCACCGACGTCAAGGCCGAGCTCGTCAGCATCCGGAACGCACCCCCCTCGGTGCGCGTCGCGGAGGTGACGGCGGTGCTGAGGTTCGCCGGGGGGCTGCACCAGATCGCCAACCGCATCGCGGTCGAGGCCGAGGTGGATGCGGAGCTGCTCGCGCGTCGCGTCGCGCGCGATCTCGCGGAGCTGTTCGGGGTCCGTCCCGAGATCGCCCCGATCCAGGGCGCGTCCAGCCACGACGGCGCGAAGTTCGCCGTGCGCGTGATCGCGGCAGGCGAGACCCTCGCCCGCCAGACCGGTCTGCTCGACCAGCGCCGTCGCCCCGTGCGCGGCCTGCCCAACCGTCTCACCACCGGATCCAGGGAAGAGCTGGCCGGCCTGTGGCGCGGCGCCTTCCTCGCCGCCGGCTCTCTCAGCGAGCCCGGCCGCTCCGCCGTGCTCGAGGTGGCCTGCCCGTCGTCGGAGGCGGCCATGGCTCTCGTCGGCGCCGCGCACCGCATCGGCATCGCCGCGAAGGCGCGCGAGGTCCGCGGGATGCCGCGCGTCGTGATCCGCGAGCCCGAGGGCATCCGTGCCGTGCTCGCCCTGATGGGCGCCTCCAAGACCGCCGCCGCGTGGGAGGAGATGCGCCAGCGCCGCGAGGTGCGCGCGGGCGTCAACCGTCTCGTCAACTTCGACGACGCCAACCTCCGCCGTTCCGCGCAGGCCGCCGTCGCCGCCTGCGCCCGCGTCGAGCGCGCGCTGGAGATCCTCGGCGAGGACGTGCCGGAGCACCTGCGCACGGCGGGCGCCCTGCGTCTCGCGCACCGTGACGCCAGCCTCGACGAACTCGGCCACCACGCCGACCCGCCCCTCACGAAGGACGCCGTCGCAGGCCGCATCCGCCGCCTGCTCGCGATGGCCGACAAGCGCGCGCAGACCGAGGGGATCCCCGGCACGGAGGCCGCGGTTCCCGCCGGTCTCGACGTCTGAGACGCCGTATCGAGGGCCTGCGTTCCGGTCTGTGGAAACACGCCCGGACGCAGGCCCTCGTCGGTGTCACATCCGGAAGGATCCGGACATTCCGCGCGTTGCCGTCATTAGGATGAAAGACGTCCGCCCCGTGCGCACCACCGCGTTCCGGGGGACCGGCAAGCGCCGCGAGCGCGGCGCGGATTGGATGAAATCGACATGGCGATCTACACGCTGCCCGACCTTCCGTACGATTTCGCGGCTCTCGAGCCGCACATCAGCGGCAAGATCATGGAGCTGCACCATGACAAGCACCACGCCGCCTACGTCGCCGGAGCGAACGCGGCGCTGGAGCAGCTGGCGGAGGCCCGCGAGACCGGGAACTTCGCGAATGTGAACCGACTCGAGAAGGACCTCGCGTTCCACCTCGGCGGACACGTCAACCACTCGATCTTCTGGACCAACCTGTCGCCGAACGGCGGCGGTCAGCCCGAAGGCGAGCTGAAGGCCGCCATCGAGGAGTTCTTCGGCTCGTTCGAGAAGTTCCAGGCGCACTTCACCGCCGCGGCCATGGGCATCCAGGGCTCCGGCTGGGCCGTGCTGAGCTGGGACCCGATCGGCGCCCGCCTGATCATCCAGCAGCTGTTCGACCAGCAGGGCAACACCGCGCAGGGCACGGTGCCGCTGTTCCAGCTGGACATGTGGGAGCACGCCTTCTACCTGGACTACCTGAACGTCAAGGCCGACTACGTCAAGGCCGCGTGGAACATCGCGAACTGGGAGAACGTCGCCCAGCGCTTCGCTGCCGCGCGCGAGAAGACCAACGGACTGCTGGTACTGTCGTAAAAGATGGGCGTCCTGATGGGCGAAATTCCCATCAGGACGCCGTTGTCCGTGCAATCCGCAAGAATCACGCACTTCCTTGAGTAAGAACCAGGAGACTTTCGTGTCTGTCAAGATCGGTATCAACGGCTTCGGCCGAATCGGACGCAACTACTTCCGCGCAGCCCTCGAGCAGGGTGCCGACCTCGAGATCGTCGCGGTCAACGACCTCACCGACAACAAGACCCTCGCGCACCTGCTGAAGTACGACTCCGTCGGCGGCGTGCTCAAGGCGGACGTGAGCTACGACGACGAGAGCATCACCGTCGACGGCCACCACATCAAGGCGTTCGCCGAGCGCGACCCCGCGAACCTTCCCTGGGGCGAGCTGGGCGTGGACATCGTCATCGAGTCGACCGGGTTCTTCACCAAGGCCGAGCTCGCGAAGAAGCACATCGAGGCCGGCGCCAAGAAGGTGCTGATCTCCGCTCCCGCGACCGGCGACGACGCGACCATCGTCATGGGCGTGAACGAGGAGACCTACAACCCGGAGACGGACCACATCATCTCCAACGCCTCCTGCACGACCAACTGCCTCGCGCCGCTGGCGAAGGTCTTCAACGACGAGTTCGGCATCGTCCGCGGCTTCATGATGACCGCGCACGCGTACACCGCCGACCAGAACCTGCAGGACGGCCCGCACGGCGACCTGCGCCGCGCCCGCGCCGCCGCGATCAACATCGTCCCGGCCTCGACCGGTGCCGCCAAGGCCATCGGCCTCGTGCTGCCGGAGCTCAACGGCAAGCTCAGCGGATCCTCCTACCGCGTGCCCGTCCCCACCGGCTCGATCGTCGACCTGACGCTCATCACCGAGCGCGAGGACCTGACGGCCGACGAGGTCAACGCCGCATACGCGAAGGCCGCCGCCGAGGGACGCCTGAACGGCTACCTGCAGTACAACGAGGACCAGATCGTCTCGAGCGACATCCAGGGCAACCCCTTCTCGTCGATCTTCGACTCGACCCTCACCAACGTCTCCGGCAACCTGGTCAAGGTCTCCAGCTGGTACGACAACGAGTGGGGCTACTCGAACCGTCTCGTCGACCTCACCGAGTACGTGGCCGAGCGCCTCTAAGCTCATATCCATGACTCTGCGCACCCTCGAATCCCTGAAGGAATCGGTCGGTTCGCTCGACGGAACACGCGTCATCGTCCGTTGTGACCTCAACGTCCCCCTGCGGGACGGGGTCATCACGGACGATGGCCGTGTTCGAGCGTCGGTGCCGACCCTCAAGGCCCTCATCGACCAGGGGGCCCGCGTGATCGTGTGCTCCCACCTCGGTCGTCCTGAGGGCGCCCCCGACCCGCAGTACAGCCTGGCGCCCGTCGCGGCGCGTCTGGGCGAGCTGCTCGGGCAGCCGGTCGCGTTCGCGGCGGACACCGTCGGCGCCTCGGCGCAGGAGACGGTCGCGGCCCTGCAGCCCGGCGGCGTCGTCGTGCTCGAGAACCTCCGCTTCAACCCGGGGGAGACCTCGAAGGACGACGCGGAGCGCCGCGCCTTCGCGGAGCAGCTCGCCGCCCTCGGCGACGCGCTCGTCTCCGACGGGTTCGGCGTCGTTCACCGCAAGCAGGCCAGCGTCTACGACCTCGCGCAGATCCTGCCGTCCGCGGCCGGACTGCTCATCGAAGCCGAGCTGAAGGTCCTGGACCGCCTCACCGAGAACCCCGAGCGCCCCTACACGGTCGTGCTCGGCGGATCCAAGGTCTCCGACAAGCTCGGCGTGATCTCGCACCTGCTGCCGCGGGTAGACCGCCTGCTCGTCGGCGGCGGCATGCTGTTCACGTTCCTTGCGGCACAGGGCCACGCGGTCGCCTCCAGCCTGCTGGAGAAGGACCAGCTCGACACCGTGCGCGGCTACATCGCCGAGGCGGCCGAGCGCGGCGTGGAGCTCGTGCTCCCCACCGACGTGGTCGTCGCGGCCTCGTTCTCCGCGGATGCGGCCCACGAGGTCGCCGCCGCCGACGCGATCGAGGCGACGTCCTTCGGCGCCTCGGGCATCGGACTCGACATCGGGCCCGACACCGCCGCGCGCTTCGCGGACGCGATCCGCGGATCGAGGACCGTGTTCTGGAACGGGCCGATGGGCGTGTTCGAGTTCCCGGCGTTCGCCGCCGGCACCAAGGCCGTCGCGCAGGCGCTGACCGAGGCGGACGGACTGAGCGTCGTCGGCGGCGGCGACTCCGCCGCGGCCGTGCGTCAGCTCGGTTTCGCGGATGACCAGTTCGGTCACATCTCGACGGGCGGAGGCGCGAGCCTCGAATTCCTCGAAGGCAAGAAGCTTCCCGGACTGGAGGTCCTCGGATGGGTGTGAACAGCAGAACCCCGCTGATCGCGGGCAACTGGAAGATGAACCTCGACCACCTGCAGGCGGTGGCATTCGTGCAGAAGCTGCACTGGACGCTCAAGGACGCCAAGCACGAGGACGGAACGGTCGAGGTGGCGGTGTTCCCGCCGTTCACCGATCTGCGCAGCGTGCAGACGCTCATCGACGCGGACAAGATCCCGTTCGCCTTCGGCGCCCAGGACCTGTCGCAGCACGACTCCGGCGCGTACACCGGTGAGATCTCCGGCGCGTTCCTGGCGAAGCTCGACGCGAGCTACGTCATCATCGGCCACTCGGAGCGGCGCGAGTACCACGCCGAGGGCGACGAGGTCGTGGCGGCCAAGACCAAGGCCGCGATCAAGCACGGCCTGGTGCCCGTGATCTGCGTCGGCGAGACCGCGGAGGATCTGGAGAAGTTCGGTGCGAGCGCGGTTCCGGCCGGTCAGCTCGAGGCGGCCCTGCAGGGCCTGGACGCGAAGGCGGACATCGTCGTCGCGTACGAACCGGTCTGGGCGATCGGCTCCGGCCAGGCTGCGACCCCGCAGCAGGCGCAGGACGTCTGCGCGGTGCTGCGCGGCGTGATCGCGAAGGTCCTCGGCGACGAGGCCGCCGCGCGCACCAGGATCCTCTACGGCGGATCGGTGAAGTCGGCGAACATCGCCGGGTTCATGCGCGAGCCCGACGTGGACGGCGCGCTGGTCGGCGGGGCGAGCCTGGTCGTCGACGAGTTCGCCGCGATCGTGCGCTACCAGAAGCACGTCGGAGTGTGACACGCGTCCCCGCCCGAAGGGGCGGGGACGTCTCGACGTATAATTGACCGTTACCCGGGATCCCGCACGCCCGTGCGGGCCCGAGCGAAAGGCCGATCCGTGGATATTCTCCAGTTCATCCTGCAGGTGCTGCTGGGCATCACCAGCGTCCTGCTGACCCTTCTGATCCTGCTCCACAAGGGGCGCGGCGGAGGCCTCTCCGACATGTTCGGCGGCGGCATGTCCTCCGCCGTCGGGTCCAGCGGTCTCGCCGAGCGGAACCTCAACCGGTTCACGGTCGTGCTCGCGCTGGTCTGGTTCGTCGCGGTCGTGGGACTCGGCCTGATCACGAAGTTCGAGGCGATCTGATGGCGACCGGCGGCAACGCGATCCGAGGAACGAGGGTCGGATCCGGCCCGATGGGCGAGCAGGACCACGGCTACCACGCCGACCGCATCGCGATCTCGTACTGGGACGGACTCGGCAACGAGACCGTGCGGTACTTCGCGGCGGGCCTGCCCGAGGAGGAGATCCCGGACATCATCGACCACCCGCACTCCGGCCTCCCGGCCGGACGCGACAAGGAGAACCCGCCGGAGATCGCGAAGGCGGAGCCCTACAAGACGCACCTCGCGTACGTGAAGGAGCGCCGCACCGACGAGGAGGCCGAGCAGCTGCTCGGCGACGCCCTCGCGCAGCTCCGCGAGCGTCGCGGCCAGGCCTGAGCCTCCCGCACGTCCGCACCGGAGAGCCCCCGCTTCGGCGGGGGCTCTCGTCGTCTGCCCGTGATGCGCGGCGGTGCAGGCCGGGGGAGGTCCGCAAGATGCAGCCGCCGGCCTCAGAGGTACGGGAGGAAGGCCTCCGGCCGGGTCACGTTGGCGGGGAGTCCGGCGAACAGCGGTGCGACCTGAGCCGGCGCGTACCCCGCGATCCCGCACCCCACGGGCGTGAGCAGGAATCGCAGCGCGGGATGCGCCGCCGCAAAGGCCACGAACGTCTCCGCCTCGGTGGCGAGGACGTCGAGTCCGCTCATGGTGTCGATCGCGTAGGTGCGGCCGTGATGACCGTGGCCCTCGCCCCAGACCGCGCCGAAGCTCTCGTACGCGATGAGCGCGGCGCCGCCGCCGTGCAGCCCTTCGGCGTTGGAACCGAAGACGAAGACCTCGTCCGGTTCGAGCGATGCGATGCGAGACGGAGTGATCTCCATGCCGTTCCCTTCGATGCAGCGAACTCTACGCCGCGGACCGGGGAGCGCGATGGCGCCGGATGCGAAAAGGCGGGGGAGGAAGACGTGGAGGGGCTGACGAGAATCGAACTCGCATCATCTGTTTGGAAGACAGAGGCTTTACCACTAAGCTACAGCCCCGGACCGCTCGCTCTGCGAGGGACCGGCCCGCGACGGAAAGCCGCGGCACTCCCATGAGCATACCTGACTGACGGGGGTGCTCCGTTCCGTTAGACTCGTGAAGGCCGTTCCCGCGCGCGCGGGTTCCTACCCGGGGCGTAGCTCAGCTTGGTAGAGCGCCCGCTTTGGGAGCGGGAGGTCGCAGGTTCAAATCCTGTCGCCCCGACGCAGTGACGAGACCGATCCGAAGGATCGTTCGCGTCACTGCTCGATGACGACAGGCGGGCCGCTGATGCGCCCCGTGCGAACGCCGATCCGCAGGATCGGCCGAGCCCCACGACATCGCCCGCGCGGACTGCACGCGGGACATTCACAAGGAGACACACCAGCATGGCGAACAGCACCGTCGAGAAGCTTGCCCCGACCCGGGTCAAGCTGCACATCACGGTCACCCCCGAGGACCTCAAGCCCAGCATCGCGCACGCCTACGAGCACATCGCGCAGGACGTGCAGATCCCCGGCTTCCGCAAGGGCAAGGTGCCCGCGCCGATCATCGATCAGCGCGTCGGCCGCGGCGCCGTCATCGAGCACGCCGTCAACGAGGGTCTGGACACCTTCTTCCGGGAGGCATCGCTCGAGCACAACCTCCGGATCGTCGGCCGCCCCTCGGCCGAGGTCATCGAGTGGCCGAACGAGAAGGACTTCTCCGGCGACCTCAAGGTCGAGGTCGAGGTCGACGTCCGTCCCGAGATCGAGGTCCCGTCGCTCGACGGCATCACCGTGACCGTCGACGCCATCGAGGCGGACGAGGCTGCGCTGGACGCCGAGCTCGACCGCCTGCGCGCCCGCTTCGGCACCCTGGTCCCCGTCGACCGTCCCGCGAAGGCCGGCGACTTCGTCGAGCTCGACCTCGTCGCCGCGATCGACGGCGCCGAGATCGACCGCGCGGAGGGCGTCTCCTACGAGGTCGGCTCCGGCGAGCTGCTCGAGGGCATCGACGACGCGATCGACTCGCTCACCGCCGGTGAGGACACCACCTTCCGCTCGAAGCTGGTCGGTGGCGACCACGCGGGCGAGGACGCCGAGGTCTCCGTCACGGTCAAGGCCGTCAAGGAGCGCGAGCTGCCCGAGGCGGACGACGACTTCGCGCAGATCGCGAGCGAGTTCGACACCATCGCCGAGCTGCGCGACAGCCTGCGCGAGTCGGTCGAGCAGCAGGGCGTGTTCACCCAGGCCTCCTCGGCGCGCGACAAGCTCATCGAGACCCTGCTCGAGAAGATCGAGATCCCGGTTCCGCCGCAGCTCATCGAGGACGAGGTGCACAACCACCTCGAGGGCGAGGGCCGCCTGGAGGACGACGAGCACCGCGCCGAGGTCACCGAGGCGAGCACCAAGCAGTTCCGCACCCAGGTGCTGCTCGACTCGATCGCCGAGGACGCCAACGTCCAGGTCTCGCAGGACGAGCTCAGCCAGTACCTGATCCAGTCCGCCGCGCAGTACGGCATGGCGCCGCAGGAGTTCGTGGAGGCGCTGCAGTCCGCGAACCAGCTGCCCGTCCTGGTCGGCGAGGTCGCACGCAACAAGGCCCTCGCGGTCGCGCTCGGCAAGGTCACCGTGGTCGACTCCAACGGCAAGGCCGTGGACCTGACCGGTTTCGTCGCCACCGACGACGAGGCCGAGGACGCCGCCGAGGCTCCTGCCGAGGAGAAGCCCGCGAAGAAGGCTCCGGCGAAGAAGGCCCCCGCCAAGAAGGCCCCGGCCAAGAAGGCCGCGGAGGCCGACGAGGCTCCCGCCGCCGAGGAGAAGCCGGCCGCCAAGAAGCCGGCCGCGCGCAAGGCTCCGGCCAAGAAGGCCGCCGACAAGGCCGCTGACGCCGAGTAAGCATCGGATCCACGATCCGGAAGAGGGCGGGTGCATCGTGCACCCGCCCTCTTCGCATCCATCGAGCACGAGACCGAGGACAGACATGAACGACTGGCAGGAACGGATCGACGCCGTCTGGGAGGCCGCGTCGGGCGGTCTCGTCGACGAAGAGGTGATCTCGCGGATCGATGCGATCGCGGCGGAGCGCGGCGCGGACGACGCCGAGGCCGCTTTCGAACGCGCCGGCGCCCGCGACTCCGCGGGGCGGCCGGACGAGGCCGTGCCGCTCTACCGGCGTGCGCTCGAGCTCGGGCTCGACGACGACCGCCGCGCCCAGGCGACGATCCAGCTCGCGAGCTCGCTGCGCAACCTCGGCGACCTCGAGGGGGCGCTCGAGCTCATCGAGGCCGAGCACGCGGCGCACCCCGATTCCGTGTACCGCGATGCGATCGCGGCCATGCACGCGCTCGCCCTGGCCAGTGCCGGTCAGCCGGAGCGCGGCCTGAGCGTCGCGATCCTGGCCCTCGTGCCGCACATGCCCCGCTATCACCGGTCCATGACCGCCTACGCGCACGAGATCGCGGGCCGCGACGCCTGATATGCCGACGGCGAACACGGCCGGGCGCGTGCGTTGTCGCCGGTAGATTCGAATCACCGAACACGGAAACAGGAGCGGAAATGGCTGAACCCCTGGTCGCGACGAGCGTCTTCGACAGGCTGCTCAAGGATCGCATCATCTGGCTGGGATCCGAGGTGCGGGACGAGAACGCCAACGAGATCTGCGCCAAGATCCTCCTTCTCGCCGCAGAGGACCCCGAGAAGGACATCTACCTCTACATCAACTCGCCCGGCGGATCCATCACCGCCGGCATGGCGATCTACGACACGATGCAGTTCGTGCCGAACGACATCGTCACGGTCGGCATCGGCATGGCGGCCTCGATGGGGCAGCTGCTGCTGACCAGCGGCACCAAGGGCAAGCGCTACATCACGCCGAACGCGCGCGTGCTGCTGCACCAGCCGCACGGCGGCTTCGGCGGCACCTCGAGCGACATCCAGACGCAGGCGCAGCTGATCCTGTCGATGAAGCAGCGCCTCGCCGAGATCACGGCGTCGCAGACCGGCAAGACGGTCGAGCAGATCAACGAGGACGGCGACCGGGACCGCTGGTTCACCGCCACCGAGGCCCTCGAGTACGGCTTCGTCGACCACATGCGCGAGCACGCCAGTGACGTGCACGGCGGCGGCGGCACGGGCGCGGACAAGTAAGGCTGGAGAGGACACCCATGTACACACCCACGTTCCGGTCCGCCGGCAACCTGCCCTCGAGCCGCTACGTCCTTCCTCAGTTCGAGGAGCGCACCGCCTACGGCTTCAAGCGTCAGGACCCGTACAACAAGCTGTTCGAGGATCGCGTGATCTTCCTCGGCGTGCAGGTCGACGACGCGTCCGCCGACGACGTGATGGCGCAGCTGCTGGTCCTGGAGAGCCAGGACTCCGAGCGCGACATCACGATGTACATCAACTCGCCCGGTGGATCCTTCACGGCGATGACGGCGATCTACGACACGATGCAGTACGTCGCGCCGCAGATCCAGACGGTCGTGCTCGGCCAGGCGGCCTCGGCGGCCTCGGTCCTGCTCGCCGCGGGCGCACCAGGCAAGCGTCTGGCCCTGCCGAACGCGCGCGTGCTGATGCACCAGCCCGCGATGGGCGAGGCCGGCCAGGGACAGGCGTCGGACATCGAGATCCAGGCCGCGGAGATCCTGCGCATGCGCACGTGGCTCGAGGAGACCATGGCCAAGCACACCGGCCAGCCGGTGGCGAAGGTCAACCGCGACATCGATCGCGACAACATCCTCTCCGCGGAGCAGGCCAAGGAGTACGGCATCGTCGACCAGGTGCTGACGAGCCGTAAGCGTCAGTCGCTGAGCTGACCTGCTGACCTGACGCGAGAGGGCGGCCCGGATGCGATTCCGGGCCGCCCTCTCGCGTCCCCGCCCCTGTTGCGCGGGTGAGCGAGGGCGAATGCTCATCTGAGCAGTTTCGTGCGCGTGCGTGTGGCGAAGGGTACTCTCGGAGCATGCCCCGATCCGCCATCGACGATGACGAGCTGCTCGCCGTCCGCGTGGCGGAGCTGTACTACGACGAGGACAAGACCCAGGACGAGATCGGCGGTCTGCTGGGCATCTCGCGCTGGAAGGTCGGGCGGCTCCTGCAGCAGGCCCGCATCGACGGGATCGTCCGCATCGAGATCGTGCACCCGCGCGCTCGCAAGCTCGGCATCGAGCGGGAGCTGCGCGAGCGCTTCGGGCTCGCCGACGCCGTCGTGGTGCCGAACGGGCCGAGCGACACCGAGACCCTCGGCCGGGTCGCGCAGGGCGCCGCAGATCACCTCGCGGCCCTCCGTCCGGTGCCGAAGACCCTCGCCGTGAGCTGGGGGCGCACGCTCACCGCGATCGCCGACCGCATGGCCGAGGGGTGGGCGCGCGGCGTCACCGTGGTGCAGATGAACGGCGGCGTGAGCGTGAACCGCCGGCCGGGAGGCGCCGCCTCGCTCGCGGCCACGATCGCGCAGCGCGCGTCGGGCCACGTCGCGCTGCTGCCGAGCCCCGCGATCCTGGAGCGTCTCGAGACCAAGCAGGCGATCGAGCGGGACCGCACGGTCGCGGGCGTGCTCGATCAGGCCGCGCAGGCCGACGCCTACCTCTTCACGGCGGGCGTCTGCGATGCCGGATCCGCGCACGTCGAGAACGGCTATCTGAGCGTCCGGGACATCGACGAGCTGGCCCGCCGCGGTGCGGTCGGCGACGTTCTGGGCCGCTACATCGATGCGGACGGCAACGTGGTCGATCCCGAGCTCGACGCCCGCACGGTCGGCCTCAGCCTCGAGCGGCTGCGCGAGGCGCGCACCGCCGTCTTCGTCACGGCCGGAGAGGCGAAGCACGACATCGCCCGCACGGTCGTGACCGCGAACCTGTGCACGATGGTGGTCACCGATGAGGCGACCGCCCGGACCCTCTTGGAGGACCAGTGACGACGACCGAACTCGCACGGCGCACCGCGCTGGAGGTGCTCGGCGGCGAACCCGACGACCTCACCCTGCGCCGATTCCTGCACGGCCTCCCCGGCGTGGACGCGGTGGGCCTGGAGCAGCGCTCCGCAGCGCTCGGCACGCGCTCGATCAAGACCACGTCGAAGGCCTGGGCCCTCGACACGATCGTGCGCCTCATCGACCTCACGACGCTCGAGGGCGCCGACACCCCGGGCAAGGTGCGCTCGCTGGTGTCCAAGGCCAAGCTGCCCGACGCGTCGGATGCGTCCTGCCCCTCGGTCGCCGCGGTCTGCGTGTACGGCGACATGGTGCCGTACGCCGTCGAGGCGCTCGGGGCCCGGCACGGCGACCCCGACGACGGCGGCATCTCCGTCGCCGCCGTCGCGACTGCGTTCCCGAGCGGGCGCGCGTCGCTCGCCGTGAAGCTCGCCGACACCCGCGACGCGGTGGAGGCGGGAGCCGATGAGATCGACATGGTGATCGACCGCGGCGCGTTCCTCGCGGGACGCTACGGACAGGTGTTCGAGCAGATCGTCGCGGTCAAGGACGCCTGCCGCCGGGAGGACGGCACTTCCGCCTCGCTCAAGATCATCCTGGAGACGGGTGAGCTGAACACCTACGACAACATCAAGCGGGCCTCGTGGCTGGGCATGCTGGCTGGAGGCGACTTCATCAAGACCTCCACCGGCAAGGTGGCGCCGGCGGCGACGCTCCCGGTCACGCTGCTCATGCTCGAGGCCGTGCGCGACTGGCACCGGCTCACCGGCGAGAGGATCGGCGTGAAGCCGGCCGGCGGGATCCGCTCCTCGAAGGACGCGGTCAAGTACCTCGTGCACGTCGCCGAGACGGTCGGGGACGAGTGGCTGCAGCCGCACCTGTTCCGCTTCGGCGCCTCCAGCCTCCTCAACGACGTGCTGCTGCAGCGGCAGAAGCTGACCACCGGCCACTACTCCGGCCCCGACTACGTCACGATCGACTGACGGAGGACCACGCATGGGATTCCTGGACTACGCACCTGCGCCCGAGTCGCGCAGCATCCTCACCCTGAAGGACGAGTACGGCTTGTTCATCGACGGCGAGTTCGTCGAGGGACGGGGCGCCTCGTTCGGCACGATCTCGCCCGCGGACGAGTCGCGCATCGCCACCATCGCGCACGCCTCCGATGAGGACATCGACCTCGCCGTCGCCGCCGCGCGCCGCGCCTACACCAAGGTGTGGTCGAAGATGAGCGGTCGAGACCGCGGCAAGTACCTGTTCCGCATCGCGCGCCTCGTGCAGGAGCGCGCCCGCGAACTCGCCGTGGCCGAGAGCCTCGACAACGGCAAGCCGATCAAGGAGTCCCGCGACGTGGACGTGCCCCTCGTCGCCTCGTGGTTCTTCTACTACGCCGGCTGGGCGGACAAGCTCGACTATGCCGGCGCCGGGCCGAACCCCTCCGCGCACGGCGTGGCGGGGCAGGTCATCCCGTGGAACTTCCCGCTGCTCATGCTCGCGTGGAAGGTCGCGCCGGCCCTCGCCGCCGGCAACACGGTCGTGCTGAAGCCCGCCGAGACCACGTCGCTCACGGCGCTGATCTTCGCCGAGATCCTTCAGCAGGCCGATCTTCCGGCCGGCGTGGTGAACATCATCACGGGCGCCGGGGCCACCGGCGCGGCGCTCGTGCGTCATCCCGACGTCGACAAGGTCGCCTTCACGGGCTCCACGGCGGTGGGCCGCGAGATCGCCCGCACCGTCGCCGGCACCGGCAAGGCGCTCACGCTGGAGCTCGGCGGCAAGGCGGCGAACATCGTGTTCGACGACGCCCCGATCGATCAGGCCGTCGAGGGCATCGTCAACGGCATCTTCTTCAACCAGGGCCACGTCTGCTGTGCGGGCAGCCGCCTGCTCGTCCAGGAGTCGATCCACGACGAGGTCATCGACCGGCTGAAGTCCCGCCTGTCGACGCTGCGTCTCGGCGACCCGCTCGACAAGAACACCGACATCGGCGCGATCAACTCGGCGGAGCAGCTGGCCCGCATCCGCGAGCTCAGCCAGGTCGGTGAGGACGAGGGCGCACAGCGCTGGACCGCCGATTGCGTGATCCCGGAGAAGGGGTTCTGGTTCGCCCCGACGATCTTCACCGGCGTCGAGGCGTCTCACCGCATCGCCCGCGAGGAGGTGTTCGGCCCCGTCCTCTCCGTGCTGACCTTCCGAACCCCGGCCGAGGCGATCGCGAAGGCGAACAACACGCCCTACGGCCTCTCCGCAGGCGTCTGGAGCGACAAGGGATCCCGGATCCTCGCCGTCGCCGACCGCCTGCGCGCCGGCGTCGTCTGGGCGAACACGTTCAACCGGTTCGACCCGTCCAGTCCGTTCGGCGGCTACAAGGAGTCCGGCTACGGCCGCGAAGGCGGCAAGCAGGGCTTGGCGGCCTATCTGCGTCCCGCAGGCGGCGCGCCCCGCGCGCTCAGTGCGCAGAACGAGAGCAAGAGCGAAGCCAAGGCGCTGAAGAAGGGATCCGCGGCATGAGCGCGCGACTGACCGTTCCCAAGACCTACAAGCTCGCGATCGGCGGCGCATTCCCGCGCAGCGAATCGGGGCGCACCTACGAGGTCACCACTCCGAAGGGGGCGTTCCTGGCGAACGCCGCCCAGGCGTCGCGCAAGGACGCCCGCGACGCGGTCAAGGCCGCGCGCGCCGCGCAGGCCGGCTGGGCCAAGGCGACCGCCTACAACCGCGGCCAGGTGCTGTACCGCGTGGCCGAGGTGCTCGAGGGGCGTCGTGCCCAGTTCGTCGACGAGATCGTGGCGCAGCAGGGGGTCTCTGCGGCCGTCGCGGGCGCGCAGGTCGACGAGGCGATCGATCTGTGGGTCTGGTACGCGGGCTGGTGCGACAAGTACGCCCAGATCGCCGGCAACCTGAACCCGGTCGCGGGGGCCTACTTCAACATCTCCGCGCCCGAGCCGACCGGCGTCGTCGCGATCGTCGCGCCGCAGGAGTCCGCGCTGCTCGGCCTCGTCTCCGTGGTCGCGCCGGCGCTCGTCGCGGGGAACGCGGTGGTCGTCGTCGCGAGCCGGCAGTACCCGCTCTCGGCGATCAGCCTCGCCGAGGTGCTCGCCACGAGCGACGTGCCGGGCGGCGTGGTGAACGTGCTCACCGGATCCCCGGCCGAGCTCGCGCCGTGGCTCGCCGCGCACGCCGACGTCAACGCGCTGGACCTGGCGGGAGCGGGCGGGATCGACTGGGTCGACCTGCAGATCGCCGCCGCCGACACGCTCAAGCGCGTTCTCGTGCCGGGCGAGGTCGTCGCCTCGCCGCAGCGGATCGCCGCGTTCACCGAGGTGAAGACCGTGTGGCACCCGAAGGCTCTTCTGTAGTCCTGGCTGCCCGTTCGTCGCATCGCCCGCCCGGATCCGCAGGACGCGCCCGGGCGGGCGATGCTCGTTCAGGCCTGATCCGTCCCGGGCTCGCGAGGATCTGAGCACCCGGCTAGGTTCAGGCTATGAACAGAACCGCGAGGATCGTCGCCTGGTCCGCGGCCGGGCTCGTCGTCATCGGGTTCGCCGTCGGCGCAGGCTCCGCATTCGCGACCGTTTCTGCTGCCATACCTCAGCAGGCGGCCCAGCCCTCGCCGGCCCCGAGCGCACCATCCAGGACTCCTGCGCCGGAGCCGTCGGCGGTGTTCCCTACCTCTGAGCAGGAGCGCGTCGGAGGGGCGGAGAACTGCCATCCGCTCGCGAGGATCGAGATCCAGCGGGACTCGGTTGACGTCGACGGCAACGCCGCCGACTTCCACGGCGAGCTGATCGGAGAGCCGATCGACTTCGGGCCTCGCCGAGGCGCGACGGGCACCGTGAATCTCGACGATCAGGGGCGCATCGTGAGCTACACGACCGTCACCGGCGACAACCTCGACGGCATCGAGAAGCGCCTCTGCATGGACATGACGTCCACGGCTACGTACAACAGGGTCGGCTGGGCCCCTGGGGAGCACCCCTGGAGCATCGGCGACACGTTCATTCTCCGCCCCGATCCCACGGCTGCATGGATCCCCGGACCATGAAAGCCCGGATCCGACGCGTGTTCGCCGTGCGCGGAGCGACGCGTTGCGGGCGATCCGTGGCGATGCGGCCGGATGTCGGATGCAGCGGTTAGGCTCGAACAGCGGCAACGCCGCACGGTGTTCCCACGCCGTGATCGCTCCTCGCGACAGCGCGGAGGCGACCTCGGACCACGTCTCGAAGGAGGACGCACATGGCACGCATCGGTGAGAGCGCCGACCTGTTCAAGTGCTCGTTCTGCGGCAAGAGCCAGAAGCAGGTCCAGCAGCTCATCGCCGGCCCCGGCGTCTACATCTGCGACGAGTGCGTCGAGCTCTGCAACGAGATCATCGAAGAGCGCATGGCGGAGTCCGCCAACGGCGAGGTCGCCGAGTTCGATCTGCCCAAGCCCCGCGAGATCTTCTCCTTCCTCGAGGAGTACGTCGTCGGACAGGACCAGGCCAAGCGCGCGCTCTCCGTCGCCGTCTACAACCACTACAAGCGCGTGCGCGCCCGTGGAACGCTGCAGCCGGCCGAGCAGAAGGCCGACGAGATCGAGATCGCGAAGAGCAACATCCTCATGATCGGCCCCACGGGCTGCGGCAAGACCTACCTGGCGCAGACCCTCGCGAAGCGCCTGAACGTGCCGTTCGCCGTGGCCGACGCCACCGCGCTCACCGAGGCGGGCTACGTCGGCGAGGATGTGGAGAACATCCTGCTCAAGCTCATCCAGGCCGCCGACTACGACGTCAAGCGCGCCGAGACCGGGATCATCTACATCGACGAGGTCGACAAGATCGCCCGCAAGGCCGAGAACCCGTCGATCACGCGCGACGTCTCGGGGGAGGGCGTGCAGCAGGCGCTGCTGAAGATCCTCGAGGGCACGGTCGCCTCGGTGCCGCCGCAGGGCGGGCGCAAGCACCCGCACCAGGAGTTCCTCCAGATCGACACGACGAACGTGCTGTTCATCGTCGCCGGCGCCTTCGCGGGCCTCGAGGACATCATCTCCTCCCGGGTCGGCAAGCACGGCGTCGGCTTCGGGGCCCCGCTGCACGACAAGGGCAAGGACCTGGATCTGTTCAGCGAGGTCCTCCCGGAAGACCTGCACAAGTTCGGCCTCATCCCCGAGTTCATCGGCCGTCTGCCGGTCGTGGCCTCGGTCACGCCGCTCGATCAGGCCGCGCTCATCGACATCCTGACCGGTCCGCGCAACGCGCTGGTCAAGCAGTACCAGCGCATGTTCCAGCTCGACGGCGTGGAGCTCGAGTTCGAGGAGGACGCGCTGCAGTCGATCGCCGACCTCGCGGTCGAGCGGAAGACCGGAGCCCGCGGACTCCGCGCGATCCTCGAGGACGTGCTCGGTCCGATCATGTTCGAGATCCCCTCGACCGAGGACGTGCAGAAGGTCGTCGTGACCCGTGCCGCGGTCGACGAAGGCGCGCCTCCCACGCTGGTGCTGGCGCGCAAGCGCAAGAGCGCCTGAGCGGCACCCGAACTCAGCGCTGAACCGGAAGGATCAGGTCGGTGCGCAGATCGGCGGGGGCCGTGACGCTCGGGTCGGACACATAGACCTCGATCCAGACGCCCGCAGGGCTGTGTCCGAGCGCGGTGCTCTCGCCGGCGAGCCGCCCCCAGGCCTCGCCCAGACCCTCGTACGGTCCGATCACGGTCGTGGCCAGCGCCGGCCCGCTCGGCAGCTCCGCCGCCTCGATCTCGACATCGTCGACCGTGAGCGGAGCGGACAACGCGGCGGCGACCGGGAAGCCGACGTCGAGGTCGAAGACATCCATGGGATCGCCGCGATAGACCGCGACCGCGGGGCCGGAGGGGGTGAGGGATCCCGCGGCGATCGCCTTGCCGAGCGCGCCGAAGGCCAGATCGAACGTCGATCCGAGGCCGTCGATGCGCAGGCCGGTCCGGCGGACCGCCGCGAGTGAGGCCGGAGGCAGATCGAGCGGGGTCGTGGCGTCGTAGGGCTCGTCCGAGAACACGGACATCGGTTCCTCCTCACGGCCGGCGTCATCTCTCGCCGCATCCACCGCCCAGCCTAGGTCGGGCGCCTCCTCGCCGACAGGGGGAGGAGGCGCCCGCTCTGCGGCAGGCGGTCAGCGATCGAGGCCGCGTCGCTGGAGCAGCGGGGCGATCTCCGCATCGCGTCCGCGGAAGTCTCGGTAGGCCTCGAGCGGATCCCTGGATCCGCCCACGCCGAGAAGACGCCGGCGGAATCGCTCGCCGTTGGAACGCTGGGCGCCACCGTTCTCACGGAACCACTCGACGGTGTCGGCGTCGAGGACCTCGCTCCAGATGTACGAGTAGTAGCCGGCGCTGTAACCGCCGGAGAACACGTGCGCGAAGTAGGCCGAGGAGTATCGCGTGGGTACGGCGGGGTCATCCAGTCCGATGTCCGCGAGGGCCGCCGCCTCGAACGCGGCGACGTCGTCGATCGACTCTCCCGCCGGCAGCGCGTGCAAGGCCTGGTCGAGCCATGCCGCCGCGAGGTACTCGCTGGTCTCGAAGCCCTGGTTGAAGGTCTCCGTCGCCTGCAGGCGTTCGACGAGCCCCGCGGGAAGCGGCTCGCCGGACTCGTGATGGCGGGCGTATGCGCGGACGATCTCCGGCCAGAGCATCCACATCTCGTTGACCTGGCTCGGGAACTCGACGAAGTCGCGGAACACGTTGGTGCCGGAGAAGTGCGGATACGTGACGTCGGAGAACAGCCCGTGCAGCGCATGCCCGAACTCGTGGAACAGCGTGTTCACCTCATCCATCGTGAGCAGCGTCGCCTCCCCGTCGGCGGGCTTGGACACGTTCAGGTTGTTCGCGACGACCGGGAGCGTGCCGCGCAGAGCGGACTGGCTCACGATCGGGTTCATCCACGCCCCGCCCCGCTTGCTGTCGCGGGTGTACAGATCCAGCACGTACAGGCCGAGCGCGGATCCGTCCTCCTGGAACACCTCGAACGTCCTCGCGCCGGGGTGGTAGACGGGAAGGTCGGACCGCTCCGTGAAGGAGAGGCCGTACAGCAGGCCGGCCGCCGCGAACACGCCGTCGTGCAGCACGCGCTCCGCCTCGAACCAGGGGCGCAGAGCCGCCGTGTCGATGTCGTACTGGGCGGTGCGTAGCTTCTCCGTGTAGAAGGCCCAGTCGTGCGCCTCCAGGGGGAACGGCGCCGGCTCGGTGTCGTCGATGAGCTGCTGCAGAGCCGCGCGTTCGGCGGCGGCATTGCGCGCGGCCGGCGCGGCGAGCTCGCGCAGCATGCGCTCCACGGCCTCGGGCGTGCCGGCGGTCTCATCGGCGGTCACCGCGGCGGCGTGGGATCCGTAGCCGAGCAGCGCCGCGCGTTCGGCGCGGAGGCCCGCGATCTCGGTGAGGACGCCGCGATTGTCGTGCTCGCCGCCGCGCGCCCCTCGAGAGCGCGAGGCCTCCATGATGCGACGACGGCTCTCCCGGTCGGTGAGCGCTGCGAGCGCGGGGTGTCCGGTGAACAGGGGGAGCGCGAGCAGGTGCTTGCCCTCGAGACCGCGCTCGGCGGCGGCGCGCGCGGCGGAGGACAGCTCCCCGGCGCTCAGGCCGTCGAGGTCGGCCGCGTCGTCGAACACGACGGCCAGTTCGTTCGTGTCGGCCAGCAGGTTCTTCTCGAACACGGTGCTGAGCGAGGAGATCCGCTGGTTGAGCTCGGTGAGTCGCGCCTTGGCCGCCTCGTCGAGCGCCGCGCCGGCGAGGGTCATCTCACGATGCCAGCGCTCGACGAGGCGTCGCTGCTCCGGATCCAGGGGCAGAGCGTCGATCTGCTCGTGGAGCAGCGAGATCCGCCGATACAGCGCCGAGTCGAGCAGGATCGCGTCCTGGTGCGCGGCCATCAGCGGCGCGAGCTCCTCATCGATGCTCTGGATCTCGGCCGTCGCGTCGGCCGAGGCCACGGTGTAGAACGCATGCGAGGCGCGGTCCAGCAGCTCTCCGCTGCGCTCCAGGGCGACCATGGTGTTCTCGAACGTCGGCATCGAGCGCACCATCGTGATCCGGCGGATCTCGGCGAGCTGCTCCTCGAACCCCCGCCGGAATGCGGGGAGGTAGTGCTCCGCGCGGATGCGGCCGTAGTCCGGCAGCGCGTAGGGGAGGGCGGAGGGCGTGAGCAGCGGGTTCGTCTCGACCGTCATCCTCCGAGCCTAGAAGATCGCCTCGTTCCGAGGGAGTGCGGCGGCGGGCCGCCTCAGCCGGTCAGCTCCGCCATGACCCGGCGCAGCGCATCGGACACGAGACGCACGGAGCGCCGGCGCAGGTTCTCCGGCCGGGCGAGCACATCGATCATCCGGTTGGTGCTGACGTACTGCAGCGGGCGGCGCACGACGGCGTCCGTGCCCGGCGAGGTGTACCGGGGGAGCACGCCGATCACGTCGCCCGTCGCGATCACCGACGCGGCGACGCCGTAGTCGTTGATCCGGTGCACGATCTCGGCCGGCCGGTTCGTGATGGCGGAGATCGTGCGCAGCACGTCATCGGGGGAGTAGCCGGCGCGGCTCGTCACCCAGCGCTCGCCCACCACATCGGCCGGGCGCAGCGATGCACGCTGCGCGAGCGGGTGCTCGGGGGAGAGCGCCACGTCCAGAGGCTCGGCGGCGAGGGTGAGCACGCGGATCCCGGTCTTCGGCCACGGCGGGCTGTGCTCCATGCGATGCGCGAGCACGAGGTCGTAGCGCGCGGTGAGGGCGGGGAAGTCGCTCTGCGCGACGTCCTCGTCGGTGAAGCGGATCGCGGGCACGTCGGGTCCGGATCCGAGCGCGCGGATGAGTGGGCCGAAGAGCGCCTGCGCCGCACTGAGGAACCCGCTGACCGTGACGACACCGCCCTCGGTCGCCTCGAACTCGTCCACCGCGGAGCGCGCGGCGGCCATCGCGTCGAGCGCGGCCGCTCCGGCCTCGGCGAGCGCTTCGCCGGCCGGGGTCAGCACGAGCGTGCGCCCCTGCTTTCGTGTCAGCGGAGCCCGCACGCCGCGCTGCAGCGCGGCGAGCTGCTGGGAGACGGCGGACGGCGTGACGCGCAGGGCCTCCGCGACGGCGGTCACGCTGCCGAGCGCGCCGAGCTCGCGGAGGATCTGAAGCTGCTGCAACTGCATATGTCCAGTCAAGCATGTAGCGATGCTTAAAGCTCGCTCCAGACAGTGGGGATTGATCTACAGGGTTCTTCGCGGTGGGATCGAAGCATGAAGGCTCTCTACAAGGACGGCCCGCACGCGGGCCTCGAGCTCGTCGACCGGCCGGACCCCGTGGCCGGACCCGACGAGGTGGTCATCCGCGTGCTGCGCACGGGCATCTGCGGCACCGACCTGCACATCCAGCGCTGGGACGACTGGGCCGCCTCCGCGGTGAAGGCGCCGCTCATCCCCGGCCACGAGTTCTACGGCGAGGTCGTCGAGGTCGGACCGCTCGTGCACGACATCTCGGTCGGCGACCGGGTCTCCGGCGAGGGGCACATCGTGTGCGGCATGTGCCGCAACTGCCGTGCCGGACGTCGGCAGATGTGCATCCGCACGATCGGTCTCGGCGTGCAGCGCGACGGCGCCTACGCGGAGTACCTCACCCTTCCCGCGACGAACGTCTGGGTGCATCACGCGGACGTGACGCCCGAGCTCGGCGCGATCTTCGACCCGCTCGGCAACGCCGTGCACACGGCGCTCGCGTTCCCGCTCGTCGGAGAGGACGTGCTCGTCACCGGCTGCGGCCCGATCGGACTCATGGCGATCGCGATCGCCCGCCACGTGGGCGCCCGCTTCATCACCGCGACCGACGTGAGCGCGCCGCGGCTGGAACTCGCCCGCGAGATGGGTGCCGACGCGGTCGTCGACGTCTCCCGCGAGGACATCGCGGATGCGCAGCGCGCGCTGGGCATGCGGGAAGGCTTCGACATCGGCTTCGAGATGAGCGGGGCGCCGAGCGCGCTGCCCGCGATGATCGACAACATGAACCACGGCGGGCGGATCGCGATGCTCGGCCTGCCGACCGGTCCGTTCAGCGTGGACTGGGGCAAGATCGTCACGCACATGCTCACCGTGAAGGGCATCTACGGCCGCGAAATGTTCGAGACCTGGAACGCGATGGGGGCCATGCTGCAGACCAGCCCGGTGCTGCGCGACTCCATCACCCGCATCATCGCCGAGGTGCTCCCCGCGCGAGACTGGGAGAAGGGCTTCGCGGCCGCCGCGTCCGCGGGCACGGGCAAGATCATCCTCGACTGGACCGAACTGTAGGAGACCACGATGTACGGATCATTCCAGCAGCACCTCGCCGATGAGCTCACCGGGATCGACGAGGCGGGACTCACCAAGCACGAGCGCGGGATCCGCGGTCCGCAGCGCGCCGAGATCGTCGCGGACGGCGCCGAGGTGCTGAACTTCTGCGCGAACAACTACCTGGGCCTCGCCGACGACGAGCGCCTCGTGGCGGCGGCCAAGGGCGCCCTCGACGAGTGGGGCTACGGCCTGGCGAGCGTGCGATTCATCTGCGGCACGCAGGAGCAGCACCTCGAGCTCGAGCGGCGGCTGTCGTCGTTCCTCGGCACCGATGACGCGATCCTGTTCTCGTCGTGCTTCGACGCGAACGGCGGCGTCTTCGAGACGCTGTTCTCGGCCGAGGACGCGATCATCTCGGACGAGCTCAACCACGCATCGATCATCGACGGGATCCGGCTGTCCAAGGCGCGCCGGCTGCGCTACCGCAACCGCGACATGGTGGACCTCGAGGAGCAGCTGAAGGCTGCGGCCGACGCCCGCTTCCGGGTGATCGTGACCGATGGCGTGTTCTCGATGGACGGCTACATCGCCCCGCTCGCGGACATCTGCGACCTCGCGGAGCGCTACGACGCCCTCGTCTTCGTGGACGACTCGCACGCGGTCGGCTTCATCGGCGAGCACGGTCGCGGCACGCCGGAGCTGTGCGGCGTCGAAGGTCGCGTGGACATCTACACCGGGACGTTCGGCAAGGCGCTCGGCGGCGCGAGCGGCGGCTACGTCGCCGGCCATCGCGACATCGTCGCGCTGCTGCGCCAGCGCGCCCGTCCGTACCTGTTCTCCAACACGCTCGCGCCCTCGATCGTCGCGGGCACCCTGCGCGCGCTCGATCTCGTCGAGGGATCCGGATCCCTGCGCGCGCAGCTGCAGGAGAACGCCGCGCTGTTCCGCCGTCTCATGACGGAGGAGGGGTTCGACCTGCTCCCGGGCGAGCACGCGATCGTACCCGTCATGTTCGGCGACGCCGCACTGACCGCACGGGTCGCCGCGGAGATGCAGAAGCAGGGCGTGTACGTGACCGCGTTCAGCTTCCCGGTGGTGCCGCGCGGTCTCGCGCGCATCCGCGTGCAGCTCTCCGCCGCGCACACCCCGGAGCAGGTCGAGCGCTGCGTCGCGGCGTTCGTCGCCGCACGCGCGGCCGCCTGACCGGATTCCTCGACGCCCCCTCGCAGCATCGGCGCCCCCTCTGAGCGCCATTCCTGCGAGGGGGCGTCGGTGTGCAGAGGGGGCGCGACGACAAGATCTCCGCGCGTTCCTGGGCAGCCGAGAGGATTGCGCGCCAGACTCTGCTCATGACGCACTCTGCAGAGGTGAGCTGGACCCTGGACGGCATCGAGATGTTCGGCACGATCACGGCACCGGACGGGGACGGACCGTTCCCCGCGGTCGTCCTGGTCGCGGGCAGCGGTCCGACCGACCGCGACTGGAACTCCCCGATGCTGCCGGGGACGAACGGATCCGGCCGGCTGCTCGCCGAGTTCTTCGCCGAGCACGGCTTCGCTGCGCTGCGCTACGACAAGCGGGCGTCGGGTCCGCACGTCGTGGAGAACCTGCCGCGCCTCGCGGGGACGTTGAGCATGGCGTCGCACCTCGCCGAGCTCGCCGCCGCGCTCGACACGCTCGTCGCCGATGCCCGCATCGATCGGAGCGGGGTGATCGGCCTCGGCAACAGCGAGGGCTGCGTGCACGTGCTGCACTACGCACTCGCCCAGGCGGCGGGGGCCATGTCGGTGCCGCTGTGCGGGCTGGTCCTGGCCGCCCCTCCCGGGCGGAGCGTCGGTGCGGTGCTGGACATGCAGCTGAGCGCGCAGCTGGCGGCGGTACCCGGGGGAGAGGGGATCCTGGCTCTCGTGCGGGAGGCGACGGCGCGCTTCTCGGCGGGCGGGACGATGGATCCGGACGGCTCCATCCCCGACGCCGTCGCGAACGTCCTGCGCAGCTTCGACAGCCCCGTGAACCTCCCGTTCGCGCGGGAGCTGTGGAACGAGAGCGCTGCGGACGGCATCGGCGGCGTCGGCATCCCCACGCTCGTGCTCATCGGCGAGAAGGACCTGCAGATCGACGCCACCGCGGACGGGGATCCGCTCCAGGCGGCGGCCGCCGACAATCCGCTCGTGACGTTCGCCTTCCCGGCGGACGCGAACCACGTGCTCAAGCACGAACCCCGTCCGCGTGCCGAGATCGTACCGGGGACGAACTACAACGAGGACGGGACGCAGCTGGACACGGTCGCGATGGAGACGATCCTGTCCTGGGCGCAGCGCGTGATCGCACGCTGACGATCCTCGCGACGCCCCCTCGCAGCACCGGCGCCCCCTCTGAGCAGCGCTCCTACGAGGGGGCGTCGGTGCGCAGAGGGGGCGCCGACGCAAGAAAGTTGCAAAGAAGTGCTTGCAAAGACTCTCTTGCAAAGGTATCTTTGCATGCATGACGGAGAACGAAGCGGCACGGGAGCACGCGCAGCCCGAGGAGCGGACGCTCGACGCGGGCGCCCTGAAGGCGCTCGCACACCCGCTGCGCGTGCGGATCCTGGATCTGCTCGCGGAGCGCGGCCCTCAGACGGCGAGCTCGCTCGCGGCGCTGATCGGGGAGAGCTCAGGCGTCACCAGCTATCACCTGCGAGCACTTGCCGCGCGCGACCTCATCCACGAGGTCGCCGACCTCGGCACGGCGCGCGAGCGGTGGTGGGAGCGCCCTCGCGGACGCATGTCGCTCTCGGGGCCCACCGACGAGATGACGCCGTCGGGGCGAGCCGCCGCGCAGATCGTGGAGGACGAGTTCTTCCGCAACCGCCATCAGCGGCTCATGGATCATCTGCACCGG